>NZ_JAPVZB010000017.1:0-44897 GCF_041432125.1 Streptococcus sp. 20925_1_77
TCCGGTCTCTTTGCTTTATAGTCGAAAAATCAGGGTGAGTATTTTTTACTCCTTGGTCGCTTTCTCAGATTCTTCTAAATGTTTTCCAAGATCAATGATATACTGTTTGAGATCATCTTTGACTTGAGGGTGTTTCAAGGCATAGTCAATCGAAGTTTTCATGAAGCCGAATTTATCACCCACATCGTAGCGCTGGCCTTTAAATTCACGGGCAAAGACTCGTTGGGTCTTATTGAGGGTGTCGATCGCATCCGTCAATTGAATTTCATTGCCGGCACCTGGTTCTTGATTTGCAAGAATATCAAAGATTTCAGGAGTCAAGAGATAGCGCCCGATAATAGCGAGATCACTTGGAGCATCCTCTGGGTTTGGTTTTTCGACAAACGTTTCAACGCTATAAAGACCGTTAATGCCTTCGCCTTGAGGTGCGATCACACCGTAAGAAGAAACCTCTTCGTGAGGGACTTCCATCACAGCGATAGTGGACGCATGGGTTTCATCGTAGTCGTTCATCAATTGTTTGGTCAATGGCAGGGCATCATCATTAGTGATGTCCATCAGGTCATCTCCCAGCATGACGACAAAAGGCTCGTTTCCAACAAAGGCTTTCGCTTGAAGAACAGCGTCCCCTAAACCTCGAGGGTGACTTTGGCGGATGAAATGAAGATTGATCGCTGTTGTATCATTGACCAACTTGAGTAAGTCAGTCTTGCCTTTTTGCTCGAGATTGTATTCCAATTCGAAGTTAGAATCGAAATGGTCTTCGATCGAACGTTTAGCCTTCCCTGTTACGACAAGGATTTCTTCAATCCCAGATTTCAGAGCCTCTTCTACGATGAATTGGATCGTAGGTTTGTCAACGATTGGCAACATTTCTTTTGCCAAAGCTTTGGTAGCTGGGAGGAAGCGTGTCCCCAAACCAGCCGCAGGAATGACTGCTTTTCTAACTTTAGTCATATAGTTTCCTTTCTAAAAGGTAGGATTGATGATAGGGTGGTTGACTTATTTCCACTCATTTTCTTCTTTAAATTCATTGCTCATCATGTGGTGGATGGCTTCGCGGATATCTTTTCCTTCATAGATGACTTGGTAAATGGCTTGTGTAATCGGCATGTAGACATCCAATTCTTGGGCCAGCTCGTGGGCGACTTTGGTCGTAGAGATCCCTTCAATGATCATGCCCATGTTGGCTTCGATGTCTTCCAATTTTTCGCCACGTCCGAGAGCGTCCCCAGCTCGCCAGTTGCGGGAATGGACAGAAGTTCCGGTAACGATCAAGTCACCGACCCCAGACAAACCGCTATAGGTCAATGGGCTAGCTCCGAGCTTAACGCCAAGGCGCGTGATTTCAGCGAGACCGCGCGTGATGATGGCTGCTTTGGCATTGTCCCCATAACCAAGACCGTGCAGGGCTCCAGCTCCGACCGCGATGATGTTCTTCAAGGCTCCAGCAGTTTCCACTCCGATAACATCTGTATTGGTATACAGGCGGAAGTAGTGATTGCTAAAGAGTTCTTGAACATAGCGTGCAGCTTCTAAATCTATTGAGGCAGCTGTAATGAGGGTGATGTCCCGTACGATGGTTTCTTCCGCGTGACTAGGTCCAGAAACGACCACCACCTCGCTGCGAAGAGAAGCAGGAATTTCTTCTTCAAGGATTTGAGAAATCCGATCGTGTGTACCAGGTTCTAGTCCCTTGGAAGCGTGCATGACTGTTACAGGGTGATCCAGTGTTTCAGCGACTTGTTTCGCCACCAAACGGGTCACCTTTGTAGGAACGACAAAGAGGATAGCGTCCACACCGTCCAAAGCTGCTTTCAAATCAGTCGTAGCAGTGATGTCTTCGCTAATAACGATATCTTTGAAATAGCGTTGATTGGTATGAGCGGTATTGATTTCATCGATTTGTTCTTGGATATTTCCCCAGAGACGGACTTCATGGCCGTTATCATTGAGGACTTGTGAAAGGGCTGTTCCCCATGAACCAGGACCCAATACTGCAACGGTTTGTTTTTCCATAGTATTCTCCTTCGTGAAGATTTCATTTCTATTTTACCATACTATAGGAAAAAAAGCTTTGGAATCTAGCTGAAATTCATAGGAAAAGCAAATAATATGATAATTGAAAGAATCTTGATAATTTTAGTAGATGATGCTTGCATTTATATGTTGAATATAGTACAATCTCTTACATATATTACTCTAATTAGTGATATATAGGAGAAATAAAAAGAAAAAGGAGTTTATGATGAAAAAGAGCTTAAAAATAATACTAACCCTAGTATTAGTTTTAGCTAGTGTCTTTGGTTTGTCCAACATTCGGTCGGCCAATGCGGATGGCACATCAGGAAAGATCCAAATTACAAGTAAAACGATCACACCTGCTAAGTCACCCGTGGACCAGTACACGGACATTGAGGTTGATCTAACTTTCAATGTTCCGAACGGAGTTAAATCTGGGGATCAAGCGGTCATTGCCCTCCCTCAGAATTTAAAATTTATTAAGGATCAGACATTTGATGTCATGAGTCCGGATGGTAAGTCTGTGGTTGCAAAAGCAGTTATTAATGCCGCAAGCAAAACCATCACCTTGACATATACAGATTATGTGAAAAAAAACTCGGACATTTCAGGTAGCTTGTCTTTTGGAGTTCGGGTAGAGCCTGCAACTGCATCTCCAAGCAAGGTTCCCATCACCTTGAATGTGGATAACAATCCTGTCCCTGTAGGGAAAGTTGACTTTGTAGTTGACCCAGGGAATGCTGAAAAGACCTTGGACAAGGTTAGCTGGGATACAAAACTCTTAGCAGATGGCAGTATCACACGTCAATATGAAGTACGTGTCAATGCAGCGAAAGAGCCGTTAACAGAAGCAGTTGTGACTGACCAATTGCAAACAGAAGGAATGAGCTATGTAGAAGATTCCTTTGTGATTAAAAAAGGGAATTGGGTCGTTAACAGTTCGTATAAATTAGACTTGAAAAATGGGCAAATCGTTAACATGCCAGTTGAGTTTGGAGCAGATAAGAAGAGCTTCAAAATCAGCTTGGGCAATGTAGCCCAAGGCGAAGGTTACTCGATTATTTATAAGGTGAAGATTCCTTATACCCCTGCAAAAGGTGAGAAGTTCCTCAATAATGTAACCTTGAAAGCTCAAAAAGTTGTTGAAACAAAGAGCAACCCATTCGTTTATCAAACTGCTACTGGGGAGGCTGAAGGTTATACCTTCTCCATCAACCTCAAGAAAGTTGATAGCCAGGATGAAAACACTGCTTTAGCAGGTGCTGAATTTAATGTAATCCGTGTTGCAACGGGTGCCGTTGTCGGTAAGTTGACAACCAATGCAAAGGGAGAAGCAAGTATTGGTGGCTTGTTGAATACAGCCTACCAATTAGTTGAAACAAAAGCTCCAGAAGGATATGAATTGGATGCAACTCCAATTGATGTCAAATCAGAAGATTTTGGAACAACAAAAACAGCCCTTAAAACAGTTACAAACAAGAAAATTGTTAAAGAACCGACACCAACCAGTGCGGTGATTGAATTAGATAAGGCCCTTACGGGTCGTGACTTGGTAGACGGTGAGTTTAATTTTGAATTGTACGAAGGTGCGAACAAGCTTCAAACTGTTACCAACAAAGCTGGTAAAGTAACCTTTGAATCTATTTCTTACACAGCAGAAGGTGAACACACTTACACTGTGAAAGAGGTTAAAGGGGATAATGCCACTATTGCTTACGATGCTTCTGAAAAACAAGTGACTGTTAAAGTCACTCGTGATGGAGATGCCTTGAAGGCAGAAGTTGTCTATCCAAAAAGCAAAACATTTACCAATGCCTTCACACCAAAGGCGGCGAATGCAACAATTGAATTAGAGAAAGAGTTGACAGGTCGTGACTTGGTAGACGGCGAGTTTAGCTTTGAATTGTACGAAGGAGCTAACAAGCTTCAAACTGTCACTAACAAAGCTGGCAAAGTAACCTTTGAATCTATTTCTTACACTGCAGAAGGTGAACACACTTACACTGTGAAAGAGGTTAAAGGGGACAATGCCACTGTTACTTACGATGCTTCCGAAAAACAAGTGACTGTTAAAGTCACTCGTGATGGAGATGCCTTGAAGGCAGAAGTTATCTATCCAGAAAGCAAAACATTTACCAATGCCTTCACACCAAACGCAACGACTGCAACAATTGAATTAGAGAAAGAGTTGACAGGCCGTGACTTGGTAGATGGCGAGTTTAGTTTTGAATTGTACGAAGGAGCTAACAAGCTTCAAACTGTTACCAACAAAGCTGGTAAAGTAACCTTTGAATCTATTTCTTACACAGCAGAAGGTGAACACACTTATACTGTGAAGGAAGTGAAGGGAACTACCCCAGGTATCACATACGATACAGCCGAAAAACAAGTCACCGTTAAGGTAACAAAAGATGGAGACAACCTAAAAGCAACAGTTGTCTATCCAGAAAGCAAGGTCTTTGCAAATACTTACTCAGCTCCAAGTCCAGCAAAAGCTAAAATTTCAGCTAGCAAGATTTTAGAAGGTGCTGAATTGAAGAATGGCGAATTCAATTTCCAATTGTTGGATGAAACCGGAAAAGTTCTTCAAACAAAACAAAATGCTGAAGATGGTACGGTAGCCTTTGATGACCTTTCATATTCATCAGAGGATGCAGGAAAAACTTTCCACTACACGATCAAAGAAGTCATTCCTGAAAGCAAAGCAAAAGGAATGACCTACGATGAAGGAAGTATTGATGCGACTGTAACTGTCACAAAAGATGATGCAAGCAATACACTCAAAGCTTCTGTGGCATATGGTGATAAGAAATCATTCACTAACAAATTGGTAACAACTTCAATTCCGCCAACTCCTCCAACTGTTGACAAACCTGAATTGAAACTCTACAACATTCAATTGCACAAAGCTAACGCAGATGGAAATGCTCTTGCAGGTGCTGTATTTGGTCTCTTTGAAGCCGATGGTACTACTCCTGTAGCAAATCCTTATGGAGAAGGTCAAGCGACAGCTACTTCATCAGATGAAGAAGGTAAGAAGGGGCTTGTAACCTTTACGGGATTGGAAGCAAAAGATTATGTAGTGAGAGAGCTTACAGCTCCAGACGGTTACCAACTATCAACAGATGTGATTAAAGTTTCTGCTAGCGAGTTGAGAGCTGCGACTAACCTCGTCGTAGACAAAGGAACAGTGGTCAACAAACCATTCACTTCAATTCCGCCAACTCCTCCAACTGTTGACAAACCTGAATTGAAACTTTATAGCATTCAATTACATAAAGTCAACAATGAAGGGAAACCACTTGTTGGAGCTGTCTTTGGACTCTTTGAGGCAGATGGTACTACTCCAGTTGCCAACCCATATGGAGAAGGTCAAGCGACTGCGACTTCAGATGCGAACGGTCTTGTAACCTTTACAGGATTAGAAGCAAAAGATTATGTAGTAAGAGAGCTTACAGCTCCAGACGGTTACCAATTATCAGATGAAGTCATCAAGGTCGCAGCTAGTGATTTGGTTGCTTCAAACAGTGTAGTGGATAAAGGAAATGTCGTTAACAAACCGTTCACTTCAATTCCACCTACTCCACCAACTGTTGATAAACCTAAATTAAAACTCTACAACATCCAATTGCATAAGGTGAATAAAGAAGGTAAAGCACTTGCAGGAGCAGTCTTTGGACTCTTTGAAGCAGATGGTACAACTCCGGTAGCTAATCCATACGGTGAAGGTCAAGCAACTGTATCTTCGGATGCAGATGGTCTTGTAACCTTCATAGGATTTGAAGCAAGAGATTATGTCATCAAGGAATTGACAGCTCCAGCTGGCTATCAATTGTTGAGCGATCCAATCACTGTTACAGCGGAAGACTATGTACAAGCTACAGACTTGGTTGTGGATAAAGGAAATGTAGTTAATGAACTAACTCCTCCGACTCCGCCAACAGGAAAGACCCCACCGCCTTCTACTGACAAGCCTAAAAAACAGATTCCATCAAATCCTCCAAAGGGAGAAGGTAAGAGATCTCTTCCTTCTACAGGTGAAACAGTAAGTACTGGACTTGTTGCAGCAGGGCTTGCCCTTGCAGGTGCTGGAAGCATACTCGTTGCTAAAAAACGCCACGAATAATAATTCTTAAAACAGGTTTTCATCTAGCATTGCTAGATGGACCTGTTTTTTTATTGATGACCGTACTGTTTTCTGACATTATTTCTGATGTCTTGCGCGTCTTTTCTTAGACACAAAAAAGAGATCGGCTCAAGTCCAATCTCTAACTTCATTATAATTCCTGCAATAAATAACGGAAGAGTTCTAAATTCCCTTTTTCTTCATTGACCAAGTATTCTGGATGCCACTGCAAGCCCATAATCCGATGGCCGTCTACTGCTTCAATGGCTTCGATGGTGTGATCGCGCGGATCAAAGGCGGTCGCACGGAAATTCGGTGCAAGATCCTTGATACTTTGGCGGTGCACGGAATTAATCCGACTGGCCTGACCAAAGAGTTGTTCCACCACACTGCCTTTTTTAGTCTGGATAGAATGGGAAGTCCCAAACGGAAGTCCTTGCCAATGCCCTTCGATCTCTTGGTTGAGTGTTCCTCCAAAAGCCACATTGATCAACTGAACCCCACGGCAAATTCCTAGAACCGGTTTGTTTTGGCGTACTGCTTCCTTCAGTAGGGCAAGCTCAAATTGATCCCGTTCGATATTGTAATCATCGCTCTCGATGGTTTTTTCTTCGCCATAGAGACTAGGATCGACATTTTGGCCTCCACTTAATATCAATTTGTCAATCGTTTCAACATAGTCCTTAACTAAGGAAGGATCCCCCATCGGGATGACCATTGGAAGTCCACCTGCTTGACGAATCCCTTCTGCAAACTGGCTGGAAACGGAGGAATGAAGGTTTTTCCCTTCCGGGTCCACCGGACAGAGATTAGCGGATACCCCAACAATTGTTCTGCACATATTCATTCCTCCTTCATTATTACTAATACTTATCTTACCACCCATTAGTGATAGTGTCTAATATGTATTTTTAAAGGAGATGATAAATAATATTTATCGCGTAAAAAAACAGGTTTGTCTAGCAGGGCTAGAACAAAACCTGTTTTAGAAATTAATTTTCACGTTTTTTGTAAACCAAGGCGCTTCCAGCTACTGCCAAAGCAAGTCCTGCAGCTACTAGTCCCTCACTCACTGTTTCACCTGTAGAAGGAAGAGTATGTTTCTTCTCTTCTTTTGGTTGACTTCCAGAAGGCTTATCACCTTTTGGTTTATCTGTTGATGGAGTAGTTGGTGGAGTTGGAGGAGTAGTTGGCGGGGTCGGAGGTGTCGGAGGAGTTAGTTCATTAACTACATTTCCTTTATCTACAACCAAGTCTGTAGCTTGTACATAGTCTTCCGCTGTGACAGTGATTGGATTCGTTAATAGTTGGTAGCCAGTTGGCGCTGTTAACTCCTTGATGACATAATCTCTTGCTTCAAATCCTATGAAGGTTACAAGACCATCTGCATCCGAAGATACAGTTGCTTGACCCTCACCGTATGGATTAGCTACCGGAGTTGTACCATCTGCTTCAAAGAGTCCAAAGACAGCTCCTGCAAGTGCTTTACCTTCTTTATTCACCTTATGCAATTGAATATTGTAAAGTTTCAATTCAGGTTTGTCAACAGTCGGTGGTGTTGGTGGAATCGCAGTGAACGGTTTATTGACTACTTTTCCTTGATCAAGCACCTGGTCAGTTGAGGCAATCAATTGACTAGCTGAAACAGTAATCACTTCTTCAGAAAGTTGGTAGCCTTCTGGAGCAGTGATTTCTTTCACAACATAATCCTTGGCTACAAGTCCTGTAAAGGTAACGAGGCCATTGGCATCTGAGGTCGCAGTCGCTTGACCTTCACCATATGGGTTGGCAACTGGAGTTGTACCATCTGCCTCAAAGAGTCCAAAGACAGCTCCAACAAGTGGTTTTCCTTCATTGTTGACTTTATGTAATTGAATGCTATAAAGTTTCAATTCAGGTTTGTCAACAGTTGGAGGAGTTGGCGGAATTGAAGTGAATGGTTTATTGACCACTGTTCCTTTGTCTACGACGAGGTTAGTCGCAGCTTTCAACTCGCTAGCAGAAACTTTAATCACATCTGTTGATAGTTGATAACCTTCTGGAGCTGTAAGCTCTCTCACTACATAATCTTTTGCTTCAAATCCTGTAAAGGTAACCAGACCACTGGCATCTGAAGTTGCAGTCGCTTGACCTTCGCCGTATGGGTTGGCAACTGGAGTTGTACCATCTGCTTCAAAGAGTCCAAAGACGGCGCCTGCAAGAGCATTTCCATCTGCGTTAGCTTTGTGCAATAGAATGTTGTAAAGTTTCAATTCAGGTTTGTCAACAGTCGGTGGTGTTGGTGGGATTGAAGTTGTTACCAATTTGTTAGTGAAGGATGTCTTATCACCATATGCCACAGAAGCTTTGAGTGTATTGCTTGCATCATCTTTTGTGACAGTTACAGTCGCATCAATACTTCCTTCATCGTAGGTCATTCCTTTTGCTTTGCTTTCAGGAATAACTTCTTTAATCGTGTAGTGGAAGGTTTTTCCTGCGTCCTCTGATGAATATGAAATGTCATCAAAGGTTACCGTACCATCTGCAGCATTTTGTTTTGTTTGAAGAACTTTTCCGGTCTCATCCAACAATTGGAAATTGAATTCACCATTCTTCAATTCAGCACCTTCTAAAATCTTGCTAGCTGAAATTTTAGCTTTTGCTGGTTGAGGAGCCGTATAAGTATTTGAGAAGGTTTTATTATCTGGATAAGCCACATCTGCTTTCAGGTTGTCGCCATCTTTTTTCACCTTAACAGTTACTTGTTTATCAGTCTTGTCATAGGTAATACCTGGGGTATTTCCAGCTACTTCCTTAACAGTGTATGTGTGTTCACCTTCTTCGGTGTACTCAATTGGTGCAAATGTTACTTTTCCGTTTTTGTTTGTAACAGTTTGAAGCTTAGTTGCACCCTCGTACAATTCAAAGCTAAACTCACCGTCTTTTAGATCACGACCGGTAAGAGTTTTATCAAGTTCGATGGTAGCTTTTGTTTCTTTTGGCTTATCTTTCGGATTAATAATTGTTTTGGTTACCGAATGATCTGCTCCAAAATCTTCAACATTAACCACAGTATCGGCTTCTTTGATGATATGACCTGAAGGGGCTTCAATTTCAGTTAAGATATATTTATCTTTTAACAGTTTGCCAACAGCAATATTACCATTTTCATCTGATTCAAACTCACCAATGACTTGATTATTAGCTTGACGAACAACTCTAAACTTAGCACCTTTAAGAGGTTGATTTGCATCGTCTACTTTATGGATATTGATTGAGTAAACATAACCAAGACCAGCACCACCAGGAATTTGAACGGCTGCAGCATTCGTTATATTTTTGGTTTCAATACCTATACCTTTAAGAGTTGCTTCATTTCTCAAAACCTCTCCGTCGGCAGGGTCATAATTTAAACGAACATTATAAGCAATACGATATTGGTCATTTTCAGTAACATCACCTAAATCGATAACAAATGATCGACCATCTTCGCTAATTGTAATCTTATGTTGGTCTGTTACATCAACTCTATCAGAGAATACCCATTCACCAGCATCAAAAGAGAATTTACCTTTAATAATTTTAATGCTATCTTTTACGTATGAAGCATTCGTAAATTGTAAGTGATCTTCGAGTGTGGCATTCTTAATATTTTGCTTTGTACGATTGACAGAAATCGTGTATTGAATTTCCCTTTGGTCCCCTGCGTTTACCCAACTAGTCTTTGTTAAAAGTCTTGGATTTCCGTCGCCGACACCAGTAAATGAAACTTTACCAGCAAATTTTGTTTCGTTGTTAATGGTGATTTCTACTGGAACCTCACCTTTTTGAGGGTGTTTTTTGAAATCGATACGAGCGTAAAAGAAGAATGATCCGCTTGTATCGGAGTGTTTTTCAACATAATCCGTATAGGTAATTGTAATGGATTTATTATCTGGGTTTACTTTAGCATTTGCGATAACTTCATTTGTATTTAAATCTCTAATTGGAAACGAACTTGAAGTAATCATCAAAGCATCTGGAACAGTAACTACAGTTGAATCTCCTGCTTTAACATTTTTTCCAGACAAATCAAAATCAGCGTTGATTCGGAAGGTTGCCCACTGTTGTAAGTCCCAGTTGAGATCTCCTCCTTCATTGTTGGATACTTTGATATTTGAAATCGTATCCACGAATTTACCAGTAACGGTTACTCCGGGTGTCTCGGCTGATGTTTTGGTCAGGCTAAGAGTGAAGAGAACCGTTAATAAAGCAAGGATAAATGCAAAAATTTTGACATTTTTTTTCTTATCCATTTTATCTACCCCTTTTTTCATAAAATCCTATTCCCACTATACAATATGGTCAAACTGGTCGAGATCTGTATCCGCTCCGTAAGATCTCAAGTTTCCAAATTGAATCTTGAGAAAGACCTCCATATATTTGTTTTAGTAAGAAAAATATTTTAGTTTTAAAATTATTCCCTACAAAGGGAATTATAGCAAAAATGATGAGTAGCTTCAAGCTTTAAAGGGCGATTTTTGGCATAAATCATATAATAAAATATATTTTCATTTACTTACTATAATTTTCAGAAAGCATACACGAAACTGTCAATAATTTTCCAAAAAAACTAAAAAAATACGAATAGTAGTATAGGAGAGACGCTAGGGCAAAGTGATGGTATAATAGAAGAGATAGAAACTATTTAGAATGAAAGAGGAATCATGATGACAAAAATTCGTGGATTTGAACTTGTATCAAGCTATACCAATCAGGACTTGCTTCCAAAACGGGAGACGGCCCATGCGGCTGGCTATGATTTGAAGGTAGCCGAGCGCACAGTGATTGCACCAGGAGAGATCGTCCTCGTTCCAACTGGGGTCAAGGCCTATATGCAAGCGGGTGAGGTGCTCTATCTCTACGACCGTTCCTCTAACCCTCGCAAAAAAGGCCTGGTCTTGATCAACTCTGTGGGGGTTATCGATGGAGACTACTACGGCAATCCTGGAAATGAAGGTCATATCTTTGCTCAGATGAAAAACATCACCGACCAAGAAGTCGTCCTTGAAGTCGGGGAACGCGTGGTTCAGGCTGTCTTTGCTCCTTTCTTAATTGCAGATGGAGATGAGGCAGCCGGCGTGCGGACTGGTGGATTTGGAAGTACGGGGAAATAAAGGAATAAAATGGCAGACTATTTATTAGTTGTAGACATGCAGTCAGATTACGTTGCTGTAGGAAAAGCATATCATGAAAAACTGACTGCAGCTGTAAATGACAAAATTGCTACCTATCCTAGCGACCGAGTTGTCTATATTCTCAATCGTTTTTTCTGGGAGAGAAAAGATAGAAAGAAGAAATTTGCGACCGACTTGCTGGTTGTATCTTCTCGTATTTTTGAAAAGCGTCGGGCTTCTTGCTTTACTAATCCAGATTTAAAAAATTTTTTAGAGGGAAACAGTGCTAAAAGTATAGAGTTTATAGGGGTAGATGGCAATGGCTGTGTCAAGGCTTCCGTTTTGGCAGCTGTCAAGGAGAATTATCAGGTTTCTGTCGATTTGTCTGCTGTCGGAGTTGCCAACCAGAAGAGATTTCAAAATACATTGTATAAGTGGCGCTCTATAGGAGTCGCAGTAGAAGGAGAATCATCATAGCTAAGAAAAAAACGACGTTTGTGTGTCAAAATTGTGCCTATAATTCACCTAAGTATTTAGGGCGCTGTCCTAACTGTGGTTCTTGGTCTTCCTTTGTCGAGGAAGTCGAGGTTGCTGAGGTGAAGAATGCCCGGGTATCCTTGACAGGTGAAAAAACCAAACCCATGAAATTGGCGGATGTGACCTCCATCAATGTCCATCGTACCAAGACCGAGATGGAAGAATTCAACCGCGTCCTTGGGGGCGGTGTGGTGCCAGGAAGTCTGGTCCTAATCGGGGGAGATCCAGGGATTGGGAAATCAACCCTTCTCCTTCAAGTATCAACCCAACTGTCTCAAGTGGGAACGGTTCTCTATGTCAGTGGGGAGGAGTCGGCCCAGCAGATCAAACTTCGGGCAGAGCGATTGGGAGATATCGATAGCGAGTTTTACCTCTATGCCGAGACCAATATGCAGAGCGTGCGAGCAGAAGTAGAGCGCATCCAGCCTGATTTTCTGATCATTGACTCTATTCAGACGATTATGTCTCCTGAGATTTCAGGGGTTCAAGGATCGGTTTCCCAGGTACGTGAAGTAACCGCTGAGCTCATGCAGCTGGCTAAGACTAATAACATTGCCATCTTTATCGTTGGGCACGTAACAAAGGAAGGAACCTTGGCAGGCCCGCGTATGTTGGAGCACATGGTGGATACGGTGCTCTACTTTGAAGGCGAGCGCCACCACACCTTCCGGATCCTGAGAGCGGTCAAAAACCGCTTTGGCTCAACAAATGAGATTGGGATCTTTGAGATGCAGTCAGGTGGCCTGGTCGAGGTCCTTAATCCGAGCCAGGTCTTTCTAGAAGAGCGCCTGGATGGGGCGACTGGATCGTCCATCGTTGTCACTATGGAAGGGACCCGTCCGATTCTAGCTGAAGTGCAGGCATTGGTGACACCGACCATGTTTGGAAATGCCAAGCGGACGACAACGGGGCTTGATTTCAATCGAGCTAGTCTCATCATGGCGGTGCTAGAAAAACGAGCGGGTTTGCTCCTTCAAAATCAGGATGCCTACCTCAAGTCTGCAGGTGGTGTCAAGTTGGATGAGCCGGCTATCGACCTAGCGGTTGCAGTTGCCATTGCCTCGAGCTACAAGGACAAGCCAACCAACCCGCAAGAGTGTTTCGTTGGAGAGTTGGGCTTGACCGGAGAAGTCCGCCGAGTCAATCGGATCGAACAACGGATCAATGAAGCTGCTAAGCTCGGTTTCACCAAGATTTATGTACCTAAAAATTCTCTGACGGGGATCACGACACCATCAGGTATCCAAGTGGTCGGTGTGACTACACTAGCTGAAGTCTTGAAGAAAGTATTTTGATAGAAGAAAAGAGGCTGGGACAAAAGTCCTAGCCTCTCAATTGTCTTTGGATTGTCGAGCAAGACGCAGTGATTATGTGTACTACGCTGATTTCATCAGCTTTTACAGCCCTACTCAACTGTGCGGAGGTGGGACGACAAAATCGAATTCTAACGAATGACCGATTTTAGTCCCACTCTCTTTTTCCGATGTGACAAATATGAGCAGATAGCACCTGACAGAAAGAAGGGAATATGATAAAATAATAGATGATTTGACATTCAAAGGAATAAAGGAGAGACCATGTCTTATTTTGATAATTTTTTAACAGCCAACCAAGCTTATGTGGCTCTACATGGAGACCTCCGTCTGCCGATTAAGCCGAAAACACAAGTTGCCATCGTGACCTGTATGGATTCTCGCCTTCACGTGGCACCAGCACTGGGTTTAGCTCTTGGAGATGCCCATATTTTGAGGAATGCTGGAGGGCGCGTGACCGATGACATGATCCGCTCCTTGGTCATTTCCCAGCAGCAAATGGGAACCCGTGAAATTGTTGTCTTGCACCATACAGACTGTGGCGCACAAACCTTTGAAAACGAAGGTTTCCGGGAACATTTAAAGAAAGAACTGGGAGTAGATGTTGGAGAGCGCGATTTTCTCCCCTTTCAAGATATTAAAGAGAGCGTTCGCGAGGATATGGAGCTTCTCAAGAATTCCCCTTTGATTCCAGAGGATGTCATTATCTCAGGAGCTGTGTATGATGTGGATACCGGATTGATCTCCGAAGTGAAATAAAATAGAAGAGTTCAAGAAAACAAAAGGACTTTGTTTTCTTGAACTCTTTTTTACTGGTGTAAAAAAATGAACCGGCTAGGAAAAAATGTGACAAAATGATTAAAAAATCGTGGTAAACTATGACATTTTTACAGAATTATGACATATTTATTTCGACATATTGATTCTCTGTGTCGATCGTGTTACAATTTTATTTGTATCATGGAATCATGAAATATGAAAAAGGAGATCCTATAAATGAAGGATATTTTCAATAGACGCCAACGCTTTTCTTTACGAAAATATAGCATTGGGGTTTGTTCTGTTCTCTTAGGAACAGCGCTCTTTGCTGCAGGAGCTCAATCTGCATCAGCGGATGAAGCAACAGCAGCCTCTGGAACTGCAGAAACAGCAGCTTCAGAAGCAGCACAACCTGCTACAACAGAGTCAAGTCAATCAGAAGCACCAGCTGCTTCTAAGGCATACGGGGAAGGAGCATCAGTTCCAAAAATTGACCGTTCTGGGACTGCTGCTGCAACTTCAGAAACACCAGCTCCAGCAACTGAAAAAGCTGAAGTAGCTGAAACACCAGCTGCTACAGAAAACAAGGAAGCGAAAGCTGAAGAAGCTGCAAAACCAGCTAAAGCTGAAACTAAAAAATCTGAAGAAGCTCCAAAAACGACAGCGTCATCAGAAACCAGCAAACCTGTAGAGAAGAAAAAAGAGTCAAGCTCTAAACCAGCTTCTACAACAGCGGCTACCACAGCTCAACCTACTGCAACTCCTTCTGCAGCAGGTGAAAGCTCAGAAAGAGCAGCTACAAGAGAAGAAGCAGCTACACCAGCAGGAACGACTACTTTTTCAGCTACTGTAAGTTCAGCAGCTCCGATCACTGGTACGCAAGCAGAAAGTTCAGCAAGTACAGATGCAGATGCAGCTGTGGCTGTAGCAAATGCTAATGCAGAACGTACAAATGCAGGAGCATTAGCAATAAGCAGCCGTCGTCGTAGTCGTCGCGCTGTTACTGACGAAGCTGTATCTGGAGACCACAACTCTAACCCAGTAGCGGTAAGTACTTACTTAAAAGATGGGGAAAAAGTAACTCCAGAAATTAAAGATGCTAACGGTGCAACTGTAAGCTCTCAACCTGTACCAGCTGGGTACGCGAGAAAAGAAGGAGATTGGTACACATACGCTATCTGGGATTTAACTAGATTCAATGAACGTTATGGTACAAAATACTATGCTCGTGCTTATAAGAGATTTGATGAATCTACAGATACAACTGTTGATTTAATTGATAAATCAACTGGTAATGTACTAGAAACTAGAACTGTTACTGCATCTAGTGGAATTCAAAAATTCACAACTACTACAGCAGCATCTAATAGCCAATTAACTTTCCAAGTTGATTATAAAGCTGGTACTACTGAAACTGGTAAAGCAGCTCAACCATTTATTCAAAATGGTTATGAAGTTGGAAAAAGTATAACAGATTTAGTAGCCGCTGGGCACCAACTTACACCAGCTGAACAAGCACTTTATACTGCTGTTTATAACGCTCGTACTACAACAGATATTCTAAACGTTGTTGAACCAGCTTATAACGGTCGTACAATTACTGATTCAAACGCTAAAATACCAGAAACAATTAATAAAACAACTTACTATAAAGTAGTTGACAAAAATAACCCAACATTTAACGCTAATAAAACAGATAAAACTGTTCAAGATTATAAAGAAAATGGTAATGAAGTAGATTTAGCTAGATATACTCTTAAAGCTGAAGAAGGACAAAGCTTCACAGCATCTGGTGAACGTCAATTTGATGGATATAAACTTTATCAAACTGCTGATGCAAATGATAAATCGGGTTATGTAAGTCGTCCTTACAAAGTTGGAACTAAATTCATGGATGCGGACCGTTATGGTATTAAACGTATTAAAGAAGTAGTAGGCGAAGACGGTTCAGTAGTTATTCGTGTTTACTTACTAGATCCAAAACAACAAAGTAAACGTTCTGATGGATCATTAAGTACTGATGGCTATATGTTAATCGCAGAAACTAAACCAATTAAGCCAGGTGAAGCTAATACTCAAGAATTAGCTGTTAAGAAATCACCTCTTACAACTATTCCACATACAGAAACTAATCCAAAAACTGGAGCAGTCACACAATATCCTAATGGTAAAGAAGTTCCATTTAACTTCCAAACAGCTTCTGGATATACACCATATAAAACTGTATTTGTACCATTCTTAGGAGATGGAATTGGTCACGGTTCAGCTAACTCACAATTAGAACGTGGAGTAGAAGGTATCGGTACAAACGTTGACTTATTAAACTCGTTAACACCATATAAACAACCAATTTACTACTATGTAAAACAAGAGCCAGTTGAGGTAACTCCAGAAGTTGAAAAACAATTGGAAGGACGTGTACTTGTTGATGGTGAGTTTACTTTCAAATTAACAGAAAAGAGCAGCAGTCCTGATAAACATGAAGAAACTGTTACTAACCAGGGCGGCAAAGCGACATTCAGCAAGTTAACATTTAACAAAACAGGTGTATATACTTACACAATAACTGAACAAAAGGGTTCTGATACAAACGTTGACTACGATGCAATGACTGTCACAATGACAGTTACTGTAACTGAGAACGCTCAAGGTAATTTGCAAGCTGGAGTTAAATACAGTGCTGAAGGTGGATTCAAATCAAGCGATGATGATAAGATCTTCAACAACTATGTTGTAGCACCGGTTAAGACTAAATTCGACTTCACTAAGAAATTAGCTGGACGTGAACTTAAAGACGGCGAATTTACATTTGTATTGAAAGATGCAAATGGTAAGACTCTTCAAACCAAGACCAATACTAAACAAGGTGTTGTAGCCTTTGATAATTTGACTTTTGACAATACACAAGTAGGTGTTCACAAGTATACTGTAGAAGAAGTCCAAGGTTCTGAAGCAGGAATGACTTACGACCCAATGAAAGCTGAAGTAACAATTACTGTTACGAAAGAAGGTCACGTTCTTAAAGCAACAAATGCTCTTCCTGCAGATACAGAGTTCAACAATACCTTCACACCTGCTGCAACTCAAGCTCAATTCAAGTTCACTAAACGTCTTGAAGGGAAAGAACTTACAAAGGATGCCTTCACATTCGAATTGCTTGAAAATGGCAATGTGATCCAAACCAAGAAAAATGCAGCAGATGGATCTATCACATTTGATGCGATTGAATACAACGCTGTAGGTGAACACACTTACACTGTGCGTGAAAAAGCTGGAACAGATACAAACATCGACTACGATTCAATGAACGCAGTCGTAACCGTTAATGTAACCAAAAATGCAGCTACAGGTCTCTTGAGCGCAGCTGTTACAATGCCAGAAGACACTGAGTTTAACAACTATGTTGTAGCACCAGTTAAGACTAAGTTTGACTTCAGTAAGAAATTAGCTGGACGTGAACTTAAAGATGGCGAATTTAAATTCGTTCTTAAAGATGCAAATGGACAAGAAGTTGAAACGGTAGCTAACAAAAAAGATGGAACTGTAACCTTTACAGAAATTTCATTTGACAACACTAAAGTAGGTACTCATACTTATACAGTAGAAGAAGTGATCCCTGCAACTAAAGAAGTAGGTATGACGTATGACACTATGAAGGCAACCATCACTGTTGAAGTTGCTAAGAATGGTCATGCTCTTACAACTGTAACAAACGTATCATCAACTGGTGGTGTAGATGATAACGGAGCATCAACTGATGGTAAGGAAGATAAAGTCTTCAACAACAAAATCACTCCTCCAGAAACGCCTGTATTCCAACCAGAAAAATTCGTTCTTAACAAAGAAAAATTTGACCTAACAGGTACAAAATTAATGGACGATGATAATGAATTACAAGATGAATACACTGAAACAAATGCTAATCCATATGCTGATCAAACTAACAACAATGAAGCAGAAAACATCAATACGAAGACTGTTGAACGTGGAGATAAATTAGTATACCAAGTATGGTTAGATACTAAAAACTTCACTGACAAAAACAACATCCAATCTGTTGGTATCTCTGATACTTACGATGCAGATAAGTTAACTGTTAACGCTGCTGATATTAAAGCATACGATAGCGTAACAGGAGTTGATGTAACATCTAAATTTGATATTACAGTAGCTAACGGAGTCATTACAGCGACATCTAAAGCTTCTATGAACAAATCTTTAGGTGATGCTGATAACACTCAAGTTATTGACACAACTAAATTTGCATTTGGTCGCTACTATAAATTCGATATCCCAGCGACTGTTAAAGCAGACGTTGCAGGTGGGGTAGACATCGAGAACAAAGCCAACCAAATCGTTCACGTTTACAACCCAGTAAGCAAATCTGTTGAAACTCCAGAAAAACCAACTCAAAAACGTGTGAACAGTGTACCAATCACTGCAGAGTTCAACTTCACAAAACGTTTGGAAGGTCGTGCGCTAACAGCTGGCGAATTTACATTTGAGTTGAAAGATAGCGACAATGTTGTGATCGCAACGGCAACCAACGATGCAGATGGTAAGATTAAATTCTCTCCAGTAGAGTACACAAATAAAGCTGGTGAAAAAGTCACTGCCCTTAAATACAAGAAGGGTCAAGAAGGTACTTACACTTACTCTGTAACAGAGGTGAAAGGTACAGACGCAACTGTCACTTACGATACAATGAAGGCAGAAGTAACTGTAACAGTATCTCACGACGGTACAGCTAAAGCATTGGTTGCTAACGTAACTGAACCAGCTGACAAAGAGTTCAACAATACCGTAACACCTCCAACAGAACCTAAGTTCCAACCAGAGAAGTATGTATTGAATACAGCTAAATACTCAATCACTGATAACAAACTTCTTGATGATGATGCTGAGTTGACTGATAAATATGGTGAAACAAATACTGATCCATATGTTGATAAAACAAACAACAATGAAGCAGAAAACATCAATACGAAGACTGTTAACCGCGGAGATAAACTCTACTATCAAGTATGGTTAGATACAACTAAATTCTCAGCAACTAACAAAGAAAACGTTCAATCAGTAGGAATTACTGATGACTTCGATGAAACAAAAGTTGATGTAGATGGTTCAGCAATCAAAGCATATGACTCAGTAACTGGTGACGATGTAACAAACAAATTCGACATCAAGGTTGAAAATGGTGTGATGACTGCAACTCTTAAAGCTGGCTTCACGAAGTCACTTGGCGATGCAGAAAACACTCAAATCATTGACACAACTAAATTCGCCTTTGGACGTTACTACAAATTTGATATCCCAGCAACAGTTAAAGCTGATGTACCAGGTGGATCAGACATCGAAAATACTGCAGCTCAAGTAGTCAACTACTACAACCCTGTAAGCAAAACTGTTGAAAAACCAAGCAAACCAACTGAAAAACGTGTAAATAACGTTCCAGTTGAAGTGGAATTCAACTTCACTAAACGTTTGGAAGGTCGTGAGCTTAAAGCTAACGAATTCAGCTTCGTATTGAAAGATTCAACAGGTAAAGTTGTTGAAACTGTAAGCAACGATAAAGATGGTAATGTGAAGTTCTCAGCTCTTACATTCAAGAAGGGTGAAGAAGGCGTTCACAACTACACTGTTGAAGAAGTTGCAGGAACAGATGCTACTGTGACATACGACACAATGAAAGCAACTGTAGCTATCACTGTTGAACACAAAGGTACAGCTAAAGTTTTAGTGGCTAAGCTTGGCGAAATCGCTGATAAAGAGTTCAACAACCGTGTAACTCCTCCAACAGAACCTAAGTTCCAACCAGAGAAATACGTTGTTTCTAAAGAAAAATACGATATCACTGGTGACAAGCTCGTTGACGATGATAGAGAGTTGGCAGACAAGTACGCAGATACAAATGCGAACCCATATGCGGACGATGCATCAAACAACGAAGCAGAAAACTTGAATACCAAGACTGTTGAACGTGGTTCTAAATTGGTTTACCAAGTATGGTTGGATACAACTAAATTTGATGCAGCTAACAAGGACAACATCCAAACAGTTGGTATCTCAGATAACTATGATGAAGCTAAATTAAATCTTAATGCGGCTGACATTAAAGCTTACGACTCTGTAACAGGTGCAGAAGTAACTGATAAATTCGACATCGCTGTCAACAACGGTGTGATCACTGCTAACTTGAAAGCTGGCTTCACGAAGTCACTTGGCGATGCAGAAAACACACAAGTCATCGACACAACTAAATTCGAATTCGGACGTTACTATAAATTTGATATCCCAACAACAGTGAAAGACGATGTGGTAGCTGGTGCAGATATCGAAAATACTGCGGCTCAAGTTGTAAACTATTACAACCCAACAACTAAGAAAGTTGAAAAACCTGAAAAACCAACTGAAAAACGTGTCAACAATGTTCCAATCTCAGTGGAATTTAACTTCACTAAGAAATTGGAAGGTCGTGATCTTAAAGCTAACGAATTCACATTCGAGTTGAAAGACAGCGACAATGTTGTAATTGCGACTGCAACCAACGATGCAGCTGGTAACTTCAAGTTCACTCCAGTTGATTACACAAACAAAGCTGGTAAAACTGTCACTGCCCTTAAATACCAGAAGGGTCAAGAAGGTACTTACACTTACACTGTAACAGAGGTGAAAGGTACAGACTCAACTGTCACTTATGATGAAATGTCTGCAGTTGTAACCGTTACTGTTTCTCATGACGGTACAGCCAAAGCCTTGATCACAAACGTGACAGAACCTGCTGATAAAGAATTTAACAACAAGGTAACTCCTCCAGAAGAACCTAAGTTCCAACCAGAGAAATACGTTGTTTCTAAAGCGAAATTCGATATTACAGGTACTAAGCTCGTTGATGACGATTCTGAATTGACAGATAAATATGGTGAAACAAATACAAATCCATATGTCGATACAACTGCCAACAACGAAGATGAAAACTTGAACACGAAACCAGTTGAACGTGGTCAAAAACTTTACTACCAAGTATGGTTGGATACAACTAAATTCTCAGCAACTAACAAAGAAAATATCCAAACAGTAGGAATCACAGATAACTACGACAAGGATAAATTGACTGTTAATGCTTCAGATATCAAGGTTTATGATTCAGTTACTGGTGCAGACGTTACGACGAAATTCGATATCTCTGATAACAATGGTGTTCTGACAGCGAACCTGAAAGATGGCTTCACGAAGTCACTTGGCGACGCTGAAAATACTCAAATCATTGATACTACTAAGTTCGAATTTGGACGCTACTATAAATTTGATATCCCAGCAACAGTGAAAGACGATGTTGTAGCTGGTGCAGATATCGAAAACAAGGCAGCACAAGTTGTTAACTACTACAACCCAGTAAGCAAGACAGTTGAAAAACCAAACAAACCAACTGAAAAACGTGTTAACAGTGTTCCAATCTCAGTAGAATTCAACTTCACTAAGAAATTGGAAGGCCGTGATCTGAAAGCTGGCGAATTCACATTCGAGTTGAAAGACAGCGACAATGTTGTGATTGCAACTGCAACCAACGATGCAGCTGGTAAGATCAAGTTTGCTCCAGTAGATTACACCAATAAAGCTGGTGAAACTGTCACTGCCCTTAAATACAAGAAGGGTCAAGAGGGTACTTACAAGTACACAGTAGAAGAGGTTAAAGGAACTGACGCAACCGTAACTTATGACACAATGAAAGCTGTTGTAACAGTTGAAGTTCGTCATGATGGTACAGCGAAAGCCTTGATCACAAACGTGACAGAACCAGCTGATAAAGAATTCAATAACACAGTTCGTCCTCCAGAAGAACCTAAGTTCCAACCAGAGAAATACGTCTTGAATACAGAGAAATTCTCTATCACTGATAACAAGCTTCTTGATGATGATGCCGAGTTGACTGATAAATATGGTGAAACAAATACTGATCCATATGTAGATAAAACAGACAACAATGAAGCAGAAAATATCAATACGAAGACTGTGAAACGTGGCGACAAGTTGGTTTACCAAGTATGGTTGGATACAACTAAGTTTGACGCAAACAACAAGGACAACATCCAATCAGTAGGAATCTCAGATGACTACGATGAAGCTAAATTGGAACTTGATTCTACTAAGATCAAAGCTTACGATTCAGTAACAGGCGCAGAAGTAACAGATAAATTCGATATCACTGTGAACAACGGTGTGATCACTGCAACCCTTAAAGATGGCTTCACTAAGTCACTTGGCGATGCTGAAAATACTCAAATCATTGATACGACTAAGTTTGAATTTGGACGCTACTACAAGTTCGACATCCCAACAACAGTGAAAGCTGATGTACCTGGTGGTGTGGATATTGAAAACACTGCGGCTCAAGTAGTAAACTACTACAACCCAACTACTAAGAAAGTTGAAAAACCAAGCAAACCAACTGAAAAACGTGTAAACAACGTTCCAGTTGAAGTGGAATTCAACTTCACTAAACGCTTGGAAGGCCGTGAGCTTAAAGCCAACGAATTCAGCTTCGTACTTAAAGATTCGGAAGGTAAGACTCTTGAAACTGTGAAGAACGATGCCTCAGGTAACGTTAAGTTCAAAGCTCTTGAATTCAAGAAGGGTGACGAAGGTGTACACAACTACACTGTAGAAGAAGTTAAAGGCTCAGACGCAACCGTTACATACGACACAATGAAAGCGAATGTAACAGTTACAGTGAAACACGATGGAACAGCTAAAGTTCTTATCGCGACTGTAGGCGACATTGCGGATAAAGAATTTAACAACCGTGTGACTCCTCCAGAAGAACCTAAGTTCCAACCAGAGAAATACGTTGTTTCTGAAGAGAAATTCGATATCACAGGCGACAAACTCGTTGATGATGATAAAGAGTTGGCAGACAAGTACGCAGATACCAATGCGAACCCATATGCGGACGATGCATCAAACAACGAAAAACAAAACTTGAATACCAAGACTGTGAAACGTGGCGACAAGTTGGTTTACCAAGTATGGTTGGATACAACTAAATTCGACGCATCTAACAAGGACAACATCCAATCAGTAGGAATCTCAGATGACTACGATGAAACTAAGTTGGAACTTGATTCTACTAAGATCAAAGCTTACGATTCAGTAACAGGCGCAGAAGTAACAGATAAATTCGATATCGCTGTGAACAATGGTGTGATTACTGCAACCCTTAAAGATGGCTTCACTAAGTCACTTGGCGATGCGGACAACACTCAAATTATCGACACAACTAAATTCGCATTTGGACGTTACTACAAGTTCGACATCCCAACAACAGTGAAAGCTGATGTACCTGGAGGTGTAGATATTGAAAATACTGCGGCTCAAGTTGTAAACTACTACAACCCAACAACTAAGAAAGTTGAAAAACCAAGCAAACCAACTGAAAAACGTGTAAACAACGTTCCAGTTGAAGTAGAATTCAACTTCACTAAACGCTTGGAAGGCCGTGAACTGAAAGCGAACGAATTCAGCTTCGTGCTTAAAGATTCAGAAGGTAAGACTCTTGAAACTGTAAGCAATGATGCGGCTGGTAATGTTAAATTCTCAGCTATGGAATTCAAGAAAGGTCAAGAAGGCGTACACAACTACACAGTAGAAGAAGTTAAAGGAAGCGACGCAACCGTTACATACGACACAATGAAAGCGAATGTAACAGTCACAGTTAAACACGATGGTACTGCTAAAGTTCTTGTGGCAACTGTAGGCGACATTGCGGATAAAGAATTTAACAACCGTGTAACTCCTCCAGAAACTCCAGAATTCAATCCAGAAAAATATGTTCTAAACGAAAAAGAATTTGATTTGACTGGAACTTCATTATTAGATGATGATAAAGAGTTGGCAGACAAGTACGCAGATACCAATGCGAACCCATATGCGGACGATGCATCTAATAACGAAAAAGCGAATATCAATACTAAGACTGTTAAACCAAAAGATAAATTGGTTTACCAAGTATGGCTTGACACAACTAAGTTTGATGCAAACAACAAAGACAATATCCAATCAGTAGGAATCACAGATGACTACGATGAGGCAAAAGTCGACGTTGAAGCTTCAGCTATTAAAGCATACGATGGTAAGACTGGTGCGGATGTAACAGCTAAATTCGATATCGCTGTGAACAATGGTGTGATTACTGCAACCCTTAAAGATGGCTTCACTAAGTCACTTGGCGACGCAGAAAACACTCAAATCATTGACACAACTAAATTCGAATTCGGACGTTACTACAAGTTTGATATTCCAGCAACTGTTAAAGCGGATGTTAAAGGTGGAGTAGACATCGAAAATACTGCGGCTCAAGTAGTCAACTACTACAACCCAGTAAGCAAGACTGTTGAAAAACCAAACAAACCAACTGAAAAACGTGTAAACAGCGTACCAGTGCAAGTAGAATTCAACTTCACGAAACGTTTGGAAGGCCGTGAGCTTAAAGCTAACGAATTCAGCTTCGTTCTTAAGGATAAAGATGGTAAGACTCTTGAAACTGTGAAGAACGATGCATCTGGTAACGTTAAGTTCTCTAAACTTGAATTCAAGAAAGAACAAGTAGGCGAACACAAGTTCACAGTTGAAGAAGTGAAGGGTACTGACGGAACTGTCACTTACGATGCGATGAAAGCAGTAGTAACTGTAGAAGTTAAACATGACGGAACAGCGAAAGCTCTCATCACTAACGTAACAGATCCAGCAGACAAAGAGTTCAACAACCGTGTAACACCTCCAGAAACTCCAGAATTCAACCCAGAGAAATACATCTTGAACGAATCTAAATTCGATCTGACAGGTGTGAAACTTCTCGATGATGATAACGAGCTGGAACATAAAGTTGCGGACACCAATGCGAACCCATATGTGGACGGTACTGCCAACAACGAAGCTCAAAATATCAATACGAAGACACTTAAGAAAGGTGATAAAGTATACTACCAAGTATGGTTGGATACAACTAAATTCACTGAAGCACACAATATTCAATCTGTAGGTGTAACAGATAAATATGACAGTGCAAACTTGACTGTCAACGGAGCTGATATTAAAGCATACGACTCTGTAACAGGAGAAGATGTGACAGCTAAGTTTGATATCAAGGTTGAAAATGGTGTAATTACTGCAACTTCTAAAGCGGACTTGACTAAGTCACTTGGCGATGCAGAAAATACACAAGTCATCGACACAACTAAGTTGGCCTTCGGACGTTACTACAAGTTTGAAATCCCTGCAGAAATTAAACAATCTGCTCAAGAGGGTGTGGATATCGAAAATACAGCTTCACAAATCGTACACCAATACGATCCAACTAAGAAGACTGTAGAAAAACCAGAAAAACCAACTGAAAAACGTGTAGTCAACATTCCAGTTAAGGTTCAATTCCAATTCACTAAGAAATTGGAAGGACGCACATTGAAAGCTGGTGAATTCAGCTTCGTTCTGAAAGACGAAAAAGGCAATGTGATCGAAACTGTGAAGAATGATGCGGCTGGTAAGATTACCTTCTCAAATCTTGAGTTCAAACGTGGTGAAGAAGGAACTCACCTCTACCATGTAGAAGAAATTCGTGGTACAGATTCTAGCGTTGTTTACGATAAGATGGTTGCGACCGTTGGTATCGTGGTGAATAAAGAAGGTAAAGTATTAGTAGCTACTACTAAGTTGCCAGAAGATACAGAGTTTAACAACACTGTTATTCCGCCAACAACACCACCAACAACACCGCCTAATACACCACCAACACCACCAACAACGCCACCAACACCACCAACAACACCACCAACGACTCCTCCAACACCACCGACACCAACAACTCCACCAGCTCCAGGACTTCCTAACACTGGTGAAGAACAATCAGTATCAGCTGCATTGTTAGGTGCTGCACTTGGTATGGTTGGACTCGCTGGACTTGCAAAACGCAAGAAACGTGAAGACTAAAATTGAGGAGACATCGACATCTTTGTTGATGAGGCGACAATTTTAGATCTAAGAAGAGGCTTTGCTCGAAAGAGCAGGGCCTCTTTGTTATGGAAAATAAAAAAATATACAGGTAAATAGTAAAATTTTTTAGAAATTCTGTAACTAGTTTCAGAAAATTTTCATTGACTTGCAGATGATAAAACAGTATACTAGTAAAGTAATTTGATCTTTCAAACTGCCGGCAACAAGGGGAATGAAGCCACTTTGAATTGGAATTACAGTAGGGTTTGGGGTGGTAGAACTTCACACCCTTATTGTCGTAAGTTACCTTCATAAAAGGAGTATAGATTCTGAATAAGTTGTATAAATATAAAAAACTTCCTTGGAACAGAATTCCATAGGAAGTTTCTTTTTGTTTGGGATCTAACTAATCATGTTTCTTTTTGAAAGCGACAAGACTGGTAAGGCCTGCTAAGAGACCAAGTCCAAGTAAGGCTAGGTGTGAGGTCTCTTCACCTGTTACAGGTAGGTGAGTTCCTTCTTGAGGGGTGTTAGGAACAGCTTCGGGGAGATCCGCTGTCTGGCTTGTAGTTTCAAGAGGTTTATCCTCTTCTGTTGTAGAAGTAGATGGGATTTCTTTTATTACTGCTGGTTGTGTATGAGAAGTACTAGGATGAACGATTTCTTTACTTCCTGTTTCTGGGAAGGTTTGTGGAGTAGGGACTTCTTTGACCTTGTATGCAAAGACTAAGACCGTTGTTCCCACTTCTACATTCCCAGTTTGTTCAGCTGCACCGATCCGTTCGTAGATGTGGCCGTCGTAGGAGATCTCATCTGGTGCGCTAGCGATGTAATGAGTTCCATTGTCCACATTCGTTGCAACCGCAAGTTCTGGTTGTAATTCAGTGCTCGTATCTTGGATGACAAATCGCGCGATGACAGTCCCCGTAGCTAACTTGTAATTGTAGATAACGGTTTTCATTCCTTTAGTGACGGTGCCATTTGGATCCGCAGAATCCGCACGGAGTCCAACTAGATGGTAGATACGACCATCTTTTGTGATTTCTGTTGGGGCCTCACTTGTATATTTGGTACCGAAGTCTGCTTCCGTAGCGAGGTCTTGCGCCTCTTGCAAATCAGTGTCGCCTCCCTCTGTAAGGAATCGTACCCTGACAGAGCCTTTGGAGATGGCATAGGAAATAGCAGTATCAGCTGTTGGAGACTCAGGGTTCGGAAGAAGATAGCCTTTGGTCTCGTCGAGAGGATCGACAAAGTTCAAGACTTGTCCATTAGCATCTTTTGGCTCTAATCCCTCCACGTAAGGAAGGATAGCGGTAGGAGATGCGATGGCAGTTGGATTAGTAGCATCATTGAGATAAGTGATCTCTTTTTGAGCATTGGTTGGTTCTTTACCAGTGGCATAGCTGATCCTATAGGCACCGACTGGTCGATAGATGACCGTATCTGTGATGTCTGCTACATCAGCGTGAATGCCAGTATGGTGACCTGCTTTTATCAGATCAGAAGAGACGGTATCAGTCGATTCTTCTGCTACGACAACATAGCCTTTTTTGACGGGATTTTCAAGAGCTGTAAAACTCGTGCCATCTTGAGCTGTCCAGTCTTCAAGCTTCGTCTCGCCTGTCACCAAATTGATGCTTCCTTTGCGAGCGAAATGAAGGCTGTCAGTTTGATCAGCTATTCCTGCAGGCCGGCGGTTAGATCCATCGTTGTCCTCTGTTACATAGGTCACTGTACGGGTCACTGTTTCAGATAAATGATCCAGATCAGCCGTTGTTTGACCAGCTGGAGCTAGAGGAGTTGGATAGACACGACCCTCGCTGTCTCCTGGAACAACTTGACCGGCTTGGATGGGCTGTGCTTCTGAAAATGCTACAATTTTTGGTGTCAAGCGGACAATAAACTCTTGAACGCCATCTTCATTGGTGTTGGTAGCGTCGCGGTCAAAGTTTGGTTGTCCGTCTGCAGCGAAGCCATTTTCTACTAGTTCATAGCCTTTCTTCAAATAGTTGGCAATGGTTTCTTTTGTAGAGTAGTTGATCTTTTCACCTGTATGACCAACCAAATCACTGGAACGCTCGAGCTCAACTCCATTTTCGTCTTGATAAAGAACATGAGCGGCTTCATTGAGTTTGACATAGAGCATATCCCATACATCAAGACTCGGAACATCGATAGCAGCCATCCATTGGCCAGCCCCTCCGTCATAATAAACATTTGCGCTTGTTTCCCGGAGCTTGATGTTGTATTTTCCTTCAACAGCATCAGGTGTTGCCCAGTAAATGCTGGCGTGTTCAGCCTGATCTTTTGTGATTTTTCCGAGTGGAACAAAAGCTTGAATATTGGTCAATTTTTCGGTTGTATTCACAGCGCTGTTCCATTTGTTTTCAGTGATGCCGACCAAATTGATCAAGTGAGCAATTCGATCACCCGTCTTGGTTTCTTTTGTAATGGTATAAACGGTTCCAGGTTGAACCCCATCAGCATTATCCAGATTGGATCCGATGAAGTTGCCGTTCACCAGTACATTGGTATTGTCTACGATCCGACGGGTATCATGTGACAAGGTGTCGCGACCGCGGAGAAGTTCTTGATAAGCAACGATGAATTCTTGGTAGTTGAATTCTGCATTGGCAAAGTCAGCATTGACTGGTAGGTTTTGATTGAGATACCATTCTGCTTGGATCACCCCAAAACCTTTAGCATCTTGAGAAGTATTGAGAGCTGCAGTCGTCATATGGTAACCACCGCTCGCTGCGATAATAGCATCTGTCAGCAATTCGTTGTCTTTGCTGAGGGTTGATGCGTTTTTACCACGATGGGTATAGGCTGCGATGATGGGAGATTTCCCCTTGTATAAATCACGCATCCGTTCGGTGAGGCGAGTCAAGGCTTGGTAGGTGGAGTCATAGGCGATGCTATCTCCCCAAACTTCTGCATAAGGAGCAGAGACATTTGTCTTACCTAGGCGATCCGCATCTCCAGTGGAGATATCGTTGATCATGAAGTCATAGCCTTCTTTTTTGAGGGCCTCTGTTGCAGCTGCGGCTAGTTCTGGATAGTGTTCGCTCAAAGAGAAGCCTTTTCCAGGTTCACTGACTTTTTCCACCCAGTTAGATCCCATGGTATCCCCTTGCCATCCATCAAAATTCCCTTCTTTCATGGCTTTGGTCATGACTTCAATGATAAATTTTTGCCAATTTGGATCACCTGGATCGAGAAATTGTTGGATATCGGTCGCTGTGACATCACCCTTTTTACCAAAGTTGAAATGGTCTTGTAGATTGCGAACAATGGCACTTTTTACTTCATTTGGGACCCCTTCTTCGAGGGAAACCGCGTAAATCATGTTATACAGCATGGCTTTGGCACCAGTTGTATGGACATGAGCCACCAGTTCTTTGACGGCTTCTGTATCGATGACAGGTAAGTAGGATTTGCGCTTGTCAGGATCTGTTTCGCTATTTGGAATCAAGAAAGTCGCCCAGTCTTGAGTGAAACGTTCAACATTTGCTGGGAATGGGTTAGCTGGCGTATTGTAAACGTCGTAGAAGAAGTAGTTGTTGATGTGCATATTGGCCAATTGGTCAATACTATTCTTGTAGCCTTCTACCTGATCATTGGTGATGGAGTTGTGATTGTCTTTTGAGCCGGCAACCACCCCATAACGTGGGTAGATCGTCCAGTCATCTTCAACAGCAAGACCCGCTGCCTTATGAAAGGCTTGGGAACCATCTGCTTTCTTACCAAGGACATCTACGATAAATCCAGCATTAGGTGAAAAGACAGTACTTGGAATTGTCAGTTCGCCACCTTCAACGTTTTTCTTTTCATAAATGACCTGATCTAAATGAGAGACAGTGACATCAGATGAAACCACTTCAGGGTTGTTGATAGAGATGCGGACGTCTTCCCCACTTTTATAAGTCGCTTTATCAAAGGTGACGTCGTTGGTGATTTTTGGAGTATTATAAGTAGTTGCTGGAGCTGCACTGACCGATTGAGTGGCAGTTACAGTTGGTGTTGATTCCGATGAAGAAGATGCAACTTCAGTTGTAGCAACTTCCTCACTAGTAGTGGTAGGAGTACTGCTATTGGTTGCTACTGGTTGAGCGGTTGATGGGATCTCAGAAGTCGGATTGGTGTTGACCTCGTCAGCCATGGCAACAGAGCTTAACATCAAGGCTCCAAAAAGGGTAATCATAGAGACTAATGCCTTGTTGCGCTTGCGAAAATAGCCGTGCCCTTTTTCAGAGACACTATTTTTTTGTTGATTCATTTTTTCTCCCACATACTGTTTGTATAGTTCGTTGAACAGTTTAAAGTAAATTGTTCTATCGATGCCAATAAGTATACGACATTTCACTAGATAGTGTCAATTTAAGAACGAAAGTCTGTTTGAAAATTTTCATGGAAGTGTTAGAAAATGGCCTTAAATAGGGGTTTTTGATTCATAAAAATGAAAAACCAAAAAACGTTTGACACAAAATTTCCCCGCATTTTAAAAATAGTACAAATTAGTGATAAAAAACAAAACAAGGAGAAACGTTTGCATAAGCTGTAAGGCCCATTAGTAAAAGAATTTCTGCAGTTTATTCTATTTTTATTTCTGTAAATAAAGTTAAAAAATTTTTTTTAGAAAAATGAACCGGCAAAAATCAGATGTCAAACGTTTGACATATATAGAAGAAAACTTTTATAAACAAGGAGTTTTATCAAAAAAGAAGCAAAATTTGAATGGAGATGTGAAAAAAATCAAAAAATAATATTGACACATAAGGGGGCAAGTGTTAATATCGCTTTACCAAAATAGACACCAACGTTCGATGTGTCGATTTTGATGAGAATAAATTTGAAAAAGAGGTTAGAAGGAACTATATGTCACTAATTAAAGGTAGTAAGACTACCAAGTATGCCTTGCGAAAAACGTCTGTCGCTTTTGGTTCTGTAGCAGTCGCTACGGTTCTTGCAGTAGCAGGTGCTGCATCTGTTTCTGCAGATGAAGTTGTTTCAGCTACTACAACAGTCACTTCAACAACGGCTACTCCAACAAGATCGACAACTGAGACTAAAGAAGTTGCTGTACCAGATTATTTAGAGACTGCGAAAACCGATGCGGTAACTACTGGACTTGAAGTTACAGAAACAGAAGCAAAGACCCAAGCAGATGAAAAAACTGCTGAGCAAGATTATGCGAAGCAAGCCATTGCTATGGATAAGACCGTAGCAGACTATAAGGCAGAAGTTGCAGCGAATCAAGCAACTTATGAGAAGGACAAAGCAGTTGTAGATGCGAAAAATGCAGCGGCTCAGGTAGCTTATGACAAGGAAGTTGAAACCTATAACAAAGAGCAAGTTGCTTACGAAAAAGCAGTGGCTGAAAATGCTGCAGCCCTAGCAGATAATCAGGCTGCAAAAGCGGCTTATGAAAAAGCCTTTGAAGAATACCAAACTGCTTTTAAAGCTTATATTGAGTCTGTTAAAGCCAAACAAGCCGTTGAGACAGAAAACAATTTGGCCCAAAAGGCTTACGATATCAAATTAGCCGACTACAAGGAGAAAAAGCGCCTCTATGATGAAGCGCAAGCAGCTTACTTGATTGACAATGAACTATACAAGAAGAAAAAAGCGCAATACGATGATGCTAAAGATGCCTTCAATAAGATGGTTAAAGAGCGTGGTGGAAACCCTGAGAAGTACAAACAAGATTTGACCTTACTTCCAGAAGAGTTGGCAGATGGGGAAACAACGACGCTTTACCACCAAACAACAGGTCTTACTACGTATTTGACAAAAGAAGGTCAATCTCGCTTGTATGGGGACGGTAAAGCTACCAAGATGTATGAAACCAAGAACCTACAAGATTCCGATTTGACAACAACGAACCCATATGCAGATAATGAAATCGAGTGGGCAGTCGTTAAAGTTGGAGACAAGTTCGATGTCACTTACAAGGGTCTTCGCCAGGCTAATATCAAAGAAGGTCGTGATATCAAGCGTATCGCTAAAGTGGTCTACAAGTATGAAGTGAAAAGCTTGCCATCTAATGACGGTCGAGGAATCGTTCAAATTTACAATGATCCAGCGGTAACAATGACAATCGGAAGCTCAACTGACACAGACCAACCCGTCACAGTTGGTGTTGATGTTGAATTTTATGATGAAAATGATCAATTGATTAATTTAGCTAACCATAATGCCATTTTGGCTTTGAATTCCTTAAACCACTGGAATGGAGCTTCTTATGTTGAAAATGACAAACCTCGTGCCCTTCTTGTAGAAGCTAAAGATATCAATGGAAACACTGTTCGTGGAACTTGGGATCCTTATTCAGATGGTAGTAACCCTAGTCTTGATGGAGCAGATGTCGCTGTGAAGCGTGGCTATGCAAACTTCGGTAGCGCTCAAGTCTTTAATGATGCTGATAATCCATTGAAGATCGTTGGTCAAAAAGCAACTTGGGATGGGAATGGCTTCTCAGTCAGTGAAGAAACTGTCCTTGATGTGACGACGGTCAATGCTTCTGGTGGAGGAAATGGTCATTCTATTGGAACAGAAGACTATAAATTTGGGGATAATTCTGATATTGTCGGTACCTATGCAGTTGATGCGGCCTCAGGAATTTTGACCTACACTCCACGGATGAAGCACCAAAACACTCCTCACGTAGAGTCTGTAAGTATTGGGAATAAAGAGTTTATTAAGTTGCCAAACTCTAGTGTTGATCAAGATCCAACTACGAAGGAAGTATTTGCCAAGGAACAGAACCAGTATATGAATGAAGGAGCAGTCTTTAATGCGGATCCTTCAAGTTCAACTAAAGGTTGGGATGATCCAAAAAGTCCTTATCTCTACTATGGTGGTGGTGCTGTTATCTTGAAAGACGGCCATCTTGAATTTACCGCCAAGGGAGCCAATGCGACAGATGAAGCTACTCTCTATTGGTTCTCAATCAATTCAAACGTTGCCTTTCCTCAAGATCCAGGAGAAGAACCAGTGCAACCAACCGCACCAACTGCTCCAACCGCTCCTGAAAAACCTGAAATCAAAGATGTTCCAGTTGAAAAGGAAGTTCCAGTTCCACCAGCTTGCCCACTTTATAAGGTGGAACCAAAAGTTCCAGAACAACCAGTGAAGCCAACAGCTCCTGAATTGGAAAAGGATCCTGTGCTAAAAGAAACGGTAAAACCGACTGTAGAATGGCATAAAAATAATATTCTTGTTACAAAAGAAGAGCCACAACCGGAACCGCAACCGGAACCACAACCGGAACCACAACCGGAACCACAACCAACACCTAAGACAGAGCCTAAACCAACGATTGGCTACCATACGCCTGCGCCAATGGTAGAGCAAAAAGTTGAAGAAAATTTGGTCTCAGATATTGTGAAGGTGAAAGAAGTATTGCCAAATACAGGTACGGAATCTGCAACGGCCCTTATGAGCCTTGGCTTACTTGGTATGATCGCAACAGGCTTAGGTCTTGCTCGAAAGAAAAAAGAAGACTAAGATCTTTCTTCAATTCTTTAAAAAATCCAACTATTAAAAACCAGAAGGGCAACCTTTTGGTTTTTTAAAAAAGCATTTAAAGGGAATTGATGACAATTTCCTATAGGTTCTCTTCCATATTTATGTTACAATTAAACTACTACTATCGAAGGGAGAAACTATGATTAATTCAATTGTTTCACAAGGTTTAATTTGGGCCATTTTAGGGTTAGGAATCTTTATGACCTTCCGAATTCTAGATTTTCCAGATATGACGACAGAAGGGTCCTTCCCGCTTGGAGGAGCGGTGGCGGTGACCTTGATTACTAAAGGGGTCAACCCACTCTTTGCGACGCTGGCTGCTATTGGTGCAGGATGCTTAGCGGGACTTGCAACGGGCCTTCTCTACACAAAAGGAAGAATCCCCACGCTCTTGTCAGGGATCCTGGTGATGACGTCCTGTAACTCTGTTATTCTCTTTGTCATGCAGCGGGCTAATCTGGGACTTTTGGGCTATAAAAAAATTCAGGAATTTCTTCCTTTTGCCAGTGGGTTCAATGAGATCCTGATTGGTTTAATTTTCGTAACGCTTGTGATCCTTGGTTTGATCTTCTTCTTGGATACACGCTTGGGTCAAGCCTATATTGCGACAGGGGACAATCCAGACATGGCCAAAAGTTTTGGGATCAACACCGACCGGATGGAATTGATGGGCTTGGTCATTTCAAATGGGATTATTGCTCTTTCTGGTGCACTGATGGCTCAACAAGAAGGCTATGCGGACGCTTCACGAGGGATTGGTGTCATCGTTATCGGGCTTGCCAGCCTCATTATTGGAGAGGTTCTCTTTTCAAATGTCACCTTGACAGAGCGTTTGCTCAGTATTGCAATCGGTTCAATCGCCTACCAATTTTTAATTTGGGCCGTGATTGCGCTTGGCATCAATACCAGCTATATCCGAATCTTCAGTGCCTTGATCTTGGCTATCTGCCTGATGATTCCTACCTTTAAGGGAAAAATCATGAAAGGAGCGAAACTCAGTAAATGACAGCAATTGTAGAATTAAAAAATGTAACCAAAGCTGTGAGCAATGGGATGAATGAAGAAAAAGTCATTCTGGATGATGTCTCCTTGGAAATTCGAGAGCATGATTTTATCACGATTTTAGGGGGCAATGGAGCTGGGAAATCAACCCTCTTTAATACCATTGCTGGGACACTTCCAGTTAGTAGCGGGAAGATCTATATTCTAGGTGAAGATGTGACCAACTACTCTCCTGAGAAGAGAGCCAAGTACCTATCTCGTGTCTTTCAAGATCCTAAAATGGGAACAGCGCCTCGTATGACAGTGGCAGAAAATCTCTTGGTAGCGAAGTTTCGTGGAGAAAAACGTGGTTTGATTCCGCGTCACTTGGCAAGCTATAAAGAAGAGTTTCAAACAGTTCTTGCTAAGATCGGCAATGGCTTGGAAAATCATATCGATACAGCAGTTGAGTTTCTATCAGGGGGGCAACGTCAGGCTTTGAGCTTGTTGATGGCGACACTAAAACGTCCAGAACTTTTGCTATTAGATGAACACACTGCAGCCTTGGATCCGAAAACCAGCCAGGCTCTGATGACCTTGACGGATGAGTTTGTGAAACAAGATGCCCTCACGGCTCTTATGATCACCCACCATATGGAAGATGCTTTGAAATATGGAAATCGCTTGATTGTGATGAAAGATGGGCATATCGTCCAAGATCTCAATCAAGAAGAAAAAGCCCAAATGACCATCGCAGACTACTATGAATTATTTGAGAAAGAATAAGATACAAAGGGCGTAGCGGATACAGTCAAAATAGGGAATACGACGCAGAATCTTCAGATTCTAGGAGGATTCATCTTTTTGACACAATCCGCAGCCCGTGTTCATTTACTAAGATACAAAGGGCATAGCGGATACAGTCAAAATAGGGAGTAGGACCGAAGCGATATGATTTATGAACGCTTCTTCGTCCTACCCCCACAAGTCTGATTAGGATTCTTCCGAACTGATCAAGCGAGAGAAGAGTTCAATCAGCTACTGTGTCTTGTCTACATGCTAAGCTAGAGAGCTTGTTCTCTAGCTTTTTCTCTTTCTAAAACACAAGTTACTGTTTATAAATATACGTCGTTCCTTCAATGACTGCCTTATACAACAAAAAAGCTTAGAAAGAGGTCAGAAGAAAACCACATAAAAATAGGAACTAGTTTCAGCTGAAATCGCTTGCAATTTCTCAGGTAGGTGGGTATAATATAGTTAGAAAGATGAAGAAGGGATTGATACCAATGCCTTATCGAGTTAAAATTTAGGTTACTTCGTTTTAGGCCTGTTTTGCTGATAGCTGTTCATGCTCTTATCGTAAAAGAGCAGTTATGTCGTGTGTGTCGGATCGGTTGGACGGTCGGGCAAGCCTGCTTAGTTTGTCCGGAGACATAAGAAAACGTGGAAATAGTAGGTAGAAGCTTTTTATAAAGGTTTTCAAACTTCAATGCGTCCAGTCGAAAGCTCATAAATTTAGATTTGGGATAGCAAAGAAAACCTCTGGTATTTTACACAAATACTATTAAATGAAATCAACATCATAAACATTGTTTTGTTAGCCAATAGGTTAATTGCACCAAGTCAGCGAAGCAGACCAGGCCTCTAGTCCCGTAAGACTGGAGGCCATTTTTTATAAAATACCCAGGAGGAGGTGAGAGTATGGGATTGTCGTATGCGCAAGAATATAGTTGCCGTGACCATTTTCGGCAAAGAGCTTTTGAGCGCTTTGGCGTAGATGATCAGCACCTGAACAGGTGGATCAACCAACACCTCCCCTCCCTCTCTCCTTATGATAGTAATGTGGTTCAACCAGCTAATACAGAAGCCTATGTAGCCAGTGATGGTGTCATCTTTGTCTGCAATATCAAAAGTCGGGAATTTATCACCTGTTTTAAGGCGGTTAATTACCATGAGTCTAAGGAAGAAGAGGAAGCTTATACGGACATTCACGATAGCAATGTCACTTCTTTCAAAAAAGACATGAACCACTTGGTCAATCGCTATCGACTCAAGGAAGCCAAGGAGCTGTTTGAAAACATTGGGGAGGATTTGGATGACTTTTATCGCCTGTCCCAAACGGTCAAAAACGGCCAATTGAGCGAACGAAATAGTCAGCGCCTAGAGGAATTGCTGAGCAAATTCCATGTGATCAAGGCAGCCATGCGGATCATTGAAAATAAACGGGGAGATTATCATTTTTAGGGTCTTTTCCCCCTAAAAATAGGCGCCTAAAAGTCCTCTCATCTACTTTAGATGAGAGGACTTTTTTGCCGTGGAAAGCTTTTTGAAAAAAAGAGAAAAAAATTGTATAATAGAGTGGATATGCAAGTATTTGCAAAGCTGTAATTCGACTTGGGTAACCAAGGACCGTAAGTATTAAAATAATCACACTAAAGGAGACAACAGTGAGTAGTATTAAATTAGTTACTCTTGGCGGTGTTCGAGAAAATGGAAAAAATCTCTACGTTGCCGAAGTGAACGATTCAATTTTTGTCTTGGATGCAGGTTTGAAGTATCCAGAAAATGAGCAACTTGGGGTGGATGTCGTCATCCCCAACATGGATTATCTATTTGAAAATAAGGACCGTATTGCGGGTGTTTTCTTGACCCACGGTCACGCGGATGCCATTGGGGCTTTGCCTTATCTTTTGGCTGAAGCAAAAGTCCCTGTATTCGGGACAGAGTTGACCATCGAGTTGGCTAAACTCTTTGTCAAAAGCAATGACAGTGTTAAGAAATTCAACGACTTCCATGTCATCGATCAAAATTCTGAGATTGATTTTGGCGATGCCGTCGTATCTTTCTTTCAAACTACCCACTCCATCCCTGAAAGTATCGGGATTGTGATTGGCACTCCTGAGGGCAATATTGTCTACACAGGAGACTTTAAATTTGACCAAACTGCCAGCGAGTCTTATGCGACGGACTTTGCTCGCCTAGCTGAGATTGGACGTGAGGGTGTGCTTGCCCTCCTGAGTGATTCGGCCAACGCAGATAGCAAGATGCAGGTTGCTAGTGAACAAGAAGTGGGCGATGAAATCCTGGATACCATTGCGGACTGGGATGGTCGTGTCATCGTAGCGGCGGTAGCCAGCAACCTTTCTCGGATCCAGCAGGTCTTTGATGCTGCAGCTGGGACTGGCCGCCGGGTGGTCTTGACAGGGTTTGATGTGGAAAATATCGTCCGCACAGCCATTCGCTTGAATAAATTATCTCTTGCCAACGAAAAACTCTTGATCAAGCCAAAAGAAATGAGCCGTTTTGAAGATCATGAATTGATCATTTTGGAAACAGGCCGGATGGGTGAACCGATCAATGGTTTGCGTAAGATGTCGATTGGTCGTCACCGCTATGTGGAAATCAAAGATGGGGACTTGGTCTACATCGTCACAACGCCGTCTATTGCCAAAGAAGCAGTGGTGGCACGTGTAGAAAACATGATCTATCAAGCAGGTGGAGTTGTCAAATTGATCACGTCAAGCTTGCGCGTATCTGGTCATGGAAACGCACGGGACTTGCAGTTGATGATCAACCTTCTTCGTCCTAAATATCTCTTCCCAATCCAAGGGGAGTACCGTGAATTGGATGCCCATGCACGAGTGGCGATGGAAGTCGGTATCTTGCCTGAAAATATCTTTATTCCAAAACGCGGAACGGTGATGGAGTATGAAAAGGGGGACTTCGTCCCTGCCGGTAACGTCTCAGCAGGAGATGTCATGATTGATGGGAATGCCATTGGTGATGTCGGCAATATCGTCCTTCGTGACCGCAAGGTCTTGTCAGAAGACGGGATCTTTATCGTGGCGATCACGGTGAACCGCAAAGAGAAGAAGATTATTTCCAAAGCGCGCGTGCACACCCGTGGTTTTGTCTATGTCAAGAAGAGTCGGGATATTCTTCGTGAAAGTTGCGAATTGGTCAACCAAAGCGTCGAAGATTACTTGACACAAGATAGCTTTGACTGGGGTGAGTTAAAAGGTTTGGTACGTGACAACTTGTCTAAGTTCTTATTTGAACAAACCAAACGTCGTCCAGCCATCCTACCAGTCGTGATGGAAGTGAAATAATAGAAGAATTGAAACGCTTGGCGGCCGAAGGCTTGCCGAGTGTTTTTAACAGTAGAAAGAGGAAAGCAAATGGCAGTTATGCAGATTGAGTATTATTCAGAAGCTTTGAAGATGGAGTGGGGGGTGTCCGTCCTTTATCCCGATGCATCGCGCGTGGAAGATCCAGCGGATACGGATATTCCTGTTCTCTATCTCTTACACGGGATGAATGGCAACCACCACTCTTGGTTGAAGCGGACCAATGTGGAGCGCATCCTGCGCAATACCAATCTGATCGTGGTCCTACCCAACACCAATAATGGCTTTTACACAGATACCCAGTATGGCTACAACTACTACACGGCCATTGCGAAAGAATTGCCAGAGACCCTTTCTCGCTTCTTCCCGAATATGACTAAGAAACGGGAGAAAACCTTTATTGCGGGTCTATCCATGGGCGGCTATGGATCGTTGCTCTTGGCTCTCAAGACAAATCGTTTCTCTCATGCAGCTAGTTTTTCTGGTGCTTTAAGTTTCCATGATAGAGACTTTGAAAACAATGACTTGGAACAACCAGCTTTTTGGAAGGGAATTTTTGGAGAGATTGAGGATTGGACGACCAGTCCCTACTCGCTAGAGACGGCTGCCAAGAAGTTTTCAGATAAGAAGACCAAACTCTGGATCTGGTGTGGGGAGCAGGATTTCCTTTATGAGGCCAATAATTTTGAAGTCAAGGAACTAGAAAAGTTAGGTTTGGATGTCACCTATACCCACAGCCCAGGTAAGCACGAATGGTTCTACTGGGAACGTGAGTTGGAGCACTTTTTACAAACCCTACCAATCGACTTTGAATTGGAAGAAAGACTAAACTAAGATACAAATAGATTAGATATCAGTCAGAGCATTTGTTCTGACTTTTTTCCTATATATAGGAAGAAAGGCTAGAAAGGTCACTTATTCATTTCAGTCCTGCTTTCTTTGTGGTATAATAGGAACGATTGAAAAATGAGCTAGAAATAGCGAACAAGATAAGAGGAGAGAAATATGGCAAAAGATATTCGTGTGCGTTATGCACCAAGTCCAACAGGGCTACTACACATCGGAAATGCTCGTACAGCATTGTTTAACTACTTGTATGCGCGCCACCATGGTGGAACCTTTATCATCCGTATCGAAGATACGGACCGCAAACGTCATGTCGAAGACGGAGAACGTTCACAGCTTGAAAACCTTCGTTGGTTGGGCATGGACTGGGATGAAAGTCCTGAGACGCATGAAAACTACCGCCAGTCTGAACGTTTGGAACTCTATCAAACATACATCGACCAACTCTTGGCGGAAGGAAAAGCTTACAAATCTTACGTTACTGAAGAAGAGTTGGCAGCTGAACGTGAACGCCAAGAAGCGGCGGGTGAAACACCTCGCTATATCAACGAATACCTTGGCATGAGCGAAGAAGAAAAAGCTGCTTACATTGCAGAACGTGAAGCGGCAGGTGTGATTCCAACGGTTCGTTTGGCAGTGAATGAGTCTGGTATCTACAAGTGGCATGATATGGTCAAAGGCGATATCGAGTTCGAAGGTGGCAATATCGGTGGTGACTGGGTCATCCAGAAGAAAGATGGCTACCCAACTTACAACTTTGCCGTTGTCATCGATGACCACGATATGCAAATCTCTCACGTTATCCGTGGAGATGACCATATTGCTAACACACCAAAACAGCTCATGGTTTATGAAGCCCTTGGATGGGAAGCACCAGAGTTTGGACACATGACCTTGATCATCAACTCTGAAACTGGTAAGAAATTGTCTAAACGGGACACCAACACCCTTCAATTTATCGAAGATTACCGTAAGAAGGGCTACCTTCCAGAAGCAGTCTTTAACTTTATCGCTCTTCTTGGTTGGAACCCTGGTGGGGAAGACGAAATCTTCTCTCGCGAAGAACTTATCCAGCTCTTTGATGAACATCGTCTCAGCAAGTCTCCAGCTGCTTTCGACCAAAAGAAAATGGACTGGATGAGCAATGAGTATATCAAGAATGCGGATCTTGCGACCATCTTTGAAATGGCTAAACCATTCCTCGAAGAAGCAGGACGTTTGACAGACAAGGCTGAGAAATTGGTGGAACTCTACAAACCACAAATGAAGTCAGTGGACGAAATCGTTCCATTGACAGACCTCTTCTTCTCAGACTTTCCAGAATTGACAGAAGCTGAGCGAGAAGTCATGGCTGGTGAAACCGTGCCAACTGTACTTGAAGCCTTCAAAGCGAAACTCGAAGCCATGTCAGACGATGAGTTTGGGGCAGAAAATATCTTCCCACAAATCAAAGCAGTTCAAAAAGAAACTGGGATCAAAGGGAAGAATCTCTTTATGCCAATCCGTATCGCCGTTTCAGGTGAAATGCATGGTCCTGAATTGCCAGATACCATCTACTTGCTTGGACGCAAAAAATCCATCCAACACATTGAAAACATGTTGGAAAAAATCAGATAATTATCAGAAAAGTCCCTATTAAATGGGGCTTTTTGTTTTACCTCTAAAGTAAAAGTATTATAGGATTTTTTCAAAAAATTGCCCCGGTTTGACAAATTGATCCTACTGAAAACGATTTTATCACTATCTAAAACAAAAATTATAAAAAAATAGCAATAATTAAGGATAATTGCTTCCAAAAATCGACAGATTAGTCTATAATGTTAGGGAAATAAAAAATGTAATAAGGAGACAGAAATGTTTTTTAAACGTTCGAACGGTGAATTCCGTGAAACGGATCGTGTGACCCGTTTCAAATTGATCAAATCAGGTAAAAACTGGTTGCGTGCTGCGACTTCTAACTTTGGTCTTTTGAAAGTCATTCGTGGTCAAGTCGAAGAGACTGTTGTAGCTGAAGTGCGTGAAGACGCAGTATCAGTGAAAGAAATGACAAGCCGTGGCTTGCTCAAAGGGATCGTAGCAGCTGGGGCTGTTTTTGGTGCAGCTACAGTAGCGAATACTGCAAAAGCAGATGAAATAGGATCAGACGTTGCGACTGCATCTGAGCTTTCAAGTGAAGCTCTTGTAGAACAAGGAAGTACAGTACTTGGTACAACATCAACAACAGAATCTCAGTCTGAATCAACAACAGCATCAACAACTGAGTCAACTACTGAATCTCAATCTCAATCAACAACAGAATCAGCTAGCGCTTCTGCCTCAACATCTGTAAAAGTATCAGCATCTTTATCAGTTTCATTGAGCGAACAAGGTTCAGCAGAACTTTCAGCAGCTTCAAGCGAATCAACTGTAGCAGCTGGCTCTGAAGCAAATGTAGAAGCTACTACAACAGTAGCGAAAGCTGAAGATAAAGTTGTTTTGGAACAAAACACTTCAGAAGCAGCGTTGTTGAACAAGATTGCAGGAGACTACTCAGCAACTGTTTCAACTCCAGAAAAGAAAGCAGCACTTGATGCTGCCATCGCTAAAGTTCAAACAGAATTGACAGCAAGCAACAGCTTGATCAACGCTAATGCTTCAGCTCAATCATACGCAGACCAACGCGAACGTTTGAGCAAGTCAGTAGATGACATGATGGCAACCTTGACTGCAGCAGGATTTACTGGCAATACAACAGTAAATGGTGCTCCAGCTATTTCAGCACAGTTGTCACCAATCTCAACAAGCACTAATGGAACGACAATTCCAGTTATTACAGATGCGAACGGTGCAACGATTGAAGATGCAGCTTTCAATAAATCTGGTTATGCTTTGGATCCAAACGCTGATCGTTTCACTTTCGGTGTATGGCAATTCCTTAAGACGAACCACACTACTGGGGCTAAAACAAACTTTGATTACTATGCTACTCTTTCAGTAGATCGTTCTGCCATCACTGGTAGCCTTTCAGCTAACCCAGATGTTTACTTGCGTATCGTTAAGAAGTCTGATGGTTCAGAAGTTTACACTCGTACAATCAAAGCGGGTGAAAGCAATATCTCACTTCCAAGCTACATCACCAACAACAACTCTGATGTAACCAACACTTTGACTTATAAAGGTGCTAACGGCACTGATCCAGGAAACGTTACCTTCTCATTGGTAAATGCGAACCTTGAGTATGAAACACTTCAAATTCGTGATACAAACTACCCAGGTAATGAAAACGAAGACAAGCCAAACGTTCAAACTTCTGTTCCTTATGCAACAGTTGATCAAACAACTCACTATAAGCTTATCCAAGGTAACTCTACTCCAGGTCAACTATACAAGCCTACTGGAAATGAAACAGATCTTGCAAGCTACACACAAACGGGTCTTGCAGGACAACAATTTACAGCTTCAAACAACCGTGATATCCCTGGTTACAAGCATGTAGCTGCTACAACAGATTCTACTCAAAAAACATCTGGTATCCTTGGTAAGGGTGTTATCGGTCAAAAACTGGTCGAACTTCAAGGTGGAGCCAACCACTATTATGTGAAACGTATTTCTGAAATCGTGGATACAAATGGTTCGACTGTAACGAAATTCTATGCCCTTGATCCATCTCAAGTAGGCAACTTTAGCGCAAGTGATGTAGGTACAGAAGACGTATCTAAATACACACTCCTCTACACTAGTAAAGTAAATAAAGCTGGTGAAGAGTGGAAAGCTGATGAGACTAAAGTTACAAGAGTAAACAGCAAAAATGGTGACTACTATATTGATGTTAACGAAACTGCTGGAAGCAAATCACTTGTCATTACTGGTTGGCAGTCTACAACAGAGAAAGTATACCTCGTACACGATGAAACCAAGGCTGCTGAAGGATTTGCAAAACCATTTACGGATGCACCAGATCCTTCATTGACACCATCTGGTAAGGGAAATAACGCTTGGAACTTGATTGCTGGACGTAATGCGGATATTGTTGCAAAATCTAAGGTAACTCAACCAGATGGAAGCATTACTTATACAGAGTTGAAAGGTTACTCTTCATTCTCAAACAACTACTCAATTCCTACTGCGATTAAACCATCAACTGATGTGAACTATTACTTTGAGAAAATGGGTGATTCTGAGTCTGCATCTCAATCACAATCATTCTCAAACTCTGCATCAAACTCGCAATCTGAGTCAGAAGTAGTGTCTAAATCACAATCTGTATCACAATCAGAAGTAGCGTCTAAGTCACAATCTGTATCACAATCAGAAGTAGCGTCTAAGTCACAATCTGTATCACAATCACAAGCTGTGTCTAAGTCACAATCAGAGTCTGAAGTGGTATCTAAATCACAGTCTGTATCACAATCGACTTCTGCAAGTCTTTCACAATCAGCATCTGGTACACAATCAGAATCTGCAAGTCTTTCACAATCAGTGTCTGATACACAATCAGAGTCTGCAAGTCAATCAGAATCTGTATCTGATACTACATCAGAATCGCAATCTCGTTCTGAATCTGCATCTGCATCATTGAGCCAATCAGAAGTTGAATCAGCAAGTGTATCTGAGTCACAATCAGAATCTGCTTCTACATCTGCATCTGAATCAGCAAGCACATCAGAATCTGCATCAGAGTCAGCATCAACATCTGCATCAGAATCAGCAAGCGCGTCAGAATCTGCATCAGCGTCAGCGTCTGAGTCAGCATCAACATCTGCATCAGAGTCAGCAAGCGCGTCAGAATCAGTATCAGCATCTGCATCAGTATCAGCATCAGTATCTGAATCAGTATCAGCATCTGCATCAGTATCAGCGTCTGAATCAGCATCAGCAAGCCAATCAGCATCAGCGTCTGAATCAGTATCAGCAAGCCAATCAGCATCAGCGTCTGAATCAGTATCAGCGAGCCAATCAGCATCAGCATCTGAATCAGTATCAGCAAGCCAATCAGCATCAGCATCTGAATCAGTATCAGCAAGCCAATCAGTTTCAACTTCTGTATCCATTTCAGAATCATTGAGTACTTCAACTTCACTTTCTACATCAGTATCAGCATCAGCATCTAACTCTTCATCAAATTCTGAAAGTGAAACACCTAAAGTTGGTGAAGTTATCATCACTTACATCCGTGAAGAAGATGGTAAAGAAATTCAAAAACCTCGTCAAGATACACCAAACTCACCATATGACACACCATATAACACAACTGAGGAAGGTGAAAAACCTAACACTATCAAGACTCCAGACGGTAAGACATACAAGATCGTACCGAAAGGTGACTACCCAGTAGGTAAAGTTGACGAAGATGGACACTTGGAATCATCTGACCCAATTAAAGGTAAAGTTGACAAACCTAAATCAACTATCACTTACGTTTATAAAGAAGTGAAGGGTAATGTATATGTTCATTATGTAGATACTGAAGGTAACACTATCAAAGCATCTGTAACGGACGAAAAAGATCAACCAGTTGATAAAGATTACGATACAGTCGTAGACAACCGTCCACAAG
>NZ_JAPVZB010000018.1:0-41709 GCF_041432125.1 Streptococcus sp. 20925_1_77
CAAATGTCATGCAACATCTACTGTTATGCGGTATTAGCTATCGTTTCCAATAGTTATCCCCCGCTACCAGGCAGGTTACCTACGCGTTACTCACCCGTTCGCAACTCATCCGCTCGGTGCAAGCACCAAGCTTCAGCGTTCTACTTGCATGTATTAGGCACGCCGCCAGCGTTCATCCTGAGCCAGGATCAAACTCTCATTAAAATAATTGTTTGTCTTAAACTCATTCTGTCACTGACAGATTTATTGTTTTTTTATTGTTCAGTTACTATAACCTTAGTTATAGTGCCCTGCACATTGGTTCGTCTTGTTCAGTTTTCAAAGGTCTTTGTCGCTCTCGCGCGACAACTATATTAGTATATCATGACCTACCCTTACTGTCAACACTTTTTTAAAAAATTTTTTATTTTTTTGAAAGTTTTTTTGAAATAAAGAAAATAGAGAGGATATCCTCTCTATTTATATTCTTGTCTGTATTTGTTTTCTTCAGCTTTGTTAGCCCATACATAATGACCTGGTTTAATTTCAACCATTTGTGGTTTATCTTCAGAGTAATCATGTTGTTCTGGATCGTAGATTTTTAGAACTTTTTTACGTTCTAGAATTGGATCTGGAATTGGGACCGCTGAAAGTAGGGATTGTGTGTACGGATGGATTGGGTGGTTAAATAGCTCTTCAGTTTCTGCTACTTCTACAATAACCCCTTTATAGATAACTGCAATACGGTCAGAAATGAAGCGCACAACTGACAAGTCATGGGCGATAAAGAGATAGGTCAAGCCTAATTCTCTTTGGAATTTTTTCAACAGGTTCAAGACCTGTGCACGTACTGAAACGTCAAGGGCTGAGATTGGTTCATCCGCAATGACAAATTCTGGTTCCATAACAAGTGCACGGGCAATACCGATCCGTTGACGTTGACCACCTGAGAATTCGTGAGGGTAGCGTGTCAAATGTTCTGCAAGAAGCCCAACTTCATGCATAATATTTTTTACTTTTTCCTGACGTTCTTCTTCACTGTTGAACAAATGGTGGTTGATCAAACCTTCAGAGATAATATAATCAACTGTTGCACGTTCATTCAAACTTGCTGCTGGGTCTTGGAAGATCATTTGAATCTTACGGATCAACTCTGATTTTTCACTGTGAGAGTTTTTTCCGTTGATCTTGCGACCGTCATAAATAATTTCTCCAGCACTTGTATCATTCAGACCGATGATCGCACGTCCAATTGTTGTCTTCCCACTTCCTGATTCACCAACAAGAGAGAACGTTTCTCCCTTATTAATGAAGAAGTTGGCGTTCTTTACAGCAACGAATTTTTTACTTCCTTCACCGAAGGAAATTTCTAAATCTTTAATTTCAACTAATTTTTCAGTCATTTCCTTCCTCCTATTCTGTAATGTGAGTGAAGCCCATTTTTGAGCCAATCTTTTCGTGAAGGTTTTCGATTACTTCTGGTTTATGAACTGTTGGTGCATCTGGATGGAGCAACCATGTCTTAGCCCAGTGAGTATCGGTTACTTTGAAAGCAGGTGCCTCTTCTTCAAAATCAATTTGCATCGCATAGTCTGAACGAAGTGCGAAGGCATCTCCTTTAATTGGAGCATACAATGATGGTGGAGTCCCTGGAATAGAGTAAAGATCACCATCTGAGGTTGACAATTGAGGCAAGCTTGAAAGCAAGCTCCATGTGTATGGATGTTTTGGATCGTAGAAAATTTCTTCTACTTTACCAAACTCAACAATTTCTCCAGCATACATAACGGCTACTTTATCTGCAATACTTGCAACCACACCTAAGTCGTGGGTGATAAAGATAACTGTAAATTGGTATTCTTTTTGAAGGGATTTCAACAAATCAATGATTTGCGCTTGAATGGTTACGTCAAGGGCTGTTGTTGGTTCGTCACAGATTAAGATATCTGGACGGCAGGCCAAGGCGATGGCAATAACGATCCGTTGACGCATCCCACCTGAATATTGGAATGGATACTCATCAAAACGACGTTCAGCATCTGGAATTCCAACTTTCTCCATATAGTCCAAAGCCATTTCTTTGGCTTCTTTAGCTGTTTTCCCTTGGTGTTTGATAATGACTTCTGTAATTTGTGAACCAATTGTGTTGATTGGATCCAAACTTGTCATTGGGTCTTGGAAAATTGTAGCGATCTTAGATCCACGAATATTTTCCCAATCTTTATTCGATTTCAAATCTGTCAATTCTTGACCACGGTATTTAATCGAACCTTGGGCAATACGGCCATTATCTTCTAACATTCCGGTGAACGTCTTTGTCAAAACTGATTTCCCTGAACCTGACTCACCAACCAAGGCAAGCACTTCACCTTCTACTAGCTCAAGCGATACGCCACGAATAGCTGTCAGTACGCGATCGCGCACGTCAAATTCCACTACGATATCTTGAGCAGATAAAATAATATTGTTATTTGATGTCATATCTACTCCTCCTATCTATGTGTACGTGGGTCGCTGGCATCGGCCAAGTTTTGTCCGACGATAAAGAATGACAAGGATACTAAAATCAAAACAGTAAGCGGAATCCAGAATAGGTAGGCATTTGTAGTTACGTTTTGAGAATAGTCAGAAATCAACCGTCCTAAACTTGGAACTGTAATTGGAAGACCCAGTCCGAAGAAGGAAAGGAAGGCTTCGTAAGAAATAAAGCTTGGAAGCAACTGTGATGTTTGTGTCACGATAACAGATACCAATTGAGGTAAAATATTTTTCGTAACAATTTTCATTGTTGGTGTTCCTAATGTTCGGCTGGCAAGGTTGTACTCCAAATCACGGTAACGCATGATTTGGACACGAATGGTATAAGCAATTCCGATCCATCCTGTTAAGGACATGGCAAGAATCAAGTTCCAGAAACCAGATCCCATTGAGTAAGTCAAGACGATAACGATCAACATAAATGGAATGTTTGAAATAACGTTATAAACTTCCATCATGATACGGTCGATAGATTTTGAGATCCCCCAAATTCCACCAACGATAACTCCGACTACCACGTTAATAACAGTGGCGATGAAGGAAATGATAATTGAATTCCGAGCACCAAACCAAACTCCATCAAAGAGGGATTTACCGTTATTATCTGTACCAAAGAAAGCTTTGGCACTTGGTGGATTCAAACGTGCTGAAAAGTCATTTACCTTACTTACGTCGTTGTAATCAAAATTTGAAAACATCGGGTAGACAAAACTCATCAAGAGAATCCCAATCAAAATAGCAAGCATAATGATCGTGGTTCTTTTTTTCAAGAATTGTCTGAATACAGATTTCCAGTATGAATACGCTGGAGCATCGATTACTTCAGAGGCAAAGTCATCGCGTTTTACAAACTGAAATTTATTTTTATCGATTGTAGCCATTATTTGCCTCCTTTCGTATTCGTTAATTTAATTCGTGGATCAAGCACTGTCATCAAGATATCACCTAACATGGCAGCAAAGATACCAAGTGATGTGAAGATGAAGACAAGTCCGATGACCATGGTGTTGTTTGATGCTTTAATAGAGTCAATCAACATTTTACCCATACCTGGGAAAGCGAAGACTGTTTCAGTAAGTGTCGCACCTGAGATAACTCCAATGATAGAACCTGGAATACCAGATACCAATGGAACCATCGCATTTTTGAAGATGTGTTTTCTCGAGATCTCACGTTCTGACAATCCTTTTGAACGAGCAAAACGGACGAAATCTTGCGAATGGATATCGATCATGTAACGACGAATCCAAACTGCGATAAATGGCGCACTCAACAAACCAAGAATCAGAGACGGCAATACATATGAACGCCAGTCCTGTGCTCCAAGTACTGGGAATGAGTCTGGAAGTCCAACAAATGAACCTGCTAGACGCACAATGTAAACAAGGGCAATAGTTGGAAGAGACATCATAAATGTCAAGGTTGCTGTTGAGATGCTATCAAACCATGAGTTCTTGAACAGAGCCATGTAAGACCCTAATGGGATCGCAATCAAGTAAGCAATCGCAATACCAATCAAACCAATGATTGAAGAAGATGCAATCATGGATGGATTCTCATAGTTGCTCAACGTTGCTGTATAAGCGTCCCCTTTACCAAATCGACTGATGTCTTGTGAGTCTGCCTTACTTGGTGATTTGTAGGTACGTGAGTAGATATCAATTGAAGATGTCTTTTTACCTGTCGGGAAGTTCACTTCACTCTTCTTAGTCGTTCCTTGTCCTTGTGTAATAACTTGAAGAACTGGGGTATTAGAATAAGTTGGATATGAATTTCCAAGGTTTAAGGTCACAAAGTTTTGGTGTACATATGGGAATTGACCATTAAAGTACAAGAGGTATTTGTGTTTCGTACCAGAACCTACAACTGACCAACCAATAGATGGATCATTTTCAATACGGATATAGCGTTTGAGGTTTGGATTTGAGGCATCTTTCACCCAACCTGGATGATCAAACTGAATCAAATTTGCATAGAAGCTGATGACACGTTCAAAAACCGGAATTTCACGCACCGCATAAAAAGACTTACTTTCTGGGAAACGTTTCAACTGCCAACCATGACCTAATTTGTTAATGTATTCTTTATAGATCTTTTCATTAGCAGTAGTCGCATCAACTGTTACAGAAGAATCTTCTTTACTTGCTTTTTGTTGCAAGCTCTTTGAATCCATGTATTCCAAATAACCCATGCGATCATAGACTGTATTTTCGTAGTTGATCTTCGAATCTTTTGTCTTCGCTACTTTATTGTAGTTGGGGTCATTTTTAAAGATGAGATTTCTCGGTGTTAGCGTATAGATAATCATGTAGGTTAATGTCGTGACGAGAAAGATCGACACTAACGAACGCAAAATACGCATAAAAACATATTTTTTCATATTTCATTCCTTTAATGTCCAAAAGAACTTTCTCCCCTAGAAGAGAAAGTTCTAATGAAAATCAATAATTTAATTATTTAACGTGTTTTTCAAGATCTTGTTGAGCTTTTTTGTTTGACTCAGCTTTTTCTTTTTGCCATTTCTTAAGGGCTTCATCGTATTGTTTCTTAGTAACCGGCTCATCTTGAACTTCAACGTATTTCAAGTATGTTGAACCTTTGTTACCTGTTTGTGATGATGGTTCAGAGAATGGAACTACCTTAGAAACAACTGTTGCAGCACCTGTACTTGACATCGTTGGAATAACAATCGCACTATCTGTCAACCAAGCTTGAGCTGCTGCGTATTTTTCATAACGTTTCACAACATCTTGTGTTTCGTTGTTTGCATCGTCAAGAAGTTTTGCAAACTCATCCAAACCTACAGCTTTTGCTGATGGGTTATCTACACCACCTGCAAAACCAAGGTAAACTTTTGTTTGGTCCTCAGAAGCTGGTTGAAGAGTATCAAGGTAAGTTGATGGATCATCATAGTCTGGGTTCCATCCTACCATTCCTTGAAGATCCCAGTCTGCGTCTGCAGCTGATGGCACATTCAAAGTAATATTCAACACTTCGTCTGAGTCCATCATTTGAAGATCAAGAACGACATTGTCTTTACCAAGAGTATCTTCCACAGTTTGTTTCAGAGATTGCATCCGTGAAACAAAGTTTGTAGAATTTTGTGCTACCGGTACATCAATATGAATTGGGAATTGAACACCATCTTTTTGAAGTTCAGCTTTGGCTTTTTCAAGTTGTGCTTTCGCTTTATCTTTGTTGTAAAGACCATCTTGACCATCTGCAAGGTTGATACCCTTCCATTGGTCTCCATAAGTAGTCAACTTATCTGCAACTACATTTCCGAAGTCTTTTCCATCTACTTGTACGAACGCAGGTGCAACATATGTATTACGGATAGCTGGTTTAGCAAATTCTTTACCATTGACTTGTGCTGAGTAGCTTTCACGGTTCAAGGCAAAAGTGACGGCCTGACGGAAATCTTTGTTCAAAATTGCTTTCTTAGTAGAAGATTTTTCAGCATCGGATTTCTTTGCAGTGTGTTTGTAAGATTGACGATCAAGGTTAAAGCCAAGAACTGCTACACCTGATCCTGCTGGTGTAGTAAAGATATCGTCTTTATATTTTTTCTCTACAGTTGCAAAGTTTGAACTTGCAGGGAAAAGGCGAGCTTTTGTATAAGCACCATCAGAGAATCCACGTGCCAATGAATCTTGGTCTGATCCATCGTAATAAGTATATTTTACTTCTTTCAGGTGAACGTTTTTCTTATCCCAGTAGTTGTCATTCTTTTCAAATACAACAGATGATTTTGAAGTGATTGATTTAAGAAGGAAAGGTCCGTTTGCAAGGATTGACTTCACATCGTTTGGTTGACCAAAATCATCTCCCTTACTCTTCAAGAACTCTGTGCTTATTGGGAACAAAATTCCGTTAGTCGTTTTAGAGTTCCAGAAAGTTTCAGGTTTGTTCAATGTGTATTGAAGTGTGTAATCATCAACCGCTTTGACACCAACTTGGCTGAAGTCTGTAGTTTTTCCTTGCACATAATCATCCAAGCCTTTGATTGAGCCTTGAACTAGTGGAAGTTCTTCTGATTTTTTATCAGCAGCGTGTTTCAAACCAGTCACGAAGTCTTTGGCAGTCACTTCGCCGTGTTCTTCACCATCCGCATCATACCATTTGACACCTTTACGAATCTTGTAGGTATAAGTCAAACCGTCTTTAGAAACAGACCAGTCTTCCGCAAGTGAAGGTACAAGGTTACCGTATTTATCATTTTCTAACAAACCGTCTACCACATTTGTAGTGATGTCATGGGTAGCAGCTTTAGAAGAAATTGTATAGTCCAAAGTTGTTGGATCTGAAGTGTAGACATAACCATAGTTTTTGTCTTCGCCTGAGCTTGCTTTACTAGTATTAGAACCAGAACATGCAGCTAACAATCCAGCTGCAAGGAGTGTTACTCCGGCAACTGCGAATACTTTACCTTTTTTCATAGGAATTCTCCAATAGTTTTTTTAGATTTGTTTAAGATTATATCACAAGTAGAAAAAAAAGTAAACTAAATTTTCTGAATATTTGCTTCAACACCAGCCAAAAACCTTGCTATGATTGACTTTTTAGCCTAATTGATGATTTTACGATTTTCCATTGATCATTTGTATGATACAATAGAGAGGACTAAGCAACGAGGAAACAACTGTGAAAAAATTCTTTCTTTCTTTTTTTACCTTCATGCTGCTGTTATGCAGTTTACCTTATCAAGTCGTTCTAGCAGATGATCTGGATCTTCCTGCTCAAAGCGCTATTGCTGTTGAAGCTGATACAGGTAAAATCTTATATGAAAAGGATTCAGAGAAAAAGCGAGATGTGGGGGGACTATCTACACTCTTGACCACTTATCTGATTTTCGAAGCCATTCATGAAAAAAAACTTTCTCTAAAAGATCCTATCAAATTGTCTGAGAAAGCTCTGGCCTTAAATGATATCGAAGGTGCTGGTACTCTTCCTATGGAAGCGAACCAATATACAGTTGAACAGTTATTGACTGCTCTTTTAGTTGGAAATTCTAGCACTGCTGCCTTGGCCTTAGCTGAGAAAGTGGGGGGCTCCGAAAAAAGCTTCGTTGAAAAAATGAAGCAAAAACTTGCTGAATGGGGCATTCAATCTCCTCATTTAATCAATGCTACCGGGTTAAATACTCAAACCATCAGCGGAGATTCCGACGGGAAAGAAGACGAAAATCAATTGAGTGCTTATGATATTGCTGTTATTGCCAAGCACTTACTCCAGGATTTTCCTGAAGTGACCAAATATACTTCAAAGCCCACTGCTCTTTTTTCAAACACGCAGATTGAAAACCCCAACCTGATGCTAGAAGGCATGCCAAATTACCGTTCGGGCGTTGACGGCCTTCGGGTCAGCAACTCTACCAAAGGAGGCATCACCTTTGCTGCATCGACGACGCAAAATGGCATCCATATGATCACAGTTGTCCTAGGAGTGGAGGCAGTTGACGGTGATCCATATGCACGCTTTGTGGCTACTTCTTCTCTGATGAACTACGTGGTACGAACCTTTGTTTCTTCCATTGTCGTCAAAGAAGGAGATCCCTACGGAAAAAGTAAGGCAACTGTCATGGATGGGAAATCCGAGACTGTTTTAGCTGTTGCAAAAAAAGACTTCTATATCGTCGAAAAGCAAGGCAGTCAAGCGGAACCAAAAATTCAATTCAAAAGTAACCAAGAATCATTCCGAGCACCTGTCAAATCAGGCACAAGTCTTGGAAAATTACACTACACTGATCCAGATAAAATCGGACGTGGCTACTTAGAAGATCAAGAACCAACAGTCGATATGGTAGCAGGAAGAACCATTGAGAAAAGCTTTTTCTTAAAGGTTTGGTGGAATGAATTTGTTCGTTATGTCAACGAAAAATTATAAGTAAAAAAATCACAATGGAGTCAAATCCATTGTGATTTTTGATTGATGAAAATGAATTATCCTACAGATCCTTCCATTTCGTAGCTAATGAGTCGGTTTAACTCAACGGCGTATTCCATTGGAAGTTCTTTTGTAAAGGGCTCTACAAATCCCATGACAATCATTTCTGTCGCTTCTGATTCAGACAAACCACGACTCATCAAATAATAAAGTTGTTCTTCTGAAATTTTTGAAACCTTGGCCTCGTGCTCCAAAGCAACTTGTGAGTTGTGGATTTCATTAAATGGAATCGTGTCTGATGCAGATAAATCATCCATGATAATAGTGTCACACTCAATGTGAGAAACTGATTTCTTAGAGTTCTTGTTGAAAGTCACTTGTCCACGGTAGTCTACCTTTCCGCCACCCTTCGCGATGGATTTGGATACGATAGACGAGCTAGTGTGAGGGGCATTGTGGATCATCTTGGCACCTGTATCTTGGTGTTGACCTGCATTCGCAAAGGCAATGGACAACATGGTCCCACGCGCTCCTTCTCCATCCAGATAAACAGATGGGTACTTCATGGTTGTCTTGGCTCCTAAGTTCCCGTCGATCCACTCAACTGTGGCATCTTTTTGAGCTTTGGCCCGCTTGGTGACCAAGTTGTAGACATTGTCAGACCAGTTTTGGATGGTCGTGTAACGCATATAAGCTCCATCCAAGGCAAAGATCTCAACAATTGCAGCATGCAAGCTATTGCTTGAATAGGTCGGTGCTGTACAGCCTTCTACGTAGTGAACGCTTGCTCCCTCATCCACGATAATCAAGGTACGCTCAAACTGACCTGTATTTTCATTGTTGATACGGAAGTAAGTTTGAAGGGGAACATCTACTTTTACGCCTTTTGGTACATAAATGAAGGTTCCACCAGACCAGACTGCTGAGTTGAGGGCAGCCAATTTGTTATCCGTTGGTGGTACTAACTTCGCAAAATACTGTTTGAAAAGGTCTGGGTATTCTTTTAGGGCAGAATCCGTATCGGTAAAGATAATCCCCAACTTTTCAAACTCTTCTTTCATATTGTGGTAAACCACTTCTGATTCATACTGAGCAGAAGCCCCCGCTAAGTAAGCACGTTCCGCTTCAGGAATCCCGATACGCTCAAAGGTTTCCTTGATTTTCTCTGGAACTTCGTCCCATGAACGGGCAGGTTTATCCGAAGGTTTTTGATAATAGATCAAATCATCAAAGTCAATTTCTGATAGATCGGCTCCCCAGGTTTGCATGGGCATCTTTTTGAAGGTTTCAAAAGATTTCAAACGGAATTCGAGCATCCATTCTGGTTCATTTTTTGCTGCAGACAATTCACGAATAACCGCTTCATTCAATCCCTTCCCGGTAGAGAGAATGGGTTGAACGTCATCGTGAAATCCAAATTTATATTCACCGAGATCAATTGGTTTCGGTTCGACTCTTTCTTCAGCCATAATTTCCTTTCTTTCTCTGTTTCTTCTTTTAATTATTTGCTACGTTCGATCGCTTTTTTGAGAGCATTCCAGGAGAGGGTCGCACATTTAATCCGCTGTGGGAATTTTGAGACTCCAGATAAGAAGGCTGCATCTCCCAACTCCTCTTGCCGAGGATCTGATTGGCCTTGGACCATTTCTGAAAAGACCTGTGCCAATTCTTCAACTTCCTCTTTTGTTTTTCCCATTACAGCATCCGTCATCATACTAGCTGAAGCGGTTGAGATCGTACAGCCTGAATTCACAAAGGAAATATCTTCCACCCTGTCATTCTCATCAAATTTCACACTTAACTGGATCACATCTCCACAAGTTGGATTGTTGAGTTGGATCTGATCAACATCTTCAATCTGTCCTTGGTGGTGGGGGTGTTTTGAATGGTCAGCTACGACCGCCATGTACAGCGAATCTAATTTAGAAAGTGCCATTGAAAAACTCCTTTGCTTTGATCAATGCCTCAATTAATTTATCACAGTCCGCTTTGGTGTTGTAGAGATAAAAACTTGCTCTCGTTGTCGCTGGGACTTGTAGGTATTGAAGGAGCGGTTGTGCACAGTGGTGACCTGCACGAACAGCAATCCCTTCATAATCTAATGCTGTTGCTAAGTCATGCGGATGGAGATCTCCTAGATTGAAGGAAATGACGCCAGAACGTTGGGCTAAGTCTTGGGAACCATAGATGGTCAAGCCTTCGATAGCCTGTAATTTTGGAAACACATAGGCAATCAATTCTTGCTCATGCGCTTCTACCTGGTCCATCCCCAGCTCTTCTAAGTAATCGATCGCTGCACCAAGACCAATTGCGCCCGCCATATTAGGTGTTCCAGCTTCAAATTTCCAAGGCAATTCCTTCCAAGAGGCAGATTGCTCGTAAACAAAGTCAATCATCTCGCCCCCAAACTCGATCGGAGACATTTGCTCTAAGATTTCTTCTTTCCCATAGAGGACACCAATCCCTGTTGGTGCAGCCATCTTGTGGCCAGAAAAAGCAAAGAAATCCGCATCTAAGTCTTGTACATCAATGGCCATATGAGGGGTTGATTGAGCCCCGTCTACAACCATGATCGCTCCAACTTCATGAGCTAATCGAGCAATTTCCTTGATCGGATTGACCACCCCTAAGACATTCGAAGCATGGGTGATGGAGACAAATTTTGTCTTCTCACTAAGCTTGCTCTTTAAGTCCTGCATATCCAGTAAGCCATCTTTTAGATAGACATAGACCAGTTTCGCTCCCGTCTTCTTGCAGGCTTGCTGCCAAGGAATGATGTTGGAGTGATGTTCCATGATGGAAATTAGGACTTCATCCCCTTCCTTTAGGACTTCTTCTGCATAGCGGGCTACCCAGTTGAGTCCAGTCGTTGTCCCTCTTGTAAAGAGCACTTCCTTGGTTGATGAAGCATTGATAAATTTTCTGACTTTCTCACGCGCTGCCTCATAGGCTGCTGTCGCTCGTTCAGCCAAAGTATGGACTCCACGATGAACATTGGCGTTATCTTGCAAATAATAGTGATTAACTGCTTCAAGAACACGTTTAGGTTTTTGCGTCGTCGCTGCATTATCTAGATAAACCAAAGGCTCATCGTGAACTAGTTGATCGAGAATGGGAAAATCTTGAGCAATCGTATTTTTATCTAGCATTGTTTCTCCTTAGCGTTGAGATAACTTTTCTTCAATGGTGGCAATCATTTCATCACGTACTTCTTTAACTGGGATTTCAACAATAACAGATCCCAAGAAACCACGCACCACTAATCGTTCCGCTGTGTGTTGATCCAGACCACGACTCATGAGGTAATACATGTCTTCTGGGTCCACTTGACCGATCGATGCAGCATGGCCTGCTGTGACATCATTTTCATCAATCAAAAGGATTGGATTGGCATCTGAACGCGCTTGATCCGATAACATCAAGACACGGCTTTCTTGCTGAGCATCTGCTCCTTTAGCCCCCTTGATAATATGACCAATTCCGTTGAAGGTCAAGGTTCCTTTTTCAAGAATAACCCCGTGTTGCAAGATATTTCCGATCGAGTTGCAACCAAAGTTGGTCACGCGGGTGTCAATTCCTTGAACCTGACGACCGCTTGATAAAGCAACGACTTTCAAATCTGCATGACTTCCGTTTCCAACCAAGTCACTGTCAAAGTCTGCAACCACGTTACCTTCGTTCATAACACCGATAGCCCAATCAATGCTGGCATCCTGACCTAGTTTCCCACGTCGACTGATGTAGGCTGTGACATTTTCACCCAGACGGTCAATCGCCGCAAATTTCACTTGGGCACCTGAGCGGGCAATCACCTCAACCGTCACATTAGCAGTTGCTGTTGCTGAGCCATCACCTTTTGATTCTAGGCGTTCCAAATAGCTGAACTTGCTGTTTTTGCCTGCAATAATCAAAATGTGTTTATTGAAAGGTACATCACTGTCGCTATCCTGGTAGAAAATGCCTTCGATTGGTTCTGAAATTTCGACGTTATCTGGAATATAGAGGACAGCCCCACTATTAAAATAAGCTGTGTGGTATGCTGCTAGTTTATCATCATCGTATTTAACCGAAGACATAAAGTAGTCTTCTACCACCTGCGGAATTTCTTCTAGGGCAGAATGGAAATCTGTAAAAAGGACTCCTTGGTCTGCCAAGGCTTGTGGCACCTGTTCAAAAACAGTCTGAGTTCCAACTTGGACCAATTTTAAGTTTGAATCGAGGGCTGTAAAATCGGGAACATTGGCAGAAGCCTCACTTTCTGTGATCGTCCCATCCCCAAGATTCCAGCGGTGGAATTTGACGCGTTCAATGGCTGGCAATTCCAACTGATCGATCTTGTCAAAAGCTTTTTTTCGTAAATCTTGCAGCCAGCTTGGCTCAGCATGCAATTCCGAAAAGAGGGTAATATTTTCAATACTCATTTTTTTCTCCTAATAAAGATACTATCTGTTTGATTTTATGACAACATTAGATCACTTGTCATCAGGTTATAGTTCTTCTTTATAGTCGTAACCGAGTTCTTCTGCAAGTTGTGCATAGCCTTCACGTTCCAAGCGTGCAGCCAATTCTGGCCCACCTGAAAGCACAACACGGCCTTCCATCATCACATGAACGACGTCAGGAGTAATATAGTTCAACAAACGTTGGTAGTGGGTGATGATCATCGCTCCAAAACCTTCACCCCGCATTGCATTAACCCCTTTAGATACGACCTTAAGAGCATCAATATCCAAACCAGAGTCAATTTCGTCCAAAAGGGCAAATGTTGGTTCCAACATCAACAATTGAAGGATTTCATTGCGTTTTTTCTCACCACCTGAAAAGCCTTCATTCAAATAGCGTTCTGCCATTTCTTCTTTCATGTTGAGCAGTTCCATCTTTTCATCCAATTTTTTGATGAAATCACGAATAGAGATCTTCTCGTCCTCTTCTTTACCAGCATTCATGGCTGCACGTAAAAATTCTGCATTCGTAATTCCTGGGATTTCTGAAGGGTATTGCATGGCAAGGAACAAGCCCATCCGTGCACGTTCGTCTACTTCCAATTCCAAGATGTTGACACCATCAAACAGAATCTCCCCTTTGGTTACTTCATAATTTGGGTTTCCCATAATGGCAGCTGACAGAGTAGATTTCCCTGTTCCGTTTGGTCCCATGATGGCTGCGATCTCACCAGTTTTTAGGGTCAGGTTTACACCTTTTAAAATTTCTTTGCCTTCAATTTCAACGTGAAGGTCTTTAATTTCTAATGTCGACATTGCATTCCCTTTCTTTTTACTTTGAAGTCTGGAAGGTTTCTCAAAGCAAAGATTCCTTCATCACAAAGTATTTTTTTACCTTTCAAGTATATCAAAAAAAAGCCTAAATGGCTTTTCTTTTGATTAGAACTATTCTTATTTAGTTTTTTCTTTTCGTTTTTGACGAACTTCCTCCCGATAGGAAGAATTCCCTATATAGCGCAGAACATTTAACAAAGGACTATGATGTGGCCCCAGAACCCCAATCAATTCTGCTAACAACTCTACCCCAAACAAGAGCCCGATCACAAGTAGGACGCCCCCAATGCGACTCGAGATGTTGAGCAAGAGAGAAATCAAGGAGAAAATCATCGAGATTCCATAGATCACCAATACAGTTCCCCGATGTGTCAAGCCCAGAGACAGAAGTCGGTGGTGCAAGTGATTGCGATCCGGTTTATAGAATTTTTGACCAGACAGGGTCCGACGGATAATGGCTAAAAAGGTATCTGTAATCGGTACACCAAGGATAATCATTGGGGTGACTACTGCAACAGCTGTCGCATTTTTCAAACCTTGCAAGGACAAAACAGAAATCATGAATCCGATAAACAAGGCACCGGTGTCTCCCAAATAGAGAATAGCTGGATGGTAGTTAAAGGGAAAGAAACCTGCGATGGACGCAACCAAGACAAAGATCGTCATGGTCAGAAAGAGATTGGGTACTGGTAGAAAGAAATAGGACACAATCCCCATTGTTACTAGGGAAATAATAGAGACTCCACTCACCAATCCATCTAATCCATCAATCAGATTGACCGCATTGGTAATAGCAACAATCCAAATCACTGTCAAAAGATAAGAAAGCCATGGTTCAAAATGAAGTAAGGGCCCACCGAACGGAATCTTAAAATCATTTAGACGAAAATCTGTCAAAAACCAGACCAGACTCGCTGCCAGCAGGATGCCGATCATCTTTTTCTTGGCAGACAACTCTTTTACATCATCGATCAAGCCTGTGAGAGCGATAATCCATCCTGCGCCCACGACCGGCAAGGTATAAGATAGGTAACTTTTGATTGGTGCGGTAGTGGATGTCAGCATAGGAATAAACACAAGAGTCGCAATTGAAAAAGCAATCACAATAGACAGTCCACCCGCGCTTGGCATGGGCTTGGTATTGATCCGACGCGCATTCGGATAATCTACGGCATCAATCTTAAAGGAGAATAGGCGAACCAAGGGCGTCAATACCAAGGCAATCATAAAAGTTCCAATCAGCACCAGAACAAATTGCAAGGAAAAGGACATCATAAGCTAGCAACTTTCTTCAAATTCTCAATCGCACCAGACACCATTAATAAATGACCATGTTCCTGCAGAACGGCCCGTGTCACTTCTGAATCATCCGCATACTCCCGAATGATAGCAAGTAACCAGGTTGGATATTGATTTGGTTGATCCTCTGTATCGATCAAGACAGTTAAATAATAATCAGACCCCATTTTGTATAATTCAGAAGTATCCACTGGAAAGCTGACCGTTTTTGAAAAGGCAACTGCTTGTTGGATATTTGAAAAACGCAAAATGTAATAAATATACTGACTTACTGGTGCTTCAGATGTAGGATCTTGTTCTTGATTGTCCCGCAACTCTTCTTGTTCCAAATGGTGGATAGCTTCTGCATCCCCTTTTGTCTTATCAGAGATTGTTTTTTCCAAGGTTTTGATAAATTCATCTGGCGTCATGCGTGACAACTCTTCCATATCAGGAAGATCTGACAAATCCTCAAAATCCAATTGTTGGTCAATTTTTGATTTGGTAACAAAAACATCCAGTTTATCTGGTTTTGGTGTCACACGAAAACTCAGCATCCCGCTATCCAGGAAGCTTTCTGGCATTTCGAGCTCATCCAAAATAGCGTAGAAAAATTCTTCTGTTTTTTCTTGTGGGACAAGGAAATCAGCAATTTCCATCCCACGTTCTTCTAAGTCTTCTAGTTGGATCGTGATCTTAATTGTTGAATCACTAATTTGCTTCATCTTCATAGCATAACCTCATACTTCTAGTCTTACTATTATACTAAAAAAATGGATAGAATTCAAAAAAAGGATGCATAGAAAAGAGGTCAGGACAAAAGTCTCCAACCTCAATAAACAATTTGATCGAGTTCAACCGTTCTCTTAGAAAATAACACGGAAGAGGCCATACAATAACAAGATGGAACCAAGAACAATACGGTATTTCCCAAAGACGGTGAAATCATGATTTTTCACATAATCTGTCAAGAAGCGGATGGCGTACATGCTGACTACGAATGCCACTCCCATCGCTACCAGTAGAATAAAAAGTTGCCCTAGTGCAAGTGAATGCCCGCCAAGAGCGAATTTCCCAACCTTTAAGAGACTAGCCCCAAACATAGCCGGGATACCCAGATAAAAGGTAAACTCTGTCACCACTGGACGGCTAACACCATTGATCAAGCCCCCTACAATCGTAGCACCTGAACGGCTTGTACCTGGAAATAGCGATAAGACTTGGAAAAGTCCGATATAAAGAGCTGTTCGATAAGGTAACTTATGCAACTCTGTCACTGCAGGTTCGACCTGTTCCCGTCTTTCCAAATAGATAAAGGCAATCCCGTAGGTAATCAACATAATTGCAACGGAAATCGAATTGTGGAAATGCGCCTCAAACCAATCATCTAATTTAAAAACAAAGACAAGCGGGAGGGTTGCAACTGCAACTTTTGCCCATAACTGCCAGGTCCGACGCACTTCTACTGCTGATTTCCCTGGTTTAAACGGATATAATTTATCAAAATAAATTACCACAACCGCTAGGATCGCACCCAATTGGATCACAACATTGAACATCTCCATAAAGGCTGGATCTTGGTTTTTAAACTGCACAAAATCCTGTAGTAGAATCAAGTGACCTGTACTTGAGATCGGTAGCCATTCTGTAATCCCCTCGACAATCCCAAAAAGGATCGCTTTGATTAATTCGATCAGAAACATCTTTTTCTCCTAAACTTACATTTGCTCTATTATATCATAAATCTATGGACCGGACCAGGCCTTCCAAACTAGAAGGGTAAGAGAGACTAAGACCATTCTTAGTGCTGCTTAGAAGGCACCAAAGCCTCCTCCGCCTCCTCCGCCAGAGAAGCCTCCTCCACTACCAGAAGAAACTGTGAAATGACTAGCTGTCGATGCTGTCGATCCATAAGTAGACATGGCATGACTTGAGTGGGTCACATCATGATAGAATGGGGTGTAAACGAAAGCATTTAAGGCTTGATTTTCTAACTGAATATTCCGAAGTTTCATGACCTTTGTGACCTGATCGGCTACACCATACAAGGCCGCATAGACCAATAAGCGGTTCCATAGGACAAGAGACTGCAACTCTGCATCGTTGAGGTGAGCAATCTCTTTTAACATCCGACCAAAACTATCCCAGTAATAGCGTTGCTCAGCACCCGCAAGATTGACAACCCCATCTCGTAAGCATGCTTTAAAGACACCATTGAAGCGCACTGGCATAAACCAAAGTATGAGGATCCCTATCAAACAAGGAACCGAGAACCAACCCATCCCAAAGATGGCAAAGATTTCTGCTCCAAGGGCGATAAACCAAGCAGCCCAACCAAAGAAGAGGCTTCGTCTAGCTTGCGCTTCTTCATTTGCCTCTAAAGGGCGATAGTAGCTTGGCAAATGGAGATCTTCCACCTTGCGATGAACATCTCTGGCTACCTGGTTGACAGCCGTATCAAAGTGAGCCTGAGCCCTACTTCCTAGCGAACGAATAGCATCTTGATCTGCTTTTTTGGCATGTTTGTATACGTCATCACTAAATTCATAATTCTTAAAGATATCTTTAACGGTACAGGAAACCTGATCCCCAAAAGCCATATTCATAAAAGAGCGTTCAAAATCATCCACATGTCCATGAGACTTCCTGGTCAAAACGACTTCATTTCCTTGTTGCTCGTAGACAATCACTCCACGATCCATCAAATCTAGCAATGTAGCTTGAAGCATTTTTTCAAATGTGAATACTGGCGGAGTTGCCTTCTCTTTATTGGTCGGGGAGGCCTCGTCTAATTCAGCTGAATAAACAACCGAACTCATGACAAGAGGTGCAATATCCTGTGGAATTTCATAAAGACGAGTATCGGTCGGATAGGTCACACCAGGCCAAATCATTTTTTTGAACCGATTGTGACCCAAGAGAGAAAGAAGCCAGAGTGCAATAAATAAGGCTGGTAAGATCCAGTTCCAAAACATGCGTGTCCAGTATTTTTCCTGTTCAATTTTAGCTTGGTTCTTGTGAAATTCATCCAATTTGGTCAATCCTGTATTTCGACCAGAATCATACAAAGTAGTTAGGTCTGACTTCAACCAGTAACCATACAACTCCACAGCCTTTCCTTTGCCTAGGTTATAGAAAGTAGCAGAATAGATTCCATCTTCTTTTTTTACAGTCACATCTGGTCCCATAAAGGCTGTATGGATATACAGTTCCGATTGGGCATTGGCTGGTGCGAACTTAGGAATGACACGAAATTGAACTTCATCCACCTTCTGATCGCCATCTGTGATTGGTTTCCAGTTTAACTGCAAGATATCCTTGTGTGAATAAAGAAGATTTTTTAATTTCCATGTGACTTTAATTTTGACTGTATCTGTCGCCACACCACTGTTATAAATTTTCACTCGGTAGCCATCACCTAGATTCGTAATCTCGGGTTCTCTTTGAAGATCACGGCCTTCCACCTCAACCTTTGGCGGCATCTCAATTGCGAAGCCTTGTGGCATATTCCCCGCCGTTCCTAGACTAACATACTGCCCTCTGTATGAATCTTTGAAATAATAGACCAACTCCTCCTCATAGGTGGCATCGTCCCAGGTATCCAAGGTCAAGGTTCCACCATAGTACAATACATCATAAGAGGGGCTAGATGCATGGACGTTCTGACTGACAAAAAGGCAGGCCAGAAAGGCGAAAAAAACATACAAATACTTTTTCATTTGATCACGCTCCTTTGTATTATTATAGCATTTTTTAAATAAAAAGAGGAGCATGCTTGAAATGCAACCTATTTTACCGTACAATAGGAAGAGTTAAAATAAGGAAGAGGAGAAAAAATGAAAAAAACATTATTCGCGCTCTTAACAGGGCTTTTCATTTGCCTAGGTATCACACAGGTTGCTCATGCAGATGACTATTTACGAATCGGAATGGAAGCGGCCTACGCTCCCTTTAACTGGACACAGGAAGATGATTCAAATGGAGCCGTGAAGATTGATGGTACCAACCAATATGCCAATGGGTACGATGTCCAAATCGCCAAAAAAGTTGCTGAGGATTTAGGTAAAAAACCTTTGATCGTGAAAACATCTTGGAACGGTTTAATTCCAGCACTCACATCTGGTAAAATCGATATGATTATCGCCGGGATGAGTCCCACTGCTGAACGTAAAAAAGAGGTCGCCTTCTCTAATAGCTACTATACCAGCGAGCCGGTCATGCTGGTCCGCAAAGACGGAAACTATGCGAATGCCACTAGTCTAGATGACTTTAAAGATGCAAAGGTTACCTCTCAACAAGGGGTCTACCTCTACTCTCTTATCTCCCAACTCAAGGGTGCAAAACAAGAAACCGCCATGGGAGACTTTGCCCAAATGCGTCAAGCGCTTGAATCCGGCGTCATCGATGCTTATGTTTCCGAACGACCAGAAGCCCTAACCGCTGAGTCCGCTAATTCAAAATTTAAGATGATCCAATTCAAAAAAGGATTTGAAGTTGGAGAAGAAGATGCGACCATCGCTATCGGGATGAAGAAGGGTGATACTAGACTTGACCAAGTCAATGCCGCACTAGCTAAGATTTCGTCTGAAGACCAAGTCAAACTCATGGATGATATGATTAAGAAGCAACCAGCTTCCAGTGATGCTAGTGATGATAAGCAGACATTCTTTAGCCAAATGATGAAGATTTTAAAGGATAATGGCCCACAGTTCTTACGGGGAACTGGAATGACCCTCTTAATCTCTATGACTGGAACTATCGCTGGGTTGATTATCGGTTTGTTAATCGGTGTCTTCCGAACAGCTCCGAAGGCTAAAAATAAATTCCTTGCTGGATGTCAAACTGCCTTTGGTTGGTTCCTCAATGTCTACATTGAAATCTTCCGTGGAACTCCGATGATCGTTCAATCCATGGTCATTTTCTATGGTTCCGCCCAAGCCTTCAACATTTCCTTGGATCGTACCTGGGCCGCCATCTTTATCGTATCAATCAATACCGGAGCTTATATGAGTGAGATTGTTCGTGGTGGGATCTTAGCAGTGGATCCAGGTCAGTTTGAAGCAGCGACTGCTCTAGGAATGACCCATGGACAAACCATGCGCAAGGTCGTCCTTCCACAGGTTGTTCGCAATATCTTGCCAGCAACAGGGAATGAATTTGTTATTAACATCAAGGATACATCTGTTTTAAATGTTATCTCTGTAGTTGAACTGTACTTTACAGGAAATACGGTCGCAACTCAAAATTACCAATACTTCCCAACCTTTACGATCATCGCTGTGATTTACTTCGTTCTCACCTTTACTATCACACGAATCCTTCGCTACATCGAACGTCGCTTAGATTCTGATACTTATACTACAGGTGCAAATCAAATGCAAGTCAATGAGGTGAAATAATGTCAGAAAAAATTCTTGAAATTCAACATTTAAAAAAATCTTATGGTCAAAATGAGGTTTTGAAAGATATTTCGCTCACGGTTGAAAAAGGAGAGGTGATCTCCATCATCGGGAGCTCAGGTAGCGGAAAATCAACCTTTCTTCGCTCCATCAATCTTCTAGAGACTCCTACTGCTGGAGAGATTCTCTATCGTGGGCAAAATGTTCTTGATCCTGAGTATGATCTTACCCACTACCGCGAGAAATTGGGAATGGTTTTCCAAAGCTTTAATCTTTTTGAAAATTTAAATGTCTTGGAAAATACCATTGTGGCACAAACGACCGTCCTCAAGCGTGATCGTGAAACCGCAGAAAAAGTTGCCAAAGAAAACCTTGAAAAAGTCGGTATGGGATCTCAATATTGGGCTGCCCGTCCGAAACAACTTTCAGGAGGCCAAAAACAACGGGTTGCTATCGCGCGTGCCCTTTCCATGGATCCTGATGCCATCCTCTTTGATGAACCAACTTCCGCCCTGGACCCTGAAATGGTTGGGGAAGTTTTGAAAATCATGCAGGACCTCGCTAAAGAAGGTTTGACCATGATCGTCGTAACCCACGAAATGGAATTTGCCCGCGATGTCTCTAGTCGTGTCATCTTCATGGACAAGGGGGTCATTGCTGAGCAGGGAGATCCAAAAGAAATCTTTAGTAATCCCAAAGAAGAACGGACCAAGGAATTCCTTCAACGCTTCTTACACTAATCTCTTGAAACAGTTTGCTTACCAATATGGAAGCAAGCTGTTTTTTGTACCTCCTCTTCTTTTAAGGCATAGAAAAAACCAGAGAGGAAGCCTCTCTGGTTTTTAATTGGAACAACAAATTAATCTTCGAATTTTTGATGATTTTTGTCATAAAAATCAATCAATCCGAGTGCAGTTTCAAACGAGATGTTCTTCACTTTTGCACGTCCTTGAGCCAAGGCAATGATAGACATTTCACGGGCATTTGTTTCTTTACTGATACGATATCCCGTAATTTTCTTATCGCGTACCCATCCAACAACTGATTCTACTTTTTCAAAGTTCGATTTAGCCATGATCTTTCTCCTATATTATTATTTCCAATACTAATATAAATTGTTTTGCACATTTTGTCAACTAAAATCGCTGAAAATACGAACCTTTTTTAAAAAATGAGAAAAAATTTACTTTGCTTTCAGGGCTGATAATATTTGTGTACGAATGTTTTCGACGCCATCTGGGTTAGCTGGTAGGAAAATCGTATTATTCCCTTCCTTATCTGCAAAATTATTTAAGGTATCTAAGTACTGATTGGTTAACAGAATAGACATGATTTGCTCTTCGGTCAAGTCTACATTGGCTCCTTTTAACTCTTTAATAGAGTCTGCCAATCCATCGACAATAGCCTTCCGTTGCTCGGCAATACCGACCCCGTGCAAGCGGTCTTTTTCCGCCTCAGCTTCGGCAGCAGTAACGATCTTGATCTTGTCTGCTTCTGCCAATTCCTGAGCTGCCACGCGTTTTCTTTGCGCCGCATTGATCTCGTTCATGGATTGTTTCACTTCGGCATCTGGCTCAACTTTGGTGATCAAGGTTTTTACAATAATATATCCATAAGTTGACATTTCTTCTGCCACTTGTTTTTGAACTTCAAGGGCGATTTCATCTTTTTTCTCAAATAATTCATCCAAGGTCAACTTGGGAACAGAAGAACGCAAAGCATCTTCAATGTATGATTTAATCTGTGATTCTGGACGCATCAACTTGTAGTAGGCATCCTTTACGTTGCTTTCGTTCACTCGGTATTGCGTCGCCACATTCATGGTAACGAATACGTTATCCTGAGTTTTTGTTTCAACCACGATCTCACTCTGCAAGACGCGCAATTGAACTCGTGCTGCAATTTTATCGATACCAAAAGGCGCTCGCATATGAATGCCACTATCGCTAATTTTTTGATAACGTCCGAAGCGCTCGATGATGGCAACGGATTGTTGCTTGACCACATATAGTGAGCTAATCACAATTAATCCTGCAACCAGTAGCAAGAATAAAACAAAGATAATAAATCCAGGCATAAAAAGTTCCTCCTTTTAATTTACGCATATCATATCACAAGTATTGATAAAAAAGCAATATATTCCTTAAAAATATATTGCTTAAATGGTCGATTGTTTCTGTATAATACTCAGACGAGCATATTATAGAGTGTTTCATTGCCGTTCAAGTTAATGAAAGACGGATCAAAACGCTCGATACGGTTGACCAAGCCTGCATAGTCATGTTTATTGGCTAAAGTAACCCCAATCAAGACAGGGCCTGTTCCCTTACTAGCGCGCTTGATGTATTCAAAACGTGTGATATCATCATTTGGCCCTAAGATATCATTTACAAACTCGCGAAGGGCCCCTGGACGTTGTGGAAAGTTTACGATAAAGTAGTGTTTCACTCCATCGTAGATCAAGGCACGTTCTTCCATTTCAGGCATGCGGTTAATATCATTATTCCCACCTGAGATAATACAACAGATCGTTTTACCCTTGATGTATTCGCGCAAGATCTCTAGAGATGCCACACTAGCAGCTCCCGCTGGTTCGGCAACAATTCCTTGCTTAGAATAAAGATCAATCAAAGTCTCTGAAATCAAACCTTCATCGACCCCAACCAGTGTTTCCACATGCTGACGGGTTACTTCATAGGTTAATTGTCCTACTTTTTGCACGGCAATCCCATCTGCAAATTTATCAATTTCTGGTAATTTGACTGGGCCCCCTGCTTCAAAAGCAGCCTTCATGGAGCGTGCCCCTTCGGCCTCTACCCCAATGACCTCAATCCTAGGCTCTGTTTCTTTGATGTAGGTAGAAACACCTGAAATGAGGCCACCACCTCCTACAGGAACAAGGACTGCATCAAAAGCAATCGATTCTTTTCGAGCTTCTTCAAGGATTTCGTAGGCCACTGTTCCTTGACCAGCCTGTACGTTTGGATCATCAAACGGGTCAATAAAGGTCCGTTTTTCTGCAAGAGTAAATTCTTGGGCCGCCTTAGCTGACGCGTCAAAGGTATCCCCAACCAACTTGATTGTTACATAATCCCCACCAAAGAAGCGGACTTGGCCAATCTTTTGTTGCGGTGTCGTAATCGGCATGAAGATGGTCGCTGGAATCTTCATTTCATTACAAGTATAAGCAACCCCTTGCGCATGGTTCCCCGCAGAAGCACACACTACCCCACGCTCACGTTCTTCTTTTGAAAGTTGAGAAATTGCAAAATACGCTCCACGAATCTTGAACGAACGAACGCGTTGGGCATTTTCTTTTTTCAAATAAATCTTTGCCCCATATTTTTCAGATAAATAGTGGTCGTATTCAAGAGGCGTATTAACAACGACCCCTCTTAATATTTTATAGGCCTTGGCCACATCTTTTGCTGTTATCATTTCATACCTCTGTTGCTGTGTATTGATCAAAAAAGCAAGCCAGGGTGTCCCAACTTGCTTAGTCTTCTACAGACAATTAGTTGTAGATTTTGAAGGCGTCATCGTCGTTTTGACCAACGAATGGCATTGCTTTACGCAATTCAGCACCAACTTTTTCAATTTCAAGTTCTTCAGCTTGTTTGCGGAAGGCTTTCAAACGTGGGAAACCAGCATCGTGGTCTTCAACGAATTCACGCGCAAACTTACCTGATTGGATATCAGCAAGGGCAGCTTTCATGTTTTCTTTTACTTCTGGACCGATGACACGTGGACCAGTTACGAAATCACCAAATTCCGCAGTATTTGAACATGATTGACGCATTTTCTTGAAGCCACCTTCGTAGATCAAGTCAACGATCAATTTCATTTCGTGAAGTACTTCGAAGTAAGCCAATTCAGGGGCATAACCAGCTTCTGTCAAAACTTCAAATCCAGCTTCGATCAAGCTTGTCAAACCACCCATAAGAACGGCTTGTTCACCAAACAAATCTTCTTCTGTTTCTTCTTTGAAGGTTGTTGAAAGAAGACCAACGCGTGCTGAACCAACACCTTTTGCCCAGTCCATTGCGATGTCTTTGGCGTTACCAGTAGCATCTTGGTAGACAGCGTAAAGTGCTGGTACACCAAATCCTTCAGTGTAAGTACGACGTACCAAGTGACCTGGTCCTTTTGGTGCAACCATGAAGACATCTACGTCTTCAGGAGCTTTGATGTAACCAAAGTGGATATTGAAACCATGAGCAAATCCGAGAGCTTTACCAGCGCTCAAGTTTGGAGCGATTTCATCTTTGTAGATATCTTTTTGGATTTCGTCTGGTGCCAAGATCATGATGATATCAGCCAATTTAGTTGCTTCTGCAACTGGGTAAGCTTCAAAACCATCTTCTTTTGCTTTATCGAATGATTTACCAGGACGCACACCGATGATCACATCATGACCAGAATCACGCAAGTTTTGTGCGTGGGCATGACCTTGTGAACCATAACCGATAACGGCGATCTTTTTACCATCAAGTGCTGGTACTTTAACGTCTTTTTCGTATTCCATTTGAACTGCCATAAGTAAAATCTCTTTTCTATTTTATTATTTGCCTTTTTAAGGCGGGGTTAACAATGTTAAGGTGAGAATTAATCTCGAGTAAATCCGGTTGCACCGGTGCGCGCGATGTTTTTAATCCCATACGGGCGAATGACACGAATGAGGGCCTCGCTCTTTTCTGCATTTCCCGTCATTTGAACGGTAATCGAGCTCGGAGCTACATCGACCACTGTCGCACGGAACGGTTGGATGATGGCCAAGATCTCTGCCCGTTTCTCAGCTGGTGCAGAAACTTTCACCAAGATCACTTCGCGCTCCAAGTGTGGTTTATCCGTGATATCCCGTACACGGATCACATCCACCTGGCGGTTGAGCTGTTTGATGATTTGCTCCACTTCATCGTGCGAAGCAACATCAATGATGATGGTAATCCGCGATACGTTAGGATTTTCTGTTGCGCCAACAGAGATACTTTCGATATTGACTTGACGTCTCGATAGAACTCCTGTAAAGCGGTTCAGAACACCTGAGCGGTTTTGAAGTTTGGCTGTTAACATTCTACGCATTAAACTTCACCCCCAACATCTCATGATTACTCTTACCAGCTGGTACCATCGGTAAGACATGCTCTTTCCGAGAAATGTCTACTTCGATGAACATTGGTACATCTTCTGTGATGACTTCCAAATCCTTCTCTAGGGTTTCAGGATTATCAAATTTATAATTCTTGATCCCGTAGGCTTGCGCCATCAATTGGAAATCTGGAAGGCTATCAAAGACTGACTCTGATGTCCGACCATCATAGAAGGCTTCTTGCCATTGACGGACCATCCCAAGCGAGTGGTTGTTGAGCATAACGACCTTGATGGGAATTTTATAAATATTTAAGATCGCCAATTCCTGGTTGGTCATTTGGAAACCACCATCTCCGACAAAGAGAACAACTTCTTTATCTGGATTGGCAATTTTCGCTCCGATAGCTGCAGGAACACCGAATCCCATCGTTCCTAGACCACCTGAAGTCACCAATTGGCGCTCATTTTGGTAAGGATAGTATTGAGCTGCCCACATTTGGTGTTGTCCAACGTCTGTGACGACAATAGCGTCACCCTTGGTCAACTCTCCAATGCGTTCGATCACAGCTTGTGGCTGTACAACCCGTTCTTTCTTATCGTAAGAACGAACCCGGTTCTTATCTTGGGTTACCTTTTCGATCCATTTTTCTGTATTGTTATGAACCGTTGGCTCTGCTAGTAACTGCTGCAAGGCCTTCTTCGCATCGCCGACAACTGGAATGTCAATTGCAATGATTTTGCCAATCTCTGCAGGATCAATATCGATGTGGGCAACCTTAGCATTCTTAGCGAAAGTTTTTGGATTACCTGTTAAACGGTCATCAAATCGACAACCAACACTAATCATGAAATCCGTCTCTGTCATGGCAATATTAGCAGCGAAGGATCCGTGCATTCCTCCCATTCCTAGGAAAAGAGGATGACTGGTCGCAATCGTTCCTTGACCTAAAAGACTGGTCACTACTGGAATCTGATAGCGCTCTGCAAAAGCAATCAACTCTTTTGCAGCCCCAGCGTAACTTACCCCACCACCAGCAAGAAGAACTGGTTTTTTAGCCTTACTCAATTGCTTCAAAATCTTTTTGATTTGCAATTCATTTGGTTCAATGGTTGGCTGGTAGCTTGGAAGCTTCACACTTGGTTCATAGATGAAATCTGTCTCTATAGCAGAGACGTCTTTCGGTAGGTCAATCACCACCGGACCAGGACGTCCGGTCGTCGCGATATGGACAGCTTCTGTAATAATCCGCGGAAGGTCTGCCGTCTCACGTACTTGATAATTGTACTTGGTAATGGGCATGGTAATTCCCACAATATCCGCTTCTTGGAAGGCGTCTTTCCCGATTCCAGCGCGATTAACTTGTCCAGTAAAGACTAATAAAGGCACACTGTCGCTCATGGCATCTGCAATCCCTGTAATGGCATTTGTAGCCCCCGGTCCACTCGTGACGACTGCGACACCCAGCTTTCCAGTTGATTTAGCGTAGCCTTCAGCCTCATGCAAGCATCCTTGTTCATGACGACCCAAGATATGCTGGATACCCTCAAAGCTATAGATGGCATCGTATAAAGGCAAAACCGCTCCACCAGGATAACCAAAAATCGTGTCAATGCCCAAATCACGCAGGGTTTCAAGAACGAGCTCTGAACCGGTTTTTGCAGTTTCTAAGGTAATTTTCTCCATGTCTCTCCTTTCCAGTACTTTGTATATCAAATTAGCATGCTACTATCATACCATTTTTAGAAAATATTTCAAGGAAAAATAGTAAATTTTCTGAATTTTCTATCCAAATCCGAAGAATGAGAGTTTTTCTAAAAATGCTAGGTCTATCAGAAAAAAAGTCCCTAGGAACTCCTAGAAACTTTTCTTCCTTATAACCAACCCTTTTCTTGGGCAATTTTTGCTGCCTCAGTCCGGTTTTCCGCATCCAATTTGGTCAGAATGGTTGACATATAATTGCGGATGGTCCCGTTTGAGAGGAATAAGCGATCAGCAATTTCTTGGTTAGAAGCCCCTTTTGCGACTTCTTTTAAAACTGCCTTTTCTTGAGGGCTTAGAGGATTGGGATGGGTCAAAATCCCTTCCATTAATTCAGGCGAATATTCTTTTTGCCCTGCTAATACTGCATGAAGAGTCGCCATTAAATCTGTGATGCGACGTTCTTTCAAGACATAGGCATCAACTCCAGCCTTGAGGGCCCGCTCGAAATAGCCCGGCCGCTTAAAGGTGGTAACGATGACAACCTTGAGCTGGGGTTGTTGGCTTTTGGCCCATTCCAACACTTCTAGCCCTGTTTTGATGGGCATCTCAATATCTAGGATAGCAATATCAACTGGATGGGTTTCGAGTAAGCGAATAGCTTCTTGTCCATCGCCAGCCTGCAAGACATCTTCCACATCCTCTTGCAGGAGCAAGAGCTGGCAGAGCGCATCGCGCAACATACTTTGGTCTTCAGCAACTAATAAGCGCATCTTATTTCCTTTCTTGATAGGGGATCCGTATTTCTATCCGGGTCGGCTTGTGTTGATGACTGATCTCCAGCTCTCCTCCCAACAAGGCAATCCGTTCGCGAATCGAGTGCAGGTCTTTATCGGAGACTGTGGCAAAGCCGATGCCATTATCTTCTGCGACCATTTCCACACCTGTCTCGGTGGAGCGATAAGAGAGAAGAGCTTGCGTCGCTTTGGCATGTTTGATCATATTGGTAGCTAATTCCAGAGATACCATAGCCAGAGCAGATTCTAGGATCGGCGAGATGCTAGCAGTATCAAGCTCGTTTTGAATCTCCACTTTGATTTGAGCCACTTCCAGCATTTGCTTGACGGTTTCTAGCTCTCTTGCCAGGGTTCGCTGCTTCAAATTCTCGATAATCTCTCGGACTTGGTGCATGGACTCTTGACTGATGGCTTGAATCTCTTGCACCTGCTCCTGGGCCTTCTCAATCTGACCCAATGCTAAGAATTGATCAGCTAGGTCCGCCTTGACACTGAGCATGGCAAAGGTGTGTCCTAGACTGTCATGCAGATCACGGCCAATCCGATGGCGCTCGTTTTCTGCCAGCAAAAGATTGATTTGGGCATTTTGCTTGGCATGGTCAGCTTTCAACTCTTCCATCATCTCCATCCGGACCATACTAAAGGTCATGATCGCGATAAACAAAGAGACGATCAGGACAAAAAGCCAATCATTTTCTCTCATCTCCCTATTAAATAACAGGGCTCCAAAAAGGATCAGTAGTGATCCAACAGCCGTCCAAAGAAAGGGCGAGCGAAAATCGCGAATCCCTAAACGATAGAGCAAAATATTGCTCAGATAATAGTAAAACCAACAAAAGCTAGTTCCAACAAAAAAGGTATTTCCTGCAATATAAAGTAGAAGATAAATCCAAAAAAGCCAGGTCAGTTTCTTATTTTCAGTAATGAGGATTCCTAGATAGCTTATCATAAAGAAGATGGCTAAAAAGAAATGCCACCAGGGAATCTGCCCTAAGAAAATAGAAGCAAAGGGAAAGGCCATAAAGATTAAGCCTACGTAAAACATATGGTGAATATGTTTGAGTTTTTCAATCATGAACGAACCTCAGAATGACGACGATAGACGATAACAAGGGCAAACAAGACCAGGGTAAACAAAGCTAAATAAAGACTAGCAAAGCCATTAACCTGTCCCTTGTTTAAAAAGGTCTTGATCAGTTCCATCAATTGATAGGTTGGTAGGCATTTGCCGATGGCTTGCATCCATTCTGGAAAGAGACTAATCGGCATCCATAGCCCACCCATGACAGCCAGTCCCATGTAAAGGAGATTGCCCACAACAGACATCAATTGACTGGAAGGAAGCAGGGTCAAGACCAGACCAATCGCTACAAAAGCTAGACTTCCTAAGATGAGAAGGAAGGCTCCTAAGACCCAATCCTGCAGGGGCATATTCACATGCCGCACCACATGTCCCACGGTAAAGACAACTCCAATCGATAGGAGAAAATCGACAAAGAGACCCACAACCTTTATTAAATAATATTCTACCATAGATACCGGAGTATGGCGCAATACTTTTTGCCAATTGTTGAGTCGATCGGTTTCAAGAACGGTTGGAAAAGAAAAGATAGCCGTAGACATCATGGAAAAAGCCGTCATGGAGAGAAGATAATCCCTCATAAAGTGAGCAGGTGCTCCTGGTGTTTCCTGGTACATCCCTGAAAAGAAGAGATAAAAGGCCGTGGGCATCCCAATTGATAACAAGTAATAAATAGCTTGGCGACTGGTCAAATGCCACTCAACCACGCCGAGAGCTTTCATGCGTTTCATCTTCTCTACCTACTTCCTTTGTATTTTCAAAAATAGAATCCAATAAACTTCGATTGGTTACTTCGATTTCTTGGATCGAACATCCTTCTTCTTGTAATCGACTCCACAAACGATTAGCATCCCGTGTCACAACCTGAAGGGCATCGGGTTTAGCGACCACTTCACCAATGTCTTCCATTTCTGCCACTAGAGCTTGGTAGCGCAAGGGCAGGGTGAAATGTTTTTCTACCTCTTCGCTTCTCATAGCGAGAGGTGTCGTATCCCGAAGCAAATGCCCCTGATGCAAGACCAAAATTCGATCTGCCGTGTGCTCTACTTCCTCGATGTAATGCGAAGAATAGACAATGGTCACACCTTCTTCCTTTAAATGCCCGACGATCTCCCAAAAGCGTTGGCGAGTGGACGTATCCATGGCAGCCGTTGGCTCATCCAAAAATAGGAGACTGGGACGACCAATCAAGGTCAACACAAAGGATAAAAGACGCTTTTGCCCACCAGACAGCTTACTGGCTAATTGCTTCTTTTGTTCTGGAGTAAAACGCAATAAATCATCGATGGCATTGACCGTTAAAGGGTTGGGATAAATGGAGCGAAAGAAACTGATCAGTTCCTGCACGGTTAGCTTTTGCACGATGGCATTCTCTTGAGGGAGATAAGAGACACTAGCCTTTAACTGAGGATGACCAGGAGCTTTTCCCTCTACTTCAATAGTTCCAGAAGTCGCCTTCATATCTCCCAGCAGACAGTTCATCAAGGTTGTTTTCCCAGCTCCGTTTGGTCCAATCAAGGCCAGACAATCCCCTCTCTCCACTGTGAAAGAAAGATCTTCTAGGATCACCTTTCCTTTGATACTTTTGTTCAAGTTCTCTACTCTAATGACGCTCATGATACTCTCCTTTCAAGCATACTTGGCTAGCTGGAATGATGACAAAAACGACTAAGATCACTCCCGTTTTTTTCATTGCTCCATCTCCTTTTTAACAGCCTTGATCATTTTCAATCCTTCTTGAACCGCCCAGCTCATGATGCCAATCCCAGCAAATAATTCCCAAGGAAAATGGTAATAGAGACTATCATCCTTTGAAAAGATCAAATAGACGACCATCCCCACCACTGTTAACGTAAACACTTTATAGAACCATTGTTTCATTTTTCCTTACCTCTTACTTTCTGACTATATTATAGCGAAAGAAAATAACAGCCACTAGATAATTTTGTCACTCGCTAACATGACAAAAGTCACTAAAAAAAGCCAAGTGACTTCACTCGACTTTTTCTATTCTTCTTACCGACCTTCTTCTTTCATGCCATGAAGTTTCAAGGCCTTGACCAAGGCATCTGCCTTCATGTTTTTCAAATCATTGAGACCAGCATCTTTGAAGTAAGAAATTTCTTCAAGAGACTTGGCGTCAATTTGGTTGAGGTCAATCACACTGGTTGAGAGCAATTTTTTCTCTGGTGTGACTGTGTATTCCAAACTAAAACCGGGAACAGTTTTTAGCTTCTTATAGTCTTCATTTTGCTCCAGCAAAGCTTGAATGGCTGCTGTGAGCTCTTCAGGTGACTTTTCTGCTGCGATGGTCCCAAGTTGTTGGGGCAGATCGGCCGTCACTTCGATGCGAAGGTTTTCAACCTTATCTCCCTTAGACTTGATGATATCCCGGTGTTTTGTTCCATTGATATCTCCTACTAAGGTTGTGGTTTTTTCTTCATTTTTTACTTCTTTTTTAACAGAGGAACTGCTAGATGAGCTAGCGGTTGTAGTTTTCTTCGTTTGGGATTGCGAACAACCAGTCAATACCAAAATGGCTAGCCCAAGGGTTACAAAAAATTTCTTCATTTTTATAACTCTCCTTTCACATACTGATACCAGTATAACATATCGCGTCTTTCTTGTCTAAAAACTCCACTGCTCAAACCATTTCCCCCTCTTTTCAAGCTCTTCAATTTGAATAAAAAACTGATGAATTTGAGACTTTTTGCAGAAACCCCTTTTTCTCACGAATAAAGCCTCAGTGGAGGGTTCACTTCAGTCTCAATCCCTCTGAATCACGCTGATTTCATAGGGAATCTCCTCGTTTTTCTATATACAAAAAAAGGTTCCGAAAGGAACCTTCTGTTCAATTATTCTACACTAAACAAGTATGGGTAGACAGGTTGGCCACCTTGGTGGATTTCTACTTCTACATCTTCGTATTTTTCAGCAAGGGCTTGGGCCAATTCATTTGCCAACTCCTCACTGCCGTCTTCACCGACATAGATGGTCACAATTTCACTGTCTTCATCCAACATATGAGCGAATGTTTCTTCCAAGGTTTCCATCATATCTGGATTTGAAACAACGATTTTGCCATCGACCATTCCAAGATTATCATTTTCATGGATTTCAAGCCCATCAATAGTGGTATCGCGAACCGCTGTTGTCACACTACCAGACGCAACATCACCCAATGAAGCGCTCATGCGTTCGTAGTTTTCTTCGATCGATTTGCTTTCATCAAAGGCAAGAAGACTAGTCAATCCTTGAGGGATAGTCTTGGTCTCAACAACTGCTGCAGGTTGATCAATCACTTCTGCTGCAGATTGAGCCGCCATCAAGATATTTTTGTTGTTTGGCAAGATAATGATGTTGCGCGCATTCAACTCTTCAACCGCTTTGACAAAGTCTTCTGTTGATGGGTTCATGGTTTGACCCCCAGAGATGATGTAATCAACTCCTTGCGCTTTAAAGATATCAGCCAATCCGTCACCAGCAACTACTGCGATGATGGCATATTCTTTTTCTTCAACTGGCTTCGCTTGACGCTCTTCTTTTTCAACTTGCGCTTCGTGTTGGTTGCGCATGTTGTCGACTTTCACCTTGACCAAGCTTCCGTACTTAAGACCTTCTTGCATGACAAGACCTGGATCTTCTGTATGGACGTGAACTTTGACAATCTCATCGTCATTCACCACCAATAGGGAATCCCCAAGGTTGTTCAAATAGTTACGGAATTCATCGTAATCGAAGTCTTTGACATAGGTTGGACCTTGTTTCAAAGCGACCATGATTTCTGTGCAGTAACCAAACTTGATGTCTTCAGTTGCGACATGGCCAGCGACTGACTTGTGGTGTTCTGCATTGATCATTTCTGACATGGTTGCAGGTGTTGCTTGGAACTCTTCAGAAGCGATGAATTCTCCTGTCAAGGCTGATAAGAATCCTTCATAGATAAAGACCAAACCTTGACCACCAGAGTCTACCACACCAACTTCTTTCAAGACCGGCAACATATCTGGAGTCTTGGCAAGAGCTGTTTTAGCCCCTTCAAGAGCTGCACGCATGACTTCTACTGCATCATTGGTAGATTCTGCTTTTTTCTTGGCACCGATGGCTGCCCCACGAGAAACCGTCAAAATGGTACCTTCAACCGGCTTCATAACGGCTTTATAAGCGACTTCTACACCAGACTGGAAGGCTGCTGCAAGTGCTGCTCCATCCAATTCTTCTTTGTCTTTGACACTTTGAGAAAATCCACGGAACAATTGAGAAGTGATGACTCCTGAGTTCCCACGCGCGCCCATCAAGAGTCCTTTAGCGAAGATCCCTGCTGCTTCACCAACAGTTGAAGCAGAACGGTCCGATACTTCTTTGGCCCCATTTTCGATGGTCATTCCCATATTGGTTCCTGTGTCCCCGTCTGGTACAGGAAAGACGTTCAAAGAGTTTACATATTCCGCTTGTTTATTTAAGCGCGTAGCCCCCGCTTGAACCATTTCTTGAAATAAACTTGTAGTAATATTAGCCACGATTATTCTCCCACAATCTTGATATTTTGAATATAGACATTCACAGTATCCGTAGTGATTCCAAGTTGATTTTCCAAACTAAATTTCACACGTTCTTGAATATTTTTTGAGACTTCGCTAATTTTTGTTCCATAGCTCAAAACAGTGTAAACATCAACTGCGATAGTTCCTGCTTCCGTTGTTTTGACAACAACACCTTTAGAGAAGTTTTCTTTCCCTAGGAGGGCTTGGAAATTATCTTTGATCGCATTTTTGCTGGCCATTCCAACCACACCGAAGATCTCAGTAGCAGCACCGCCTACAACAGTTGCGATAACCTCATCAGTCAATTCAATTTGACCGTCCTTTGTATTGATTTTTACTGTCATAATTTCTACCTCAAAAGTATTTTATATTCTATTTTACCATAAAAGAGGTCAACTGTAAAAGGGTAGGGACTATTCTTCTCCCGCTGTGACAGCTGTCTCTGGAGAAAAAGAAAAGGGAGTGGGAAAGAACTCCGTAAAATAAAAAAAGTTGAAAAGGTTCCCCAAACCTTTTCAATTTTCCCACCCCCGCACAAGTTGATTAGGAAGTACGAATGTTTCAAACATGAGTAGTTCCAATCAACCACTGCGTCATGCTACTATTCCTATCAAAAAGCGAAGGCTGAACACTTTATGCCCAGCCTTCTTTCTTTATTAAACGCGTTCTACTTTACCAGATTTCAATGCACGAGCTGAAGCCCAAACTTTTTTAGGTTTACCATCGATAAGGACAGTTACTTTTTGAAGGTTTGGTTTTACGGCACGTTTTGTTTGGTTCATAGCGTGTGAACGGTTGTTACCTGATACAGTCTTACGACCTGTGAAATAACATACTTTAGCCATTTCTGTGTTTCCTCCTATTAGATCTAATATAACGGATGTGCTAGCACCACATACCGTACTATATTACCAAAAAAAATCTCTCTTGGCAAGCTTTTGGACAAAGTTTTTCATTTCAGACTTAAGAAAATGAATTCGCTCCTACATAGATAATTTCTAGATTTCCTAAGGAAACATCGCCCGTAATATAGAAATCCTTGCTTGTCAGAGCACTTGGATTTTCCTGATGTTGGATAGCTGAGAGGGAATTATCCACATTAACATGGACGCGCCAATCGCTTGGTACATAGAGGCTCAGACTCCCAAGGGAAACATCGACAACAAACTGGGCAGACGGCCCTTCAATGCGGCAATTGTCAAAATAAACCGATGCTTCGCCCATACTCACATCAGCACTTCCGTGAGTAAAGTGTTGATCATTGAGATACTTGGTTACTGTGGAAAAAGTGACATCAATGTTGTTGCCATCCGCTCTGCTCATCGAGCCAGTGGAATAAGATCCAAAACGTTCCTTTATCTTCTTAGAGGGGCTGAATAAAATATTGAGACCGATCACTGCTAGTATTGAAGAAAGGATAACCACCGAATTGGACACCGGAAGGAAATGGTATTGCCCATTGAGACAAAAGAGGGCTAAAAGTCCATAGATGAAGCCCCAACCAAAATGGCGTTTCAAGAAACTAGATAGGGACAGGACTGCAAGCAAGATGACCCAAGCTAAGGTCCAGATGCTGATGTCCCATTTTACAAAATAGCCTTGTAAGAGGAGTAAGGCTGCTAATAGGATTAAGAATACCCCAATTAATTTTTTTCTCATAATATTACCTCATTTCATTTAGTCGTTCTTTTAAGAGTTGATAGTAGCGTCTAGATACGTGGACCTGCTTATGGGTCTGGTAGAAATTGACCGTGCTGGTCCCTGAAAAAGACTTTTCCAAAGAGTAGATCTGCTTTGCGTTGACAATGGTGGATTTGGAAATCCGACAAAAGGCGATGGGAAGCAGCTCCTCCAACTCATAGAGCTTCTGCTTGACCTCATAGGCCTCATCCTTGGTGTGTCCAAAAATCTTCTCCCCATCCGTCTCAAAAAAGAGGATCGATGCTACATCTAGAAAATACTCACTTCGATCCTTGTAGAAGGCTAATGGAGCGACTTTTTGTTCTAGGATTCTCTCTTGCAGCTGGGTCAACTCCGGGGTCAAGCGCGGGGCTCGAATCAAGATCTCAGGCTCGTCCATTGATGGATCCAATTCGATTCTAACTTTCATAAAACTCCTTTCCCAACGTTTTGATAGTACCATTATAACAGCTGTTGAAAACAAAACAAGGACTTTTCAGTAAGTGGCACGTTTTACCCATCAAGAGGTAGTTTTTGAGAAGTAAAGAGAGAGTGGGACAGAAATCGGTCATTCGTTAGAATTCGATTTCGTCGTCCCACCTCCGCACAGTTGAGTAGGGCTGTAAAAGCTGATGAAATCAGCGTAGTAGAGCCCACTCAACCACTGCGTCTTGCTCGACAATCCAAAAATAATTGAGAGGCTAGGACTTTTGTCCCAGTCTCCTTCCTTTATTTGTTGCTTTCCTTATCCGGCAAAAGAAAACTAAGACCCACGCAAGCAAGGACACCCGCTATGATCACTAAGCCATTTGAAACCGGCAAGAGATCGTAGATCGCGTTTGCAATCATCAGAGCAATTAAAGCACAGATGACACTTGCCTTGTAGTCCTGTTTCATCAGATTTTCAAGAGTAAAGAAAGCAAATAAGAGAACGGGGAATAAAGGCCAGATATTCACATCAAGCTTTGGAAAGCCAACCATTCCCATTGTGACAACCGCAAGAGCTGCCAGAATAAATCCAAATCCAAGTAGTTTTTTCATCATCGTATACCTCTTTTTTATTAATTGGAAGTATTGCTTCCTTTGATGATTCTATGATAGCAGAGAGCCCCTATGGAGACAAGGACTTTTGACTAAGCGGTCAAAAATGGCGCCTATGCGGTCAAAAAAAGAGCGAGACAGAACGAATCGGTTATCACCATCATTCGTCGTCTCGCTCCTTCAAAGCCGTTTCTTCCTATGCCGATTGCAGGGATCGAACCTGTGACCTACGCGTTACGAGTGCGTTGCTCTACCAACTGAGCTAAATCGGCGATTACCTTCTTAGTATAGCACTCTGAGAATAGATGTCAAGAAATTTTCATCTCCATTAGAAAAAGCCTTTCCTGAGACAAGGCTTTGAGATTCTTCCTTTTACGAACCCGCACTTTCGTAGGCATCTAAGCCCTTGTCCCATAGTTTCAAAGAAATGACAAAGAAGACAAGGGAAATTAGAATCAAACCACCAATGTTGAAGAGCCCGTTTTTGTCCTGCAAGAAATAGCTGGCAGGATAGTAGGCCGTAAAGGCGAAAGGTACAATAAAGCTAATTAACCAACGAAGGAGGGAATTGTAAATGGAAATCGGGTACTTGGCAAAATCATTAAACATATAGAAAATGTAAATCATGGCACCTGACTGCTTGGTCCAAAAAGCGATGCTGGCTGTCGCGATTTTTAAAGAAGTGTAAATCAAGGTCGCAAAAGGAATACAAACTAGAAAAATCAGGAATTTGGGAAGAGTCCAAGCAATACTAGTCGCCGTTGTCGTTAGTAAGATGCCACCGACCAAAAGTTCACCCAAGGCATCAATCTGAAAGGTCTCAACGAGGATGTGAAAGAGAGGATTGATAGGACGAGTCAGATACTTGTCAAACTCCCCTTTTCGAACTAGCCGTTGACCTAAAGCCCAGAGATTGTCAAAAAAGAGATGATCTAATCCCTTTGGAATTAAGGAAAATCCATAGATAAAGGCAATCTCTTGAAAGGTCCAACCTTCTAGCGAGGGGATGTGTTGAAAGATGACATTGAGAAACAAGAGGTTTAGGCCTTGAGTCAGAAAGACTCCCAACACACCTACCACAAAATCCACCTTGTATTCCATGATTTGCTTGATGTATTGTCTGATAAAAATCAGATGCATGCGTTGATATTTTTTCATACTAACCTCCCTGAATGGTGATAAATGACTGGACTCGTTTCCAAATCAACTGAGACAAGCTCACCATCACTATAAGCCAGAAAAACTGAAGCAAAAGTGCTTGAAGAATCTGACTGGCATCGTATTTCCCAACAATAATCATGACCGGAGTGTAAATCAAGGATGAAAATGGCAATAAGGAGAGAATATCTGAAACCACCTTTGGAAAAAACGTTAAGGGAATCAAACTGCCAGACATAAAGGCCACTATTGAAGTCTTGAGTAGATTGGAACCCCATAAATTTTTAAATACAAAGGCTGAAAATCCAAAGCAGATATTAAAGAAAAAGTTAATCAGATAAGCCAGAGTTAAGCTAAAGAGATAAAGGACAGTTAATCCCAGCACTTCTACAATCCCTTGCCCAGATAAGATTTTCATCAAAACAATGACACTTAAAAATGGCAGTCCAACAGAGATAAAAATCAACCACTTGGAGCCAAGTTCGGTGAAAAGGTAGGAGGCCGCAAAATGCACTGGTCTCAGCAAACGCATGATAATGGAGCCATCCTTAACCTCATCTCCAATCATAAAGGAGCTATCAGACCTGGTCAACAGATTGGTCACAAAACTCATGATGATGTAGAGGGTGATATCCGCCATACTGAAGCCCTGAATCAAAGGCTCCTGGGAGGAATCAAAGACTGCCTTCCAGAGATAAAAGGCCACAAAAGCCCCCATGACATCACCAATCCGATAGAGAATAAAGTTGACTCGATAGGAAATCAACTCCTGAATCCCTGCATTGATAAAGGGTTTATAACGTCTCCACAATTTGACCATCTTAGAGCTCCTTTCGATAGAAGCGACGGATAATATCTTCAATATCCGTATCTACCATCTTCAAATCACGGACTTCAAAATCAGACAAGGTTTGCTTGATAATATCGGCCGACTGGTAGCGAGAACTATCGAATTCAATATTGAGAGTATTTCCTTGTCTATCAATGGACATATCAGGCAAGCCCTCATAATGAGAGAGGAGATGATTTTGACCTGGCGTCAGGTCAAAGGAGAGAGTCTTCATCTTGCCAAAGGTCTCCTTGAGCTGGCTAACCGTTCCATCAAAAATCTCTTGCCCCTTATCAATCATAAAAATCCGATCACAGAGTTGCTCAATATCGCTCAAGTCGTGAGTGGTCAAGAGAATAGTTGTCTCTTCCTCCTGATTAATCTGAGTAATGGCCCGACGAATGTTGTCCTTGACCGACACATCCAAACCAATAGTCGGCTCATCTAAAAAGAGAACCTTGGGATTGTGAAGTAAGGAAGCCGCAATATCCGCCCGCATCCGTTGACCTAGTGAAAGAGTCCGCACAGGATCCTTGATAAATTCCTTCAAATCCAAAACTTCATTCAAAAAGTCCATGCGCTTATGGAAAAGCGAGTCTGGCACATCATAGATCTCTTTCAAAACCGTGTAGGTCTCTTGCAGAGCCAAATCCCACCATAGCTGGGTGCGTTGTCCGAAAACAACTCCAATATCCTTGACATAATCTTGGCGATTATCCTGGGGAATCTTGCCGTTAATCCGACAAAAGCCAGATGTGGGCTTCAAAATTCCTGTCAGCATTTTGATGGTGGTTGACTTCCCAGCACCATTTGCCCCGATAAATCCTAAAATCTGCCCTTTTGGAACTTCAAAAGTTAAATCCTTGACCGCTTCAAAGGTCTGCTTTTCAGGATGAATAAAGGAGCGTAAGGCTCCCTTTAACCCCGGCTCCTTAACTGTCTTCACAAAATTTTTCCGAAGATGTTGCACTTCTATCATTGCCATATCTATCTCCCTATCGTAAGAAGCAACATTGTATTTTTGACTACAAATATTCTAAATCCTTACTTTCTACACTTGCTCAATATTATTACAGAAGGCTTTATACCAACCTATTATAATCTAATAAAAATAGGAATGCAAGCGTTTGCTTATGGATTATGAAATTAGAGATTTCTCTCTTAAAATGAAACTTTTAATCAAAAATTCTGTTAAATAGTTTCCTTAAAACACCAAAAAAACCACCCTCACGGGCAGGTTTATTGTTAAGAAAAAGAATTTTTTTAATCGAGAAAATTAACGATTCTACTGTTAATCCTTCAGCATTTAATTATTACCATCAGTCTCAATGGATTTTTAAGTCCTCAATTATTCTCTAAAAATTCTTTAATGCGAGAAACAATAGCATTGCTTTGATAATGATAGAGGTCGTGAGGCGCATCCATATAGACGACTTGAACATTAGACTGGTCGCTTGCAAATCTCTCTGCATAACGTTGCCACTCTGATTGGCTAAAGGTCGTGCCTTCACCGTTAGAAACCAGGAGTAAGGCTGGAATTTTCGGATTAATGCTAGATGGAACTTTCTTGGCATTTTCCTTTGCCAAACGGGATTCATGAAGCATGGCTTGTGACATCAACTGCTTATATGCTAGTAATTTATATTGTTGTCGTTCAGTTTCAGTCAGAGTTGGATTTTTTATATAAAAGGACTCAGGGAAATAGCGTAATAAGCCAATCTTACTGCTCCAATAAGCCACAGTAAGCAAGGCCTGATTATCCTTTAAATCCTCATAACTTGCTGGTAATGCCCAATCCAGACCAACCAAGGCTTTCACTTCATCAGGATACTTTTCCTGCCAAGCCAGACTTTCAAGACTAGCCATTGAATGAGACAGAATGATAAAAGGACCTGTTACATTTGCTTGTGATAGAGCTTGACGGGTCTCAGACAAAACTTCCATCACATCTCTGGATTGATTGCTATCCTCGCTATAACCATAGCCAGCCCGCTCTACGACGACTACTTTGTATTTTTTGGATAGTGAATCTGTTAGATTCTTAAAGTCTAATATAGGTGAAGCAATACCTGCACCTGAAAGAAATACTATCGTTTCAGATCCTTCACCTTTAATGTATACATTCATTTGATGTCCATTGACCGTGACCTCTTTACCGATAGGAGTCAGAAGCTTACTTTCTTTTTGCAAACTAAGTTGGTGAAAACCAAATGTACCTCCTAGAAAAAGGATAAGAACAACAAAAATGATCCAGCTAAACTGTTTTATTTTTTTCATAGGCATATTGTACAAAAATTAAATCCCGGAATCAACTTTTCCCAAACAAAAAAACAAGATCCACACGGGACCTTGCTTTCCTGTTTTTTATTAAGCTTTGCCTTCTGAACCGAATACGTCGATACGTTCTTCAACAGCTGCTGTAATTGCTTCGAAACCTGGTTTCAAGAATTTACGTGGGTCGAAGAGTTTCTTCTTGTCGTATTCTGCTTCGTTTGCATCGTATTCACGTACGAATTGACGAGTAGCATTTGCAAATGCGATTTGGCATTCAGTATTAACGTTAACTTTCGCAACACCAAGTTTGATCGCTGCTTGGATTTGATCATCAGGGATACCTGATCCACCGTGCAATACGATTGGGAATCCTGGAACAGCTTCAGTCAATTTTTGCAAGTGGTCAAGGTGAAGACCTTTCCAGTTTGCTGGGTAAGGACCGTGGATGTTACCGATACCTGCAGCCAAGAAGTCGATTCCTGTAGCAACCATTGCTTTAGCATCTTCGATTGGTGCCAATTCACCGTCACCGATGATACCGTCTTCTTCACCACCGATAGTACCAACTTCAGCTTCTACTGAGATACCTTTAGCATGAGCTTTTTCAACGACATCTTTCGCCAATTTAAGGTTTTCTTCAACTGGAAGGTGTGAACCGTCAAACATGATTGAAGTGTAACCAGCTTCAATACATTCAAGAGCATCGTCGTAGTGACCATGGTCAAGGTGAATAGCAACTGGTACAGTGATACCCATTGATTCTACAAGGTTTTCAATAAGGGCTTTACATACTTTGTAACCACCCATGTATTTAGCAGCACCCATAGAAGTTTGGATAAGTACTGGAGCTTTCTTAGCTTCTGCTGCACGCAAGATAGCTTGAGTCCACTCAAGGTTGTTTGTGTTAAATCCACCAACTGCATAACCATTGTCACGAGCTGCTTGGACAAATTTTTCTGCTGAAACGATTGCCATGTGTAATAGGCCTCCTATAAATTTTTGTGGGATTGATCCCACTTACATTGTTTATTTTATCACTTTTTAGATGAAATTGCTAGCTTTTCCTGTGTCTTTAAGCACTTTCTTATGATAAATAGGGCGGAATCTCCTATCTTCTAAGGCTTTCATCCTAGCAAATAAGGAAAAGAGAGTGGGACAG
>NZ_JAPVZB010000019.1:0-40987 GCF_041432125.1 Streptococcus sp. 20925_1_77
CTATTTCAGAGCTCGTTTACTTCTTTTAAGGAATTACTTGGAGGGAACAAAAGAAAAACAGAGATGGAAGAAATTACTTTTCTTCCATCTCTGTTTTTTGTCCTTGAATAGCTTTTTTAAGCCACCAAAGTGAGCCAACTAGGATCAGGGCAGCAAGCCAAAAAATCCAAGCCTCAATAGTGGTTAGAAAAAAGTAAAGAGCGATAGCATCGACCAATAAAAGTGGGATGAGAATCTGTTTTCTTATTTTCATAAGAATATTGTATCATAAATTCTAGAGGAAACAAGTGAAATAAAGCCTTTCTAGGTATTTTGTAGGATCCGAAAAGGTCCGATAGGATTAGTTAGTGAATTTTCTTTCAGGAGTGCATCTTGGTCCTATTTGTGGTAAAATAGTAAAGATATGAGTAAAGAATTTCATCATGTAACGGTTTTGCTTCATGAAACGATCGATATGCTGGATGTTAAGCCAGATGGGATCTATGTAGACGCCACATTGGGTGGGGCAGGCCACAGCGAATATTTGTTAACAAAATTAAATGAATCGGGCCATCTTTATGCCTTTGACCAAGATCAGCATGCGATTGAGAATGCTAAGATTCGATTGGCACCTTTCATTGAGAAAGGCATGGTGACCTTCATTAAGGATAACTTTCGTCATTTGAAGGAACGTCTAAACGAATTGGGTGTGACTGAAATTGATGGAATCTGTTATGACCTAGGTGTCTCTAGTCCTCAGTTAGATGAACGGGAACGCGGATTTTCTTACAAGAAAGATGCGCCTCTGGACATGCGGATGAATCAAGAAGCTTCCTTAACGGCTTATGAGGTCGTAAATAGCTACGATTACCATGATCTAGTCCGTATTTTTTTCAAATATGGAGAGGACAAATTTTCCAAGCAAATTGCGCGGAAAATTGAGCAAGCACGAGCAATTAAACCGATTGAAACGACGACTGAATTAGCAGAGATTATTAAATCTGCTAAACCAGCTAAGGAGCTCAAGAAAAAGGGCCATCCTGCTAAACAGATTTTCCAAGCCATTCGTATCGAAGTCAATGATGAACTGGGAGCTGCAGATGAATCAATTCAGCAAGCCATGGATTTGTTGGCCCTCGATGGTCGTATTTCTGTGATTACCTTTCATTCGTTAGAGGATCGATTGACCAAACAATTGTTTAAAGAAGCTTCGACGGTTGAGGTTCCAAAGGGACTTCCCTTTATTCCAGATGATTTGAAACCAAAGATGGAGTTGGTCAACCGGAAACCTATTTTGCCAAGTGATGAAGAGCTTGAGGATAATAATCGATCCCATTCAGCAAAACTACGGGTTGCTCGAAAAATACACAAGTAAGAGGAATTGATATGGCAGCAAGAGATGAGAGAACAAGAACACAGGTACTGCAAGACCGCTTTCGCCGTTTCTCTAGAGTAGAAAAGGCTTTTTATGGGTCGATTGTCTTAACAGCTGTGATTTTAGCCATTAGTATCGTCTTTATGCAGACACGGATTTTACAAGTTCAAAGTGAATTGACGGATTTGAATACGGAACTAGAAGCCAAGAAGACGGAATTGGCAGATGTTCGTCAAGAGGTCAATGAATTAACACGTTATGACCGCTTATCACAGTTGGCTAGCTCCCAAGGAATGAAGCTGCAAAAAGAAAATCGAAAAACAGTGAGTGCAAGTAGTGATGAATAAATTCAAAAAATTTTTGATCGGGTATTCGATAAAGAAACGTCGCTTGCCGGATCAGAATCGAAAACAAGTTGGGAAAAATCTCAGTGTACTGGCGATTTTCCTCTTTTTTCTCTTTCTGATTAATTTTGCAATGATCATTGGGACTGACAAAAAATTTGGTGTGACCTTATCGGATCAAGCCAAAAAAGTCCATGAGCAGACGGTCATTGTTCCTGCAAAACGTGGAACGATCTACGACCGAAATGGAGCAGTAATTGCTGAAGATGCGACGACCTATAACGTTTATGCTATTATTGATAAAAAGTACAAATCAGCAACTGGGAAAATCCTCTATGTAGAAGAGAGCCAATTTAAAAAAGTAGCAGAAATCTTTAAGCAGTACTTAGGGATGGATGAGGATTACGTCATTCAACAGTTGTCGCAAAAGAAATTGAAACAGGTTTCTTTTGGCTCGAACGGAAACGGCATAACTTATAGTAATATGACAGCCATCCGTGAGGCCATGGAAGCGGCGAAGATTGAAGGGGTTGCCTTTACAACCAGTCCAAATCGAAGCTATAAAAATGGAGTTTTTGCTTCTCAATTTATAGGTCAGGCCTCTCTTCAAGAAGATAAAGAGGGGAATAAAACCCTGAAGGGACAATCAGGGATGGAGAAATCCCTCGATCGTATTCTCGCTGGACAAAATGGGGTTATCACCTATGATAAAGACCGAAACGGCAATATCGTTCCTGGTTCAGATAAGGTTTCTGTCAAAACAGAAGATGGAAAAGATGTCTATACGACCATTTCAGCAGAATTACAAACCTACCTTGAGACGCGAATGGATGTTTTCCAAGAAAAAGTAAAAGGAAAGTATGTTAGTGCGACTCTTGTGAGTGCAAAAACAGGAGAAATCCTTGCGACAACGCAACGTCCTTCCTATAATGCGGATACCAAACAAGGGCTGGATCTGAAAAACTTGAAAACCTGGAATACCATCCTTTATCAAGATCAATATGAACCGGGTTCAACGATGAAGGTCATGTTATTAGCTTCGGCGATTGATCATGGAACCTTCCCAGCTTATAATGAGGTATACTACAGTAACGAACTACAAGTAAAAGATGCGACCATCCGTGACTGGGATGTCAATATGGGACTGGCTGAAGGTCGCTATATGAATATCGCGCAGGGCTTTGCTTACTCAAGTAACGTGGGGATGACCCGCTTAGAGCAAAAGATGGGAAATGCTGTCTGGATGGACTACCTAACCCGTTTTAAATTCGGTCTTCCAACTCGTTTTGGAATGGGAAATGAAGCTTATGGTGGTCTTCCGGGCGATAACTACGTCAGTCAGGCACAATCTGCCTTTGGTCAAGGGATTTCCGTCAGTCAAACTCAAATGTTACGGGCCTTTAGTGCTATCGCCAATGATGGGCAAATGTTGGAGCCGAAGTTTATTAGTGCCATTTACGATAAAAAATCAGACACAGCCCGCAAATCAAAAAAAGAAGTTGTTGGAAAACCAGTTTCAGGATCAGCTGCGCAACAGACTCGAAATTATATGATCACCGTCGGAACAGATCCAGAGTATGGAACCTTGTACAGTGATGGACCTATCATTCAGGTACCCGGTCAAAACGTTGCAGTGAAATCAGGGACTGCCCAAATGGCGACAGATCAAGGATACTTGCAAGGAGAAAATGATTATATCAACTCGGTTGTAGCGATGACACCTGCAGAAGACCCTGAATTCATCATGTATGTAACAGTCCAACAACCAGAAGTGAAATTCTCAGCCACTAGCTGGGAAGAACTGGTCAATCCTATTTTGGAAGATGCAGTTGCTTTAAAAGATGAATTGCACTTAACATCAGAGGCACCAACTTTGGATGATGTGACCAAAGAAACGACCTACAAAATCCCTTCAGTGGAAACTCTCTCTAAAGAGTTGAATCTGAAGCAAAATCTAAGCCCAGGTGCTTATTCAGAGGAATTGCGTCGCAATTTGGTGCAACCAATTGTCCTAGGAACCGGGAAAAATATCCGCAAAATGTCTGTGGATGTAGGCTCTAAAGTCAAAGCCAATCAACAAGTATTGTTATTGACAGAAGACTTTGATGCGGTTCCAGATATGTATGGTTGGACTAAGAAAAATGCAGACATCTTTGGAGAATGGACTGGAATTGAAATTACCTATAAAGGTAGTGGAAAGAAAGTAACCAAACAAAGTGTCAAAATGAACACCTCACTCAATAAAACCAAAAAGATTACGTTAACATTAGGAGACTAAGATGTATATTGCTACGATCCTTGTATCGTTTCTATTAACAGTGGCTGCTATTCCAGCCTTTATTCGATTTTACCATCGTGCTCATATTTCTGGGCAACAAATGCATGAAGATGTGAAACAACACAAAGCGAAAGCTGGCACTCCAACAATGGGTGGAGTGGTGTTTCTCATTACAGCAGTTCTAGTCAGTTTTGTCGTTACCGTATTGACTGGAAATTTCACGCGACCTGTTCAACTTACTCTATTTATCTTGATTCTATATGGAATTGTTGGATTTTTGGATGACTTTTTAAAGGTTTTTCGTAAGATTAATGAAGGGCTCAATCCAAAGCAAAAATTAGCTCTTCAACTCGTTGGTGGAATCATCTTCTATATTTTTTCTGAACGCCACGGTGCAGGAAGCCTTTTGAATGTCTTTGGTTACGATCTTTACTTGGGCCATTTCTACATTCTCTTTGCTTTGTTTTGGTTGGTTGGTTTTTCAAATGCCGTCAATTTGACAGATGGGATTGATGGATTAGCCAGCATTTCCGTTGCCATTAGCCTGAGTGCCTATTCCTTTATTGCCTATATGCAAGGAAAATGGGACATTCTCTTTGTCACCTTGAGTATGATTGGGGCCTTGCTAGGATTCTTTGTCTTCAACCACAAGCCGGCTAAAATCTTTATGGGAGATGTCGGTAGTCTAGCTCTTGGAGGGATGCTTGCAGCCTTGTCAATGGCTTTGCATGTCGAGTGGACGCTGCTCTTGATTGGTCTGGTCTATGTCATTGAAACAGGTTCAGTGATGCTACAAGTGACCTATTTCAAATGGACCAAGAAACGTTACGGGGAAGGACGTCGGATTTTCCGAATGACTCCTTTCCACCATCATTTAGAACTGGGCGGCCTTTCTGGTAATGGGCAAAACTGGTCAGAATGGAAAGTGGATGCCTTTATGTGGACCATTGCCTTTGTAACAAGTGTCGTGACTCTAGTCCTTCTCTACCTATAAAACGACGGTGGGCTTGCCCATCGTTTTTTGCTGACTGAGAGAGACTTCGCTGGTTAGGAAAAATGACTCATAAGAGAAGCAAGAAGACAGCTTTTCTGATATAATAATAGAGATCATGAAAGGAACTGAGAAAATGAAATTTACAGAGTTTAATTTTAAGCCCTATATTCAAGAGGCACTGAAAGAAATCAATTTTAGAGAAGCAACCGAAGTACAGGAAAAACTAATTCCGATTGTCCTAGCTGGAAATGATTTGGTAGGAGAGTCAAAGACTGGTTCTGGGAAAACCCATACGTTCCTCTTGCCGATTTTTCAAACGTTAAACGAAGACAGCCAACAAGTTGAAGCGGTCATCACGGCTCCTAGTCGGGAGTTGGCGACGCAAATTTACCAAGCTGCTCGTCAAATCGCTAGTCATTCTGAAAAAGAGATTCGGATTGTGAATTATGTTGGAGGAACGGATAAAAGCCGTCAGATTGAAAAACTGCAGGTCAAACAACCACATATCGTGATTGGAACTCCAGGCCGGATCTACGATCTAGTTGCATCTGGTGATCTGGCTATTCATAAGGCCCATACTTTTGTGGTAGATGAGGCGGATATGACACTGGACATGGGATTCTTGTCAACCGTGGATAAGATTGCTTCAAGACTTCCGCAACAACTGCAATTTTTAGTTTTTTCAGCCACCATTCCGCAGAAATTACAACCTTTCTTGAAAAAATATCTCTCAAACCCAGTCATGGAGCAGATTAAGACCAAGACGGTGATTTCAGATACCATCGATAATTGGCTGGTTTCGACCAAGGGTCGGGATAAAAATGAGCAAATTTACCAATTGACCAAGACCTTGCAACCTTATTTGGCTATGATTTTCGTTAATACCAAAACGAGAGCAGATGATCTCCATGCCTATTTAGTGGCTCAAGGATTAAAAGTGGCGAAGATTCACGGAGATATCCCACCACGTGAACGGAAACGGATCATGAATCAGGTTAAAAATCTTGATTTTGAGTATATTGTGGCCACCGATTTGGCGGCGCGTGGAATTGATATCGAAGGGGTGAGTCATGTCATCAACGATGCCATTCCACAAGATCTTTCCTTCTTTGTTCACCGTGTTGGCCGGACAGGACGCAATGGTCTACCAGGTGTCGCTATTACTCTTTATCAACCGAGTGATGATTCAGATATCCGTGAACTAGAAAAAATGGGCATTCGTTTCGTACCGAAAGTGTTGAAAAATGGGGTTATTGAAGATACTTATGATCGGGATAGACGGGCCAATCGTGAGAAAAAGCAAGAGAAACTCGACATCGAAATGATTGGTCTGGTGAAGAAGAAAAAGAAAAAAATCAAACCAGGCTACAAGAAAAAAATTAAATGGGCAGTTGATGAAAAGCGGAGAAAAGCTAAGCGAGCTGAAAACCGTGCGCGTGGTCGGGCCGAACGAAAGGCCAAACGTCAAACTTTCTAACCCCTTCTTTCAAATGTTCAGAAGAAAACATAGATTTTCTTTATGAACTCCATAAAGAAAAACTATTAGGAACTTGTCTAAAATTATGATAGACTAAATTTGAGTAGTCTATCATTTTTCTATTTCTGTAGCAATTTTTGGAATTCCGATAGTGAATGTGATAGAATGTTTATGTTCGAGAAAGGAAGTAACAAAAATGTTTACAACTAATCTTTTAACTGCCAACTGGTATGCTGACTTTTTAAAACACGTTCCAGATAGCAAGCTGTTTAGTTTGAGAGCTGTATTGGATGCATTTCCGGCTGTCATAGGAAAATTGCCTGTGACGATTTTATTAGCCCTAGGAGGCGCATTTTTTGGGATTATTTTTGCCATGATTTTTGCTCTGGTCAAAATTAATCGTGTACGAATTCTTTACCCGATTCAAGCTGTTTTTGTCAGTTTTTTACGGGGGACTCCTTTGTTGGTTCAGTTGATGTTGACCTATTATGGGATTCCTCTTATTTTAAAAGCGATCAATCAGTCTTATGGAACAGCTTTTAATATTAATGCCATTCCGGCTGAGCTGTTTGCAATTGTTGCTCTTGCCTTTAATGAGGCGGCTTATGCGAGTGAGACCATCCGGGCAGCCATTTTATCAGTGGATCCTGGTGAAATTGAGGCAGCGCGTAGTCTTGGGATGACCAACCGTCAAGTTTATCGCCGGATTATTATTCCCAATGCAGCAGTCGTTGCAACTCCTACTTTAATCAACTCTCTCATCGGATTGACCAAGGGGACTTCGCTAGCCTTTAGTGCCAGTGTGGTTGAAATTTTTGCCCAAGCACGGATTATTGGTGGGAGCGATTTGAAGTACTTTGAACGCTTTATCACGGTATCGATTGTTTACTGGATTGTGAACATTCTCATTGAAATACTAGGCCGTCACATTGAACGTCGACTGGATATTGAGACTCCCGTAGCAATTGATTTACCAGATCAGGAGGTCCGTATCTAATGATTTATATTTCAGAATTATCAAAGACATTTTCAGGTCAAAAGGTTTTAAATAATCTCAGTTTGGAAATTCAAAAAGGGGAAGTCGTGGCCCTAATCGGGTCTTCGGGAGCTGGTAAATCAACCTTCTTACGCAGTTTAAACTATTTGGAAGCACCAGATAGCGGTAGAATTAAGATTGATGATTTCGAAGTTGATTTTGAGCACATTACCCAAGATCAAATCTTGACCTTAAGAAGAAAATTGGCCATGGTGTTCCAACAGTTTAATTTGTTTGGTAGAAAAACAGCTCTTGAAAATGTGAAAGAAGGGCTCATTGTTGTGAAGGGCTTATCCGATCAAGAAGCAACGAAAATTGCTCGAGAAGAACTAGCAAAAGTCGGTTTATCGGATCGTGAAAATCACTATCCTCGTCACCTCTCAGGTGGACAAAAACAACGGGTGGCTTTGGCCCGTGCTTTGGCCATGAAACCAGAAGTTCTTTTGCTGGATGAACCGACTTCAGCCTTGGATCCAGAATTGGTTGGAGAAGTTGAAAAATCCATTGCCAATGCTGCAAAATCAGGACAAACCATGGTACTGGTCAGCCATGATATGTCTTTTGTAGCGCAAGTAGCAGATAAGGTCCTATTTTTGGATAAAGGACGGATTATTGAATCTGGAACACCAGAGGAAATCATGCAACATCCAAAAGAAGAACGGACAAAAGAATTCTTTGCTAGTTACAAACGGACCTATGTTTGATATAATAGAGGAGAGGTAAGACTCAGCTGGCGATGCTAGCTGGGTTTGTTTTCTGAAAATGTAAAAATATTTGGAGTCGTGATGTTAAATAAATTATTGTCCTTATATTTACAAAGTTTAGTGACGACAACGATTTTAGTTGGGATCGCTTCTTGTATTTGGATTGGCTACCGTGCCCTTAAGAAGAAAGATAAAACAGCCAAGCAACGACAAGCCCATTTGTATGATATCCTCTTAATTGATATCATGACGATTCCTATTTTAACCTTTGCGGTCATAGGGATTTTGTTTATCTTTCAAGCACGATAATTGCAAAAAGACTGTGTTAGAATTATAATGGTTACAACAAAACAGAAAGAGGTTGAGTATGTTTGATACAGTGATTATTGGAGCAGGTCCTGCAGGGATGACTGCTGCCCTTTATGCAGCACGAAGCAATTTAAAAGTCGCATTGATTGAGAGAGGAATTCCAGGTGGTCAAATGAACAATACGTCTGACATCGAAAACTATCCTGGCTATGCGAATATTAGTGGCCCAGACTTGGCTGAAAAAATGTTTGAGCCTTTAGAAAATCTTGGCGTGGAACATTTGTTTGGTCAGGTAGAGCGTATCGAAGACCTTGGAGCAACCAAAAAGATTGTCACAGATGATGGGGAATTTGAAGCTAAAACCGTGGTGATTGCAACAGGGTCTAACCATCGTTCATTGAATGTCCCTGGCGAAGAGGAGCTGAATAGTAGAGGGGTTTCCTACTGTGCTGTTTGTGATGGAGCTTTCTTTAGAGACGAGGATCTCTTGGTCGTTGGTGGAGGTGATTCTGCGGTAGAAGAAGCTGTTTTTTTGACGCAGTTTGCAAAAACAGTGACCATTGCCCATCGTCGTGATCAATTGCGTGCCCAAAAAGTTCTTCAAGATCGTGCCTTTGCCAATGATAAAATTCACTTTGCTTGGAATACGGTTGTTGAAGAAATTAAGGGTGAACAAAAAGTAACGTCTGTCCTTTTAAAAGATGTGAAGACAGGAGAGGTTAGAGAGCAAGCCTTCGGTGGTGTCTTTATCTATGTCGGTTTAGATCCTGTCAGTGATTTTGCGACAGAACTTGGTATTTTAGATGAAAATGGCTGGGTGGTCACGGATGATCATATGAGAACCACAGTCCCAGGTATTTTTGCAGTTGGCGATGTTCGTCAAAAAGATTTGCGTCAAGTGACGACAGCAGTCGGAGACGGTGCGATTGCTGGCCAAGAAGTTTATAAATATATCACAGATAACTTTTAATCCAAAAAAATCTGAGCTTCCTGTCTCAGATTTTTTTCATGCTTTCCTTTCAGTATTCAATAGGGCTGAAATGTGCTATAATGGTACTAATTTTATGGTAGGAATTCATAGAACAAATCAATAAAAAAAGAGGTATACATATGTATCCAGATGACAGTTTAACTTTGCATACTGATTTATACCAAATCAACATGATGCAAGTCTATTTTGATCAAGGTATCCACAATAAACATGCCGTATTTGAAGTCTATTTTCGTCAACAGCCTTTTAAAAACGGCTACGCAGTATTTGCTGGCTTAGAGAGAATTGTGAAATACTTGGAAAACTTGTGCTTTTCTGAGAGCGATATTGCCTATTTAGAGTCACTTGGTTATCATGGGGCCTTCTTGGAATATCTCCGTGATCTCAAGCTGGAACTGACGGTACGCTCGGCTCAAGAAGGAGACTTAGTCTTTGCCAACGAACCAATTGTTCAGGTAGAGGGCCCTCTAGCCCAGTGTCAATTGGTGGAAACAGCTCTCTTGAATATCGTCAACTTTCAAACCTTGATTGCCACAAAAGCTGCTCGTATTCGTTCAGTCATTGAAGATGAGCCTTTGATGGAATTTGGAACCCGTCGTGCGCAAGAAATGGATGCTGCCATTTGGGGAACTCGTGCGGCAGTCATCGGAGGTGCCAATGGAACTAGTAATGTACGTGCAGGTAAGCTCTTTGGAATCCCAGTTTTAGGAACTCATGCCCATTCTCTTGTACAGGTTTATGGAAATGACTACCAGGCCTTTAGGGCTTATGCGGAAACCCATAAAGATTGTGTTTTCCTCGTCGATACTTATGATACCCTGCGTATTGGGGTCCCTGCTGCTATTCAGGTAGCGCGTGAAATGGGAGATAAAATCAATTTCCTAGGCGTCCGGATTGACTCAGGAGATATTGCCTATATTTCTAAAAAGGTCCGCCAGCAATTAGATGAGGCTGGGTTTACAAATGCTAAAATCTACGCTTCTAATGACTTGGATGAAAATACCATCCTCAACTTAAAAATGCAAAAAGCAAAAATTGATGTTTGGGGTGTAGGAACCAAGTTAATTACAGCTTACGATCAACCAGCGCTTGGAGCGGTATACAAAATTGTTTCTGTTGAAAATGATAAAGGAGAGATGATCAATACCATCAAGCTTTCCAATAATGCCGAGAAAGTTTCTACTCCAGGTAAAAAGCAAGTCTGGCGGATTACGAGCCGTGAAAAAGGTAAGTCAGAAGGAGACTACATCACTTATGATGGAGTAGATGTTTCACAACTGACAGAACTTAAAATGTTCCATCCAACTTATACCTACATTAATAAAACAGTTCGAAACTTTGAGGCCATTCCTCTTTTAGTGGATATTTTTAAAGAGGGTCAATTGGTTTATCAATTGCCAACATTATCAGAAATTCAAGAATATGCTCGTAAAAATTACGATCAATTATGGGATGAATACAAGCGTGTCCTCAATCCACAGCATTACCCAGTTGACTTGGCCAAAGATATTTGGCAGGATAAGATGGATCTGATCGAGGAAATGCGTAACAAGGCCAATGGAGAAGGAGAAGCCAAATGAGTTTGCAAGAAGAGATTATCCAACAATTGGGTGTCAAGCCTAGCATTGATCCTCAGGAAGAGATTCGCCACTCGGTTGATTTCTTAAAAAGATATCTAAAGAAGCATCCCTTCTTGAAAACATTTGTATTAGGGATCTCAGGAGGACAAGATTCAACTCTTGCTGGACGATTAGCTCAATTGGCCATGGAAGAAATGCGAGCAGAAACAGGAGATGCCTCCTATCAATTTATTGCCGTTCGTCTTCCTTATGGGGTACAGGCAGATGAAGCAGATGCACAAAAAGCTTTGGCCTTTATCCAGCCGGATGTTAGCCTAGTCGTTAACATCAAGGAATCGGTTGATGCTATGGAACGTGCTGTCGAAGTAACAGGAACGGATATCTCCGACTTCAACAAGGGCAATATCAAGGCACGGAGCCGCATGATTGCTCAGTATGCTTTAGCAGGTGCGCGGAGTGGAGCCGTTATTGGGACGGACCATGCAGCGGAAAACATTACAGGTTTCTTCACAAAATTTGGAGATGGTGGTGCAGATATTTTACCCCTTTTCCGTTTGAACAAGCGCCAAGGAAAACAATTGCTTAAAGCCTTGGGAGCTGATCCTGCTCTCTATGAGAAAATCCCAACTGCAGATTTGGAAGAAGAAAAACCAGGTGTTGCTGATGAAGTAGCGCTGGGTGTCACCTATAATGAAATCGATGATTACCTAGAAGGCAAACAAGTGAGCCCAGAGGCTCAAGCAACTATTGAAAAATGGTGGTACAAAGGCCAACACAAACGCCACTTGCCAATCACAGTATTTGATCATTTCTGGGAGTAAAAAGTTTTAGCCCGTAACTTAGCATAGGAGAACGAGGTAGAAATCAGTAACTCGCAGAGTTCGATTTCGTAGTCTTCTCAACATACAATATTGTGAATAGCATTAAAAAGAAGGGCGGTTTTATCCGTCCTTTTCTTCTAGATTAAAGTAAAAAAATTGCAGAATTCAAGTTGCATGAAAAAACGAAGGAGACAACATATGAATCATCTTGGTAGTCTTGTTATGGAGACAGAGCATTTATACTTGAGGCCTTTCGTTTTGGAAGATGCACCAGCGATGTATGAAAATTGGGCTTCTGATCCTGAAAATCTGAAATATGTTACCTGGGATGCCCATACATCTTCTGAGCGGACCAGAGAATCGATCAAAAGATGGGTCGAACAGTATCAAAAATCAGATACTTATAAATGGGCGATCTGTTTCAAAACATCACCGGATCAGGTAATTGGAGATATTAGTGTGGTTTCCCAAGACCAGGAAAGTCAATCTTGCGAGCTGGGTTATATCCTTGGCAAGAAATTCTGGGGGAAGGGATTCATGACAGAAGCTGTCATAGCTGTTTTGGATTTCTTATCGAACGAAGTTGGATTTAAAGAAATCAAAGCCACTTATATCAGTTTAAATCCTGCTTCTGGAAAAGTCATGGAAAAGGCCGGAATGCAGTATGTAGAAATCATCCCTAAAGCCATTCAACGCAAAGGATACTGCGGGGATAAAATTATTTATTCCATACAGAACCCCTCTCTATAGGGTGATTTTTACTTGAAGATTCTGCTCAAAGGATTATAATAGTAGATAACGAAAAAAGGAGATTGCTATGTCAGAATTAACGAAAGAATTTACAGACCAGCTCTATGCCAATTATGAAGCAAACGTGAAATATGCGGCTCTTGAAAATGCTGTTACCCATAATGGGATTCATGCATCGCTTGAAACGCGCAAGAGTGCAGTAGAACATACACCAGTCTTTTCACTTGATTTGACCAAGGACAAGGTTACAAACCAAAAAGCATCTGGGCGTTGTTGGATGTTTGCGGCTTTAAATACCTTCCGTCACAAGATGATCTCAAGCTTTCAATTGGAAGATTTTGAGTTGTCTCAAGCACATACTTTCTTTTGGGATAAGTATGAAAAAGCAAACTGGTTTTTGGAGCAAGTGATTGCTACAGCAGACCAAGAATTAACCAGCCGTAAGGTGGCTTTTCTCCTACAAACCCCTCAACAAGATGGCGGTCAATGGGATATGGTAGTATCTCTCTTTGAGAAATACGGAGTGGTTCCAAAATCAGTTTATCCAGAATCGATTTCTTCAAGCAATAGCCGGGAATTGAACACCTACCTCAATAAACTCTTGCGTCAAGATGCGCAAATCTTGCGTGACTTGATTCACTCAGGCGTAGATAATGAGGCGGTTGCGACCAAGAAACAAGCGTTGTTGCAAGAAATTTTTAACTTCTTAGCCATGGCTTTAGGATTGCCTCCACGTGAATTTGACTTTTCATACCGCGATAAGGACAACCAATTCCATAGCGAAAGTGGCTTAACTCCACAAAGCTTCTACAAAAAATATGTAGATCTTCAATTAGATGATTACGTCTCCATTATCAATGCCCCAACTACAGATAAGCCATATGGAAAATCTTACACAGTAGATATGCTGGGCAATGTTGTTGGTAGCCGTCCAGTCCGCTACCTAAATGTTCCAATGGATCGATTGAAAGAATTAGCCATTGCTCAAATGAAAGCAGGGGAAACTGTCTGGTTTGGTTCAGATGTAGGCCAAGTCAGCAACCGTAAAGCCGGAATCCTGGCAACAGATGTCTACGATTTTGAAGCAGGCATGGACATTCGTTTGACACAAGACAAGGCGGGTCGCTTGGACTATGCAGAAAGTCTCATGACACATGCTATGGTCTTGACAGGGGTTGATTTAGACGAAGCAGGTCAGTCTCGTAAATGGAAGGTTGAAAATTCATGGGGAGACAAGGTCGGTACAGATGGTTACTTTGTGGCTTCTGATGCTTGGATGGATGAATATACCTACCAAATCGTAGTTCGTAAAGAATTCCTAACAGCAGACGAATTAGCAGCCTATGAAGCAGAACCAATTGTCCTAGCACCGTGGGATCCAATGGGAGCTTTAGCAAAATAATGATATAGAAAAGAGCCGAAAGGCTCTTTTTTTGTATGCTCCAAAATAGCTGGGAAGTTAATTTAAATAAACCAGCTTTATTCGTGCTGGCATCTAAATCAAGAAGCAGAAGGTTCTGATGTTTCAATCATTGTTTTAAAAAAAGCCGGGCAAAAGCCCGACTTCTCCATTCTATTATTCGTTATGATTGTTAGAGTCTTGCGAAGAAGGCTCAGATGGTTTAGATTGATTTTCTTCGTTCGAAGAGCTAGACGATGGTTCTTCATACGAATACTGATCAGTGGAATAACTTGGCTCATAGTAGTAGTTATTGTAGTTGTTCTTACCATTGTTTAAGTAGAGATAAGAACCACTTCGATACAGTCCACTTGGTTGCGTCCAATCCGTATGACCAGAGTTATTATTATTAGCAAGATAGAGCATCATTTGACGGTAGACATCCGTTGCGACCTGTATTCCATTATCCAATACTGGTGTAAAGCGATTGGAATAACCTGTCCATACTGCCATGGCATATTCAGGAGTGTAGCCTACAAACAATTCATCCGGTGTTACAATATTTGAATAAGCATTTTTTGTCAATTTACCGATTTCGTTATCAGCATAGTTTGATGTACCTGTCTTACCAGCTTGGTAGATTCCCGAAATGGCAGCATTTGTACCGGTACCAGACAAGAGAACTGTCTTCATCATATCTGTCATCATGTAGGCAGTTGTTGCTTTCATTGCACGAGTTCCTTCGGACTCAAATTCCTTGGTTGTGCCATCACTAAAGACAACCCGACTAACATAGGATGGTTTGTAATAGGTACCGCCATTGGCAAAAGCAGCATAGGCAGCTGCCATTTTCTCACTGCTGGCTCCGTATTTGTTGCTAGAATCGCTAGTGTTACTCGAGATAGCGTTGGCGTAAACCATTTCTGGGTAATCGATCCCTAATCCATTGAGGAATTTCTTAGCTTGTTTAAGACCAACTTTTTCCAGGGCCTTCACCGCAGGCACGTTACGAGATTGTTGAATTGCGTAGGTAATGGACATGCTACCATAGTATGAACGGTCCCAGTTGTAGACAGGCGTTGATGAATGAGGGAAGTTGTATGGCGCATCTGTTGTAGTAGCTGCTGTAGAGGTATATTCCTCATGTTCAAGAGCTGGTGCGTAATCTGTGATTGGTTTCATTGTTGAACCCCAGTCACGGTTCGTTTCAACCGCTTGGTTTGTACCAAAGGAAACATTGCTGGATTGGTGACGAGAACCCAGCTGAGCAATGACTTTACCAGTATTGACATCAATAACGGTAGAAGCTACTTGCATTTCATCATCCGGGTAATTGACATATTCATCTGTATTGTAGATATCCCATAGTTTCTTTTGAGCTTCTGTATCCACGTTTGTATAGACATCCATTCCGGTTGTCAACAAATTGTAGCCCGTTTCTTCTTCGACCTGTTCGATCACTTCTTTCAGGTAATTATCCATATAGGCTGGATAACTGCTTGAAGAACTAAGACTTTGTAGACCATCTGTAACAGGTGTGTTGACCGCTGCTTCGTATTGTTTATTAGAAATGGTCTTCATATCGAGCATTTCTTTTAATACTAAGTTTCGGCGTTGTTGTGCTGCTTCAGGGTGGGAGTATGGGTCGTATTGGTTTGGTGCTTGGGGCATCCCTGCAAGGAGTGCCAATTGAGGGAGCGAAAGATCTTTTAGATCTTTTCCGTAATAACTTTTCGCAGCCGTCTGCATTCCGTAGTTCCCATTCGCCATAAATACTTTATTGACGTAATAGGTCAAGATTTCTTGTTTGGTTGCTTTCTTTTCTAGTTGGGTTGCTAACCAAGCTTCTTGGATCTTACGAGAGAGGGTACGGTCAGAGGCCGAAGTAGAGAAATAGGTTAATTTGATCAATTGTTGCGTCAAGGTTGATCCACCTTGACTTCCTCCTCGCAAGTTGTGAAGGAAGGAACCACCGATCCGAATGATGTCGACCCCGCGGTGATTGAAGAAACGGTGGTCTTCAATCGCGACGATAGCATTGACCAAATCAGTAGGGATTTCATTTGCTGTGACATTGATTCGTTTTTCAGCTCCCAAATCTGCGATCAAGTTATTTTGGTTGTCATAGATTTTACTCGATGTTGTTGCAACCAAATCTTTTTCAGATAAGGTTGGTGCTTTCATGGCATAATAACCAAATATCAGTCCGCCAAGGACGAATAAAAGTAAGAAAAATGAAATGGCTGCGATCGCAACATATTTCAACCACTGAATGACTGTTTGTTTATTCATTTAAATACCGCCTAGAAGTTTCTGTTCGATAATATCAAGATAAGGAACGCTTGGAAGACGATTCTTATCTACTAGAAAGCCGTGCTCCTGAATATAGGAGAGGGGCATGGATTTACTACCATGATCGATGTTGTAATAGTGAATTAATGCAGGAGCAGGAAGTAAGTAGGTTTCACTCAACTTTGCAAAATGCAAGAGAACGAAACAGATACCGCCTTGCTGGACAACCGCCTCCATATGATCGATCTGATGTTGATGAAAATTTTTCATCGGCATGGATTGCTTTTGCTGTGTTTCCTTAGCTTCAAAATCGATATAGTGTCCCTTGTATACTCCAGAATAGTCCGTCGTTGAGGCTTGCCTGAAATAGGCTTCAACAATTTTTGCCCGACTGCGACGTGGATAATCCACTTTCACGATTTGAATCGGTGTTGGTTTTTTATGGATGACAGCTAGACCTCGAGAAAGATAGTATTGATTGCTTTCATTGATCATTTTTTCAAATGTCATCCCACGATTCGCAAAGTCGACTGGATGTTTCCTTTGTGTAGAGACCAAGGTTTTTTTGGCTACTTTATGTGGATAGTTGACCATAGTTCTCCTTATTGGTACAATTACATCACTCTATTATATCATAAATTAGAATAATGAGGAAAAAATGAATACCATACTTGTTGCAGGCTATAAGAGCTTTGATCTGGGCGTCTTTTCCAATAAAGACCCTCGACTGACCATTATCAAAAAAGCCATTGAAAGAGATCTTCGTCGTCTATTTGAAGAAGGAGTGAAATGGCTAGTCTTTTCTGGTAATTTGGGATTTGAGGCTTGGGTACTAGAGGTCGCCTTTGCATTAAAAAAAGATTACGATTTTCAAATGGCGACGATCTTCTTATTTGAGAATGTTGGCGAAAATTGGAATGAAAGCAATCAGGAATTATTAGCACGCTTCAAACAGGTGGATTTCGTGAAATATGCCTATCCACACTATAGCAATCCGGGTCAACTAAAAGAATACAATCAGTTTTTGATAGATAACGCGGATGGAGCTTATGTTTTTTATGATCCAGAAAATGAAACCAATTTAAAATATCTTTACAAAATGATGGTAGAAAAAGAACCATTTTATGTCAAACAATTAAGTTTTGATGACTTAAATGAACTTGCTGAAAATTTTTACGAAAACTAAGTGTTATACCTTGATTTTTCTTACCATTTTTTTATATAATTGAGATGATGAACTAGATTGGAGAGAGTAATGGCGAGTATTATTTTTACTGCGAAAGATATTTTTGATCAAGATTTCAAACGAGAAGTTCGTGGTTATAATAAAGATGAAGTAAATGAATTTTTGGATGATGTTATAAAAGACTATGAAACCTATGCTGCTTTGGTAAAGGAGTTGCGTGAAGAAAACGCCCGCCTTCGTGAAGAACTTGCCCAAAAAGCACAGGAAACACCACAAACATCTCCGATTGCTAGCACCGCTACGCAAGAATTCCCGCAAGTGACAACAGCGACGAACTTTGATATACTCAAACGTCTCAATCGTTTGGAAAAAGAAGTTTTTGGGAAGCAGATCGTAGATCGCGATTATTAATCCCATAGATTGTGCAATTTTTGGATAATCGCGTGAGAGAATCCTCTCATGAGGAAAGTCCATGCTAGCACAGGCTGTGATGCCTGTAGTGTTTGTGCTAGGTGAATCCATAAGCCTAGGGACTTGGTATTCAAGTTACGGCGAGTGAAGGAGCTAAGTCTAAGGATAAGCTCTAGTAACTCTGAAAGTGCCACAGTGACGTAGTTTTTAGGGAAACCTAAAAAGTGGAACGCGGTAAACCCCTCAAGCTAGCAACCCAAACTTTGGTCGGGGCATGGAATGCGTGGAAACGAACATAGCATTCTGACTGGAAACAGTAGACAGATGATTATCGAAGGAAATGGTACCTAGTCATTTCTGGAACAAAACATGGCTTATAGAAAATTGCATATAGGTTGATGAGGTGGAGAGAGATCTCAACCTCCTTTTTTAAAGTGATAGGAATAAGATGAAAAAACAATTTGAATTGATTGCAACGGTCGCTGCTGGCTTAGAGGCTGTTGTTGGTCGAGAACTACGTGATCTCGGCTACGATTGCCAGGTTGAAAATGGACGGATTCGATTTCAAGGAGACCGTCGAGCAATCATAGAGACCAATCTCTGGTTGCGCGCGGCTGATCGAGTAAAAATTGTGGTTGGGACTTTTCCAGCCAAAACCTTCGAAGAACTCTTTCAAGGTGTCTTTGCTTTGGATTGGGAAAATTATTTGCCTTTAGGAGCACGTTTTCCCATTTCTAAGGCTAAATGTGTCAAATCAAAACTTCATAATGAACCTAGCGTTCAGGCCATTTCGAAAAAAGCAGTGGTTAAAAAGTTACAAAAACATTATGCCCGCCCAGAAGGTGTTCCTCTCATGGAAAATGGGGCAGAGTTCAAGATCGAAGTATCGATCCTTAAAGATCAAGCCACTGTTTTGATTGACACCACTGGTAGTAGCCTCTTCAAACGTGGTTATCGGACTGAAAAAGGGGGAGCCCCTATTAAGGAAAATATGGCAGCAGCAATTCTTCTGCTGTCAAACTGGTATCCAGATAAACCCTTGATTGACCCGACATGTGGTTCTGGAACGTTTTGTATTGAGGCGGCAATGATTGCGAGAAATATGGCACCTGGTTTACGTCGGACCTTTTCTTTTGAAGAATGGAACTGGATGGATGATCGTTTGATTCATGAAGTCCGTCAAGAAGCAAGCAGAAAAATCAATCGCGAGATCGAATTGGATATTATGGGAACCGATATCGATGCACGGATGGTTGAGATTGCCAAAGAAAATGCCCAGAAAGCGGGCGTTAGCAATGATATTACTTTCAAACAAATGCGAGTCCAAGATCTTCACTCAGATAAGATCAACGGGGTGATTATCTCCAATCCTCCATATGGAGAACGCTTATCCGATGATGAAGGTGTGACGAAATTGTATACTGAAATGGGGCACGTATTTGCACCTCTCAAAACCTGGAGTAAATTTATCCTAACCAGTGATGAAGGTTTTGAATCTAAATTCGGTAGTAAAGCAGATAAAAAACGAAAACTTTATAACGGAACCCTAAAAGTTGATCTCTACCAATATTTTGGGGAACGAGTAAAACGGCAGATAAAGGCATAGAAAGGATTTTTATGACAGAGAAGGATAATAAGCCATTAGAGCAAGAAACAGAATCAATTTTAGAGTTTGAAGATGCTAAAGAGATGACGATTGGGCAAGCCAATCGAAAGGCAGAAGAAATCGAAGCAGGTGTAACGGAAGGTGATAATGTCTTAGACAAATACATCAAACAACACCGAGCTGAAATTGAAGCTGAAAAATACGATACAAAAATTTTGGCCAAAGAAGAATTGGCTAAAGCTGAAGAGTTGGTAGCTACAGAAACAGTTGCTGAAGTAGCTGAAGCAGTGGAGGCACCGGAAGTAACGGAAACGGTCTTGGAACAAAGACCTGAAATGGATGCTATCTCAACAGAATTACCTGCTAAGATTAAATTTGGACCCACACCAACTGAACCAGTTGTAGAAGCAGAGGACCTTCCTGAGGAAACACCAAGCAATGCGGGTAAACGAATCAAAGCGGTTCTATACTCTGCATTAGGTCTTGCGATTGTCGGTTCGGCCATTTTTGTGACCTATAACTGGATGCACAGTCGTGGAAAATCTGGTGGTACAACTGTTGTATCTTCTTCATCTAGCAAGTCATCTTCTACTTCTAAATCAAGTAGCAGTGAAACACAAGCTCAAAAATTGGAAGAGTTTACCAAAGCCTACGATGCCTTTTTTGTAGATGAATCAAAAAGTGCTCTTAAAAATGATAAATTCGGAGACTTGGAAAATCTGAAGAAACTGCTGGACAAATTAGAAGGAAGCAGTGATTATAATGCGGCTAAAACAAAATATGAAGACCTTGTGAAGCAAGTTTCTGCCATTCAAAAAGTGAATTCTCAATTTAGTTCTCCAGTCATCAAAGATGGAGTTCTTGATGCAACTGCCAAAGCGAAAAGTGATGCGACCTTTGCAGAAACAAAGACAGGCAATGAAAAATTAGATAGCTTATTGAATGAGGCGGTTGTGCAAGGACGTTCACAACAAGTTGCGACACCGGCACCAGTGACAGGAACAGGTGGTACAGATACCTCTAACGCAGCCCCAGCCCCAGCTCAGGCAGCAACGCCTACGGCCCCAGCTGTCAATGCTGCTACAGGTGGTGCAGTAACGGCAAGTCCAGGTTATTCAGGTTTCGGTCTTCCAAGCGATGGTGTCCCACTTCAGCGGAATCTGAGCCGTGTGCCGTATAACCAAGCGGCTATCAATGATGTCAATAACCCGGCCTGGGTGTTTGGGGATGGTATCCTTGAAAAAGTATTGAACATTGCTCGTAAACGTGGACATATCACTGGCAATCAATACATTTTAGAGCGTGTTAATATCATTAATGGGAATGGCTATTACAACCTTTTTAAACCAGATGGAACCTATCTCTTTAGTATCAATGCCAAGACTGGTTATTTCGTAGGGAACGGAAAAGGTCATTCAGATGCTCTGGATTATTAATGCCTGAGCAAGCATACCATTTCTGGGAAAAATGACAAGAAAAAAGGATGAACCACAGGTTCATCCTTTTTTGAGTCTTAAACAACATGACGTTCAAATGGATCGTCCGAAATTCCTTGATCTAGAATCAGGCGACACCATTCTTTGGCTGAGAAGAGACTGTGATCCTTGTAATTTCCACAAGACTCAATGGTTGTGCCTGGGACATCCTCCCAAGTGCTGACAGATGCAATTTCTTCTAAAGATTCTTTAATCACTTTAGCAATTTCCGTACTTGAATGCTGTCCCCACATGATCATATGAAAACCGGTGCGACATCCAAATGGGGAACAGTCAATCATACCATCGATGCGTTTGCGAATGAGCATCGCAAGAAGATGCTCGATTGTGTGGAGCCCTGCCGTTGGAATCGCATTTTCATTCGGCTGCACTAGGCGAATATCAAAGTTAGAGATGATATCTCCTTTTGGTCCAGTTTCCTCACCAATCAAGCGTACATAAGGAGCCTTCACGGCTGTGTGGTCCAATTCAAAACTTTCAACAATTACTTCTTTTGTCATACTCAAATCCTTCTTTGTTTTTCTTGATTATAGCATAAAAAGCAGATTCAACAAAGTGGAAATAGATGAATTTCTCGCAGGTGTTCCATGAAAGAAACGTGGATAAAAGAATAAGGGTTAAGCAAAAATATAAAAGGTTTTTCCTGTTTTTTTAGATTGTTAATTTTAGTAATTTATGGTAAAATGTAAAAGAATTTTTAATTCAACTAATTAAATAGATTTGGGGTAAAAGCATGAATTTTGTAATTACAACAGGTGTTTTTGCCGCGGTCATTGGTTTAGTCATTGGATATGTGGGAACTGCTCTTAAAATGAAAGCTTCAAAAGAAGCTGCGGAACTCACCCTTTTAAATGCTGAACAAGAAGCAACGAATTTACGTGGACAGGCAGAACGTGAAGCCGATTTGATTTTAAAAGAGGCGAAGCATGAGTCAAGTTCACTTAAAAAAGAAGCACTTTTGGAGGCAAAGGAAGAAGCCAGAAAATATCGTGAAGAGGTCGATGCTGAGTTTAAGTCAGAACGACAAGAATTGAAGCAATTAGAAAGCCGTTTGGCAGAACGTGCTAGCAATCTTGATCGCAAAGACGACATTTTAACAAGCAAAGAACAGTCTCTTGAACACAAAGAGCAAAGTCTTACAGATAGAACTAAACACATTGATACGCGTGAACAACAGCTGGAAGAGCTTGAACACAAGAAAGTAGAAGAACTGGAACGTGTCGCTGCTCTAAGTCAAGGAGAAGCGCGTGACATTATTTTGAATCAGACGGAAGATCAACTTTCAAAAGAAATTGCTTCACGAATTCGTGAAGCAGAACTGGAAGTGAAAGAACGTTCTGATAAAATTGCAAAAGACATTCTCGTGCAAGCCATGCAGCGAATGGCTGGTGATTTTGTTGCTGAGCAAACAAACTCAACGGTTCATTTGCCAGATGATAGTATGAAAGGGCGCATCATCGGTCGTGAAGGGCGCAATATTCGTACCTTTGAGAGCTTAACAGGTGTCGATGTGATTATCGATGATACGCCAGAGGTGGTGACCTTGTCAGGGTTTGATCCGATTCGTCGTGAAATTGCCCGTATGACAATGGAGAGCCTTCTCAAAGATGGTCGCATCCATCCAGCCCGCATCGAAGAGCTGGTTGAGAAGAACCGTCAGGAAATTGACAATCGTATTCGTGAATACGGTGAGGCCGCTGCTTATGAAATCGGGGCGCCAAACCTCCATCCAGATTTGATGAAAATCATGGGACGGTTGCAATTCCGTACATCTTATGGTCAAAACGTTTTGCGTCACTCCATTGAAGTTGCCAAACTTTCTGGTATTATTGCCAGTGAGTTGGGTGAAAATGCTACTTTGGCACGACGTGCAGGGTTCTTGCATGATATCGGTAAAGCGATTGACCGTGAAGTGGAAGGAAGTCACGTTGAGATTGGGACAGAATTGGCACGTAAGTATAAAGAACACCCAGTGGTTGTCAATACTATTGCCAGTCACCATGGAGATGTGGAACCTGAAAGTGTTATCGCAGTCATTGTCGCTGCAGCTGATGCCTTGAGTGCGGCTCGACCTGGAGCACGAAGTGAGTCACTTGAAAGTTACATCAAACGTTTGCAAGATCTTGAAGAAATTGCAAACAGCTTTGAAGGAGTTAAGACAAGTTTCGCCCTTCAAGCAGGACGTGAAATCCGTATTATGGTTAGCCCTGAGGCAATCAAGGATGATAAAGTGACGATCTTAGCTCATGATATTCGTGAGAAGATCGAATCTAATCTTGAATATCCTGGAAACATTAAGGTTACCGTTATTCGAGAATTGCGTGCAGTAGATTACGCAAAATAAACGAAAAGCTTGAGATCTAGCATCTCAAGCTTTTTGAATGAAAAAAATCAGTTGAAAATTAGGCCGATTTTTGTTACACTAGATAGAAAGACATTGAAGGAGAAATCATGGCGGATCGTGGCTTATTAATTGTATTTTCTGGCCCTTCAGGGGTTGGAAAAGGAACGGTCAGACGAGAAATTTTTGAAAACTCGGACAATCAGTTTCAGTATTCTGTATCGATGACGACGCGTGCACAACGTCCAGGTGAAGTGGATGGTGTCGATTATTTTTTCCGTACACGTGAAGAATTTGAAGATTTGATCCGTCAAGGGCAAATGTTAGAGTATGCTGAGTACGTTGGAAATTACTATGGGACTCCTTTAACTTATGTGAATGAAACCTTGGACAAAGGAATCGATGTATTCCTTGAAATTGAAGTTCAAGGTGCGCTCCAAGTAAAGAAAAAAGTGCCAGATGCAGTTTTTATCTTCTTAACCCCGCCTGATTTGGATGAATTACAAGATCGATTAGTGGGACGCGGAACAGATAGCGCAGAAGTCATTGCGCAACGGATTGAAAAAGCAAAAGAAGAAATCGCCATGATGCGTGAATATGATTACGCAATTGTGAATGATGAAGTTCCTCTTGCTGCTGAACGTGTCAAACGTGTGATCGAAGCAGAACATTTCCGTGTAGACCGTGTCATTGGCCATTATCTGGATATGTTACCAAAAACACAAACTATTGTGAAGAGATAAATAATTAGAAATTAGGTATAGGAATATGATGTTAAAACCTTCTATTGATACATTGCTTGACAAAGTACCATCAAAATATTCATTGGTCATTCTTGAGGCAAAACGGGCCCACGAATTGGAAAGTGGCGCAGTGCCAACTCAAGAATTCCAATCAGTTAAATCAACATTACAAGCGCTTGAAGAAATCGAGTCAGGAAACGTAGTTGTTCACCCGGATCCAGAAGCAAAACGTGAAGCGCTTCGTCGTCGGATTGAAGCAGAGCGAATCCGCAAAGAAGAAGAAGAGCGTAAAATTAAGGAACAAATTGCCAAAGAAAAAGAAGATGGTGAAAAAATTTAAGGTTGGGGGCTTCTCAATCTTATTTTTTGCTATTTAAAGGGTTCCGTGATAAAGTAAAGCTCATATGATAGAGGCTGGAGGTGAAAAAGTGATAGCAAAAGTCATCGTAGATGTTCCATTGATGCAGACGGATAAACCCTATTCCTATCAGATTCCATCAGAATTTGAAGATATGGTTGAGGCGGGAATGCGAGTGCATGTCCCCTTTGGTAAAGGGAATCGCCTCATTCAAGGGATTGTGGTAGACGTTGTAGAAGAGGCGGATACAAGCGAGGAATTGAAGGCGATTGGAGAGGTATTAGACTACACTCCTGTCTTAAATCAAGAGCAGTTCTGGTTGGCAGATCAATTGCGAAAAAGTGTCTTTTCCTACAAAATAACGATTTTAAAAGCCATGCTTCCCTCACTTCTTAATTCCAGTTATGACAAGATTTTGTATCCTCAACCATCTTTGGATCCAACTCTCAAAAAGAAACTTTTTGGTGAAAAAAATGAAGTTTCTTTTTCTTCTCTAGATGCGGCCGATCAAGCCCAAGTGATGCGGTTGGTCAAAAAAGGTGATTTGGTACTTGAATACAAGGCCAAGGATAAGAAACAAATTAAAACAGAAAAATGGTATCGCGTTAACCAGGAACGATTAAAAGAACTGCAACCGACTGCGAGAGCTAAAAAAAGACTAGCATTGAAAGAACGCCTGTTGCTAGAGCAAGAGGAGCAACCTTTAGCAGGATTGTATCAGGATTTTTCACGAGAAGTAGTGGCCTATTTTATTGATCAGGATGTATTAGAAATTACCGAACGAGAAGTGAATCGGGCAGCATCTTACTATGAAGGAAAAAAACAAACCCGAGCTTTAGTCTTAAATCCAGAACAATCAAAGGCTGTAAAAACAGTTGTTTCTAAACTTGGGAAAGAATCAAAGCCCTTCTTATTAGAAGGAGTGACTGGAAGCGGGAAGACGGAAGTTTATCTGCAGATTATTCAAGAAGTTCTAAATAAGGGAAAAACAGCTATTATGTTAGTTCCTGAGATTTCTCTGACACCACAGATGACAGACCGTTTTATTTCCCGTTTTGGTCAGGAAGTGGCCATTCTGCACTCAGGTTTATCAAATGGTGAAAAGTACGATCAATGGCGGAAGGTAGAACGTGGAGAGGCCAAGGTAGTGGTTGGAGCGCGCTCAGCAATCTTTGCACCTTTGAAGAATATAGGTGCCATCATCATTGATGAGGAACATGAGGCTTCTTACAAACAAGATAGTAACCCGCGCTACCATGCGCGGGAAGTCGCAGTCTTAAGGACTCAGTACAATCAAGCAGTCTTGCTTCTTGGATCTGCCACACCAAGTCTAGAATCACGGGCTCGTGCAACAAAAGGGGTTTATGAATTAATTCGTCTAACCCAGCGGGCCAATCCGGCAGCAAAAATTCCAGAAGTTAAAGTCGTTGATTTCCGTGATTATATTGGCCAAAATGAAGCTGGAAACTTCACTCCTGTCTTAGTGGAAGCTATTTCTGATCGCTTGCAGAAAAAAGAGCAGGTTGTCTTGATGTTGAACCGACGTGGCTATTCCAGCTTTGTCATGTGTCGCGAGTGTGGGACAGTGGATACGTGTCCAAATTGTGACATCTCTTTGACCCTCCATATGGACACAAAAACGATGAATTGCCATTACTGTGGTTATAGTAAGGCAATTCCTCGACACTGTCCAAATTGTCAAAGTCCTTCCATTCGTTATTACGGGACAGGAACGCAAAAAGCTTATAATGAGTTACAAGAGGTCTTTCCTGAGGCTAAAATTTTGCGCATGGATGTGGATACCACCCGAAAAAAAGGGAGCCACGCAGCGATATTAGATGCATTTGGGAATGGTGAAGCGGATATTTTGTTAGGAACGCAAATGATTGCGAAAGGTCTAGATTTTCCCAATGTGACGTTAGTGGGTGTCTTGAATGCGGATACTTCTTTAAATTTACCGGATTATCGATCCTCAGAGAGAACCTTTCAACTCTTGACTCAGGTGGCAGGAAGGGCTGGACGAGCAGAGAAAGAAGGAGAGGTTATCATCCAGAGCTACAACCCCAATCATTATGCGATTCGATTTGCCAAAGACCAAGATTATGAAGGTTTTTTTGCCTATGAAATGCAGATTCGTCGGCAGCTGGGCTATACGCCTTATTACTTCACAGTTGGGTTGAACCTATCGCATAAGAGTGAGGAAGTTGTGATGAAGAAGTCACATCAGGTCATGGAAATTCTCCATTCTGGCTTATCCGATCAGGTCCAAATTTTAGGACCAACTCCTAAACCAATAGCGCGTACACATAATTTGTATCATTATCAAATCATTGTGAAGTATCGTTTTGAAGAAGGAATTACACAGGTATTGAATCAAATTTTGGAATTTACGCAAGAAAAAGGCAACCAAGATTTACGAGTTAGTATTGATAATGAACCTCAAAGTTTTATGTAAGGAAGAAAAATGACAAAATTAATTTTTATGGGAACGCCTGATTTTTCAGCGACCGTTTTAAAGGGATTGTTAGCAGATTCTCGTTATGAAATTCTGGCAGTAGTGACCCAACCAGACCGCAAAGTAGGTCGTAAAAAAGAAATTCGAATGACTCCAGTGAAGCAAGTAGCTTTGGAGCACCAATTACCAGTTCTGCAACCTGAGAAATTATCAGGTAGTCCAGAAATGGAAACTCTCCTATCCTTGAATGCGGATGGAATTGTGACTGCTGCTTTTGGCCAATTTTTACCGACAAAATTACTAGAAAACTTTCAGTTCGCTGTGAATGTCCACGCTTCTTTGTTGCCTAAATATAGAGGTGGTGCGCCGATTCATTATGCTTTGATCAATGGCGATGAAGAAGCTGGGGTTACAATTATGGAAATGGTCAAAGAAATGGATGCTGGAGACATGATTGCAGCTCGTTCTCTACCAATTTTAGATGAGGACAATGTGGGAACCTTGTTTGAAAAATTGGCTGTCCTTGGACGGGATCTACTCCTAGATACTTTGCCGGATTACCTAGCAGGGGAGATCCAGCCAAGGCCACAAGATCCTAGTTTGGTCACATTTTCACCAAATATTTTGCCGGAAGAAGAAGTTTTGGAGTGGACCAAAACCAACCGCCAAGTCTTTAACCAGATCCGAGGGATGAATCCTTGGCCTGTCGCTCATACCTTGTTAAATGATCAACGCTTTAAAGTTTATGAAGCAGAGCTATGCGAAGGCAATGGAAATCCAGGAGAAGTGATTGGTTTGAGCAAAAAAGAGTTGGTAGTAGCAGCAGGTGAAGGCGCGCTATCTCTCAAAGTTGTGCAGCCTGCAGGAAAACCAAAAATGTCCATTACAGACTTTTTGAATGGTGCGGGCCGTCAATTGAAAGTAGGAGATCGCTTTGGAAGGTAAACAAATGAATGCGCGTGAACAGATCCTTGGAGTTTTAGAAGAGGTTTTTGAACATGGAGCCTATTCTAATATTGCCTTAAATCAAGCACTAGAAAATTCTCAACTTTCAGATAAAGATAGAAGTTTTGTTACGGAAGTTGTATATGGTACCGTAGCGCGGAAGATAACACTTGAGTGGTATCTCGCCCACATGATTGAGGACCGGACGAAATTAGATCCTTGGCTCTATTATCTTTTGATGATGAGTTTGTATCAGTTGGTCTACTTGGATCGCATTCCTGACCATGCCATCGTCAATGAAGCTGTCCGGATAGCAAAAGGTCGAAAAGAAGGCAGTGAGAAGTTTGTCAATGCTATTCTTAGAAAGCTCCTTCGCGAGGGACTACCAGCTATTGATACGATTAAGCGAAAGAACAAACGTTATTCAGTGGAGTATTCTCTACCTGTATGGTTGGTCAAAGCATTGATCGAAGAATATGGTGAAGGACGTTCTTGCGCTATTTTTAAGAGTCTCTATCAGCGTAATAAATCAAGTATTCGTGTGATTGATCTTGACGAAAAAGAAGAGTTGGCTCAGACACTAGAAGCAAAATCTTCTCTACTTGCCCCGTCTGCCCTCGTGAAAGATCAGGGACATTTTGCAGCGCTCACTTTGTTTAAAGAAGGACGCATTGCCATTCAAGACGAGTCCAGTCAATTGGTGGCGCCAGCTTTGGATTTGCAAGGGGATGAGTGGGTTTTAGATGCCTGTGCAGCGCCAGGTGGAAAGACGACTCACATCGCTTCTTATCTCACGACTGGGAAGGTCACAGCCCTGGATCTCTATGACCATAAACTCAAATTGATTCAAGAAAATGCTAATCGGCTCCATGTTGCGGACAAAATTTTGACAAAGAAGTTAGATGCGACAAAAGTCTATGAAACATTTGGACCAGATGCTTTCGATAAAATTTTGGTGGATGCACCTTGTTCGGGGATTGGTCTGATACGGAGAAAGCCTGATATCAAGTACAATAAAGAGGGTGCAGATTTTATATCTTTACAAGCTATTCAATTGGCGATTCTGGATAGTGTTTGTCAAAGTGTGCGTAAAGGTGGTATAATAGTGTACAGTACGTGTACAATTATGGGGAAAGAAAATTTTGAAGTGGTGGACCAATTTTTGAAACACCATCCAAATTTCAAACAAGTTCCATTGGATCACGAAAGAAAAGATATTCTCAAGAATGATTGTATCCTTATTACACCCGAATTATACGGAAGCGACGGCTTCTTTATCAGTCGTTTTAAGAGAATGTCATAATATCAGGAGGAAACTGACAGTATGGATATTACGATCTTAACCGATGTAGGTCAAAGACGGACAAATAACCAAGACTATGCAAATCAATATAAAAACAAGGCAGGAAAATCTATGGTATTTCTTGCTGATGGTATGGGGGGGCACCGTGCCGGAAATATTGCTAGTGAAATGGCAGTCACAGACCTAGGTGCAGCCTGGGTTTCTTCTGAGATCGAGACGGTTAATCAAGTACGTGAATGGTTTGCAGAACATTTAGAAGCTGTGAACCGTCGGATTCATTTAGCTGGGCAAGATGATGAGCACAAAGGAATGGGAACGACACTGGAAGCTTTGGCTTTTGTAGAAGGACAAGTGATTTATGCCCATGTTGGGGATTCGCGGATTGGTCTCATTCGCCACGGTGAATACCAGCAGTTGACCAGTGATCATTCTCTTGTAAATGCTCTTTTACGAGCAGGTCAAATTACAGAAGAAGAAGCAGCCCATCATCCTCAGCGGAACATCATCACTCAGTCCATTGGTCAAAAAGATGAGTTGGCGCCTGATTATGGTTTGGTGACTGTTGAAGCAGATGATTATATTTTGATCAATAGTGATGGTTTAACGAATATGATTGGCCCAGATGAAATCAGAGACATTGTCTTGAGTGATGTTTCGCTTGAAGAGAAGGCTCAAGCCTTGATTCGTTTTGCCAATAATGCTGGAGGCTTGGATAATATCACCGTTGTACTGCTCCACTTTACAGAGGAGGATGCAGCATGATTCAAATCGGCAAAATTTTTGCCGGGCGATATAAAATCATCCAACAAATTGGGCGCGGCGGGATGGCAGATGTTTATCTTGCGCGTGATTTGATTTTAGATGGGGAAGAAGTTGCAGTTAAGGTACTGCGTACGAATTACCAGACGGATCCCATTGCAGTTGCTCGTTTTCAGCGTGAAGCAAAAGCGATGGCAGAACTGGACCATCCAAATATCGTTCGGATTACAGACATTGGCGAAGAAGAAGGGCAACAATACCTTGCAATGGAATATGTTGCAGGTTTAGACTTAAAACGCTATATCAAAGAAAATGCACCTTTATCAAATGAAGAAGCTGTTCGTTTAATGGGGCAAATTCTTCTCGCTATGCGTCTTGCCCATACGCGTGGCATTATCCATAGAGATTTAAAACCACAGAATGTCCTCTTGACACCAGATGGAACAGCGAAAGTTTCAGACTTTGGGATTGCAGTGGCCTTTGCAGAGACTAGCTTGACCCAGACCAACTCGATGTTGGGGTCGGTTCATTATTTGTCCCCTGAGCAGGCGCGTGGATCAAAAGCAACGGTTCAAAGTGACATCTACGCTATGGGGATCATTTTCTATGAGATGTTAACCGGGCACATTCCTTATGATGGGGACAGTGCAGTCACAATTGCTTTGCAGCATTTTCAAAAGCCTCTCCCATCTATTCGTGAGGAAAATAAGAATGTTCCACAAGCTCTAGAAAATGTAGTGATCAAAGCGACAGCTAAAAAACTGACGGATCGCTATAAGTCAGTGGCAGAGATGTATGTGGATCTTTCAAGTTGTTTGTCCTATGAGAGAAGAAATGAGAAAAAACTGATTTTTGAAGACCAAGCGAAAGCTGATACAAAAACTCTTCCAAAAGTGAGTCCAACTCCAAAGACGGCTCCTGTTCCAATCTCTGAGGTACGCAATGAAATCAGTTCGGTAGATCCTAATCGACCATTATCTAACCAACAGACAATGGCCCCAAGCAAAAAGCCAAGAAGACGCTTACGGGCGCGCTACAAGGTCTTGTTTGTTGCCATTGCCCTAGTTCTTGCAGCCTTTACCTTCTTGTTGTATATGAGCCCGGCCAATAAAACCGTTCCAGATGTTTCCGGCAAAACCATTGCCGAAGCTAGAGCCGTTATTGAGGGACAAGACCTTCAAGTTGGTGAAGAGAAAGAAGAGTACAGTGATTCGGTTGCAGAAGGTTATGTCATTCGAACCAATCCCAATGCAGGGGCTCAAAAGAAAGAACAAAGTCGAATTGATTTGATCGTTTCAAAAGGACCAAACAGCTTTGAAATGCCAAATTACGTAGGTGAAACACGGGCAGCAGCTGAAGAGGATCTGAAAAACACTTATAAAGTATCGAGCAAAATGATCACGATTGAAGAAGTTGAGACCTTTGATGATCCTGCAGGGACAGTTCTTGAACAAACCCCAGCTCCAGGAGAGCAATATTCTTTGAGTTCAAAGACCAAGATTGTTTTAAAAGTAGCAAAAGAAACAACTTCAATTGAAATGCCAAACTATGTTGGATCAACCTATGATTTTGCTAGAAGTAATTTAATTGAAATCTATGGTATTAAAGAAGCCAATATCGAATTAAGAAAAACGGAACATCTCCCTGATGGGGTAGTTGTTTCTGCAGGTCAAATTGTCAGTCAAACTCCAGAAGTTTCGAGTACGGTGGACATTAACCGAACACGAATTGTCTTGACGGTATATGAGCCTAAAGTGACGGCTTCTTCAAGTACGAAAGCCTCATCCAGTTCAGAAACATCTAGTTCTTCTTCTACGGAACGATCAGATACAGAAAGTTCCAGCAGTAGTGCAACTGGTGGAGATTAATAAATTAGTCTAAGACTCAGATGGATTTCTGGGTCTTTTTGATTGTATGCGATTATCCAACCACAGACGGAAGTCAAATGAGGAAAAATTTGATAAAATAGGAAAAGATGAGGTAGACTATGTGGAAAATACAAATTTTTATTTTCGTTGAAGCCATTTTGTTAACATTAGCAGCAATCACCATTTTATCAATCGATTTTTCCAGATTTGTTGTCTTGATGGTCCTCTTTTTGCTCCTTCTGTATTACTATTTTGGCAAACAAAAAGCGAATTTTCTATTAATCGCACTGAGTGTGCTTCTATTTTTTATCGTGATGCTGAATCCTTTTGTGATTGCAGCCATTTTATTTGCTGTGGTTTATGGTTTATTGATCGCTTACCCTTATATGTATAAGGAAAATGAAGCAGTTGTGTTTGATGTTGAAGAGGATACGAAAATTCGTCAGGAAAAAACTCGATGGATTGGTGATTTACAACATTTTTCAAAGCAAAGTCGAGGGTATCGAGATCTGAATGTGATCCGAGTTTTTGGGAATGACACCCTCCATTTAGAGGAGGTAGCCATTTGCAATTGGGACAATGTAGTGATCATTCGGAAAGGGTTTGGAAATACAAAAATTATCTTACCGATTGATTTGGAATTGCATTTACAAATTAACACCTTGTATGGAGATCTGAAGTTTTTGGATCTTCCTGTCCGTAAAATGAGGAATGAAACCATAGATATTGAAACGGCACATTATCGGAGATCGCATCGTTCTATAAAAATTGTGTTAGTTGGTATTGTTGGGGATGTTGAGGTGATTCGCGCATGAAGAAATTAGACTATCTCCTATTGTATTTCTATTCCCTAATGGTGATTGCGGTCATTTGTCATACCATTTTCCATTTTGTTGGTTTTCAGTGGGGCAAACTTCTCTCAGATCTTTCCTTGCTTCAATCATTCCTATTTTTGGTTTTTAGTCTGACGCTTGCATTAACAGCTTTGGTTATCTTAATTATCAAAATCACGCAATTTGTAACGGTCCATGCAGTACAACAAAAGGTAGAATCTATCTTGACTGCTTCACAGCGAAAAGAAATTGCCCCTAAAGAATTGAATCAACAGTTAGATTTATTGGACAGCAAATTGCTTCGACTAGAAGAAAATTTACAAAAAAGTGAAAATCGTGTGATGCGAAATGAAGAAGAAATTGTGGAAATCGAGCGTAAGAGAATTGCGCGTGATCTACATGACACGGTTAGTCAAGAATTGTTTGCAGCCAATATGATTTTATCTGGAGTGGCAGCACAGGCCCTTGAGTTAGAGAAAAGTCAGATCCAGCAGCAACTAAATGGTGTGTCAGATATTCTAGGTACAGCCCAAAATGATTTACGCGTCTTGCTCCTACATCTTCGTCCTACAGAATTGGAAGGAAAAAGTTTGGTAGAAGGTATGGAGATGATTTTTAGAGAATTGAAGGAAAAGAGTGACCTAACCGTTGTCTTCCATCACAATGAAGTAAGCATTCCAAAAGATATGGAAGAACATCTGTTTCGGATCGTCCAAGAAATTGTCAGCAATACCTTAAAACACGCTAGAGCTCAACAAATGGATGTCTTTTTGCATCAGGAGGGGAAACAACTTCATTTACGGATGGTAGATGATGGAATCGGATTTGAGCAAGAAAAATTGGAACGATTGAGTTATGGATTGAAAAATATTCAAGAACGTGTAGAAGACATGGCGGGAACCATTAAAATAAGAACGAGTCCTCAAAAGGGAGTAGCTGTAGATATTCGCGTTCCCCTCCTTGTAAAAGATAAAAATGAAAAGGAAACTGTATGAAAGTATTATTAGTAGACGACCATGAAATGGTCCGGTTGGGATTAAAAAGCTTTTTGTCCATGCAAACCGATATTGAGCAAGTCTCAGAGGCACAAAATGGGCAAGAAGGCGTGGAGTTGGCGCTGAAAGAAAGACCAGACGTCATCATCATGGATATTGTGATGCCAGAGCTAAATGGAATCGATGCAACTCTAGCCATCCTAAAAGAGTGGCCGGAAGCTAAAATTGTCATTTTGACGTCTTATTTGGATAACGAAAAGATCTACCCGGTTTTAGATGCAGGTGCAAAAGGTTATATCTTAAAGACTTCGTCAGCAACTGAGATCTTACAGGCTGTAAGGAAGGTTGCAAAGGGAGAATTTGCGATCGAGACAGAAGTTAGTCAAAAAGTTGAGTCACGAAAGAACCATGCTGAATTGCATGATGATTTGACGGCTAGAGAACGAGATATTCTGGCTTTATTGACCAAAGGATATGAAAATCAACGCATAGCAGATGAACTCTTTATTTCTTTAAAAACGGTGAAAACCCACGTCTCCAATATTTTATCGAAACTAGAAGTTAGTGATCGGACACAAGCAGTCGTCTATGCCTTCCGACACCATCTGGTGAATCAGGAAGATTTTTAAGTTGAAACATGCTATAATAGAGCAAGGAAAATAGGGGGAGACAAGTGGACGCAAAATTACGTTATAAAGCAAAAAAAGTAAAAATCGTCTTTTTTGATATTGACGATACATTACGTGCAAAAAAAACTGGATTGATCCCAGAATCTGTAAAAGACGTCTTTCGTCAGTTGAAAGAAAAGGGAATTCGAACAGGGATTGCAACCGGTAGAGGGGTTTTTGGAGTTGTTCCTGAAATTATGGACTTAAAGCCTGATTTTCTAGTCACCTTAAACGGTGCCTATATTGAAGATACCAAAGGAACTGTGATCTACCAATCACCAATCAATGAAGCAATCGTTTCTTCTTTTGTGGATTGGGCCAAAGAATCCCAGATTGATTATGGGTTAGTGGCTAGTCATCAAGCTGCCCTGTCCAATCGTACACCTTTGATCAGTGATGCTATTGACATCATTTATCCCAACTTACCAGTAGATCCAGATCTGCATTTGAAAGAACCAATTTTCCAAATGTGGACCTTTGATGAAGATGATGGTGATTTAGAATTATCACCTTCCTTACAAGAGGAGTTACGTCTAGTTCCATGGCACCCACATTCATCTGATGTTGTTCGTTTTGATCGATCAAAGGCTTCTGGAGTCTCTCAACTTGTAAATCATTTGGGCTTGAAGCCAGAAAATGTTTTGGTATTTGGGGATGGCTTAAATGATCTTGAACTATTTGATTATGCTGGGATTAGTATCGCAATGGGAATATCTGCCCCAGAGTTACAAGAAAAAGCTGATTATATCACTAAGAATTTGGAAGAAGATGGCATATTCTATGCCTTAGAGGAGTTAAATATGGTTGAAAAAGAATTGACGTTACCGCAGTTGGAACTTGGTGTGGTTGAAGGTCCTATAGCTATGATCAAAACCAATCACGGTGAGATGAAAATTCAATTGTTCCCAGATCAAGCGCCAAAAACAGTTGCAAATTTTGTGGCTCTTGCTAAGTCTGGCTATTATGATGGTGTCATTTTCCATCGGATTATTAAAGATTTCATGATCCAAGGGGGAGATCCTACTGGTACAGGTATGGGTGGTGAATCCATCTATGGTGAGAGCTTTGAAGACGAATTTTCAAAAGAATTGTACAATATTCGCGGAGCCCTTTCAATGGCAAATGCTGGACCAAACACAAATGGCAGCCAATTCTTTATTGTACAAAATCAACATCTCCCATATTCGAAAAAGGAATTGGTCCGCGGTGGCTGGCCTGAAAAAATTGCCGAAATCTATACGACAGAAGGAGGAACTCCTCATCTAGATCAACGCCATACCGTATTTGGACAATTGATGGATGAAGCTTCATTTGTGGTATTGGATGAGATTGCGGCTGTTGAGACAGGTATGATGGATAAGCCAGTAGAAGATGTCGTGATTCAAACCATCGAAATTGAGGACTAAAATGAAAATTGGAGATAAGTTAGAAGGAACCATCACAGGCATTCAACCTTATGGAGCCTTTGTTGAACTAGAGTCGGGTGTCACAGGCTTGATTCATATCTCAGAGATTCGAAGTGGCTATGTAAGTAATATTCATGATATTCTTTCGATTGGAGAGAAAGTCTTTGTCCAAGTCATCGATGTTGATGAATATTCTAAGAAAGCCAGTCTCTCTTTGAGAACCTTAGAAGAAACACCGCAACGAAGTATTCGACACCATCGTTTTTCAAATGACCGCAACAAAAGTGGTTTTGCTCCCTTAGCTCAACAGATGCCAACCTGGGTCAAAGAAGGAAAAGCATTCTTTAGCAAACAAGAAAAAAAATAAAAACTTCGATAGGTTGATGAAACCTACCGAAGTTTTTTGGTATAGTGAGTTATTCAAATTCGTAAAGAGTAGTGGAAAGGTAACGTTCCCCATTATCTGGTGCAAGGGCAAGAACTTTTTTACCGCTACCTAATTCTTTTGCGACTTCAATAGCAGCATAGATAGCAGCTGCGCTTGAGATACCGACTAAGAATCCTTCAGTTCCACCGATAGCGCGTGCAAGTTCGAAAGCTTCTTCTGAAGATACACGACGAACACCATCATATGCATTAGTGTCTAAAGTGTTTGGAATAAAACCTGCTGAAATACCTTGGATTTTATGTGGACCAGGTTTTTCGCCAGAAAGGACCGCAGATTCATTGGCTTCAACGGCATAGACTTTGACAGCAGGATTGTTCTTTTTCAAAGTATGAGAAATACCAGAAACAGTACCACCAGTACCAACACCTGCGACAAAAGCATCTAAACCATCTTTTCCAAAGGCATCAACGATTTCTTGTCCTGTTGTTCTCTCGTGTACCTCTGGGTTAGCAGGGTTTTCAAATTGAAGAGGAAGGAAGCCATTTCTTTCTGCAGCGATTGCTTCAGCTTTAGCGATAGCACCTTTCATTCCTTCACTTCCAGGAGTCAAAACGAGTTCAGCTCCATAGGCTTGGATGATTTTACGACGTTCCACACTCATGGTTTCAGGCATGACGATCACAACTTTATAGCCTTTAGCGGCACCAACCCATGACAAACCAATCCCAGTATTTCCACTAGTTGCTTCGACAATGGTATCACCTGGTTTGATCAAGCCATCTGCTTCAGCTTTTTCAATCATGCTCAAAGCGATCCGGTCTTTAACCGATGATCCAGGGTTGAAGGCTTCGAGTTTTACATAGACATCTGCAGCTCCTTCAGGAACAAGACGGTTCAATTTGACAATCGGAGTGTTCCCAATCAATTCTGTAATATTTTCATAAATAGCCATAATATACCTCAGTTCTAGGTTTTCTTGATACTAACCAGTATAGTCCCTTGTGGGGAGAATGTAAAATATAGAAATTTTATGGGTGTGATAAAAAAAAACTATCGTTGCCGATAGCTTCTTTGATTATTTTTCTACAGAAAGTAGGGGTACTTCAATCTCGCGAATTCCTTGATCTTCTATAAGGACTTTCCCATTATAAAATTCGACTAAAGCTGCTGTGATAGAACTGGTGTCTTCTTTGTCTACAAAAATAGTTGTCGCCACCTGATCTGTAAACATCGGATCTTGTTCTACCAATTTGTTGTCTTTTAAGAAATTAGCAAATTCTTGGTATTGGGAATAAGAAAGTGTGATCCCAAGAACCACTTGCTCCTTGATTTCTACGAGTCCAATCTCTCGAACTGCTTGAGCCACACTTCCAGCGTATGCACGAATCAGACCGCCAGCGCCTAATTTAATGCCTCCAAAATAGCGGGTAACCACAACACAACTATTAGTGATGTGATGATTCTCTAAAACTCCCAACATCGGTACACCCGCTGTTCCACTAGGTTCACCATCGTCACTAGTCCGTTTAATATCGCTATGTTCTCCAATGATGAAAGCAGAACAGTTATGTGTGGCCTTGTAGTGTTCCTTCTTGATCGCGTTGATAAAATCTCTAGCTTCCTCTTCAGAAGAGACGCGTTTAACATGACAAATGAATTTCGATTTTTTGATTTCTTCTTGAACAGTGCCGTTCTCTTTAAATGTAATATATTCCATATTCTTATTTTACAAAAAAAGAATGATTTTCTCCAATTTTTGCGAATTGATAAGTATGAAGATAGAAGATACTTATGGAAGACTCTTAACAGAGAGCCAGATGACAAATGATCTGAAAGAAATTGCCCAAGAACTTCCAGCTATAGAAAAACAAAATGGAAGGTACCAATGCTTTCGATGTGGCAGTTTGATTGATCAAAAACTTTGGAAATTGAGTGAGGAGGTACTGTATTGTAGAGCCTGTATCCAATTGGGAAGGATCCGGAGTGATCAAAAACTTTATGCTATTGCACAGCAAAACTTTGAAGGACAAGAGTTGCTAAACTGGAAAGGAACCTTGACTTCCTATCAACAAGAGGTATCTGATGGTCTCATCCAAGCAGTTAAAGCAGGAAAACATGCCTTGGTACATGCTGTGACAGGCGCTGGGAAAACGGAAATGATGTACCAGGTTGTAGCAACAGCGATCAAGGCAGGAAAAGCAGTCTGTATTGCCACCCCAAGAATCGATGTCTGTATAGAATTGTACGGAAGGATGAAGAAAGATTTTTCCTGCCCCATCTCTTTGCTTCATGGAGAATCAGAGCCCTATTTTAGAACGCCTTTAGTGATCGCTACAACCCACCAATTGCTAAAGTTTTATCAGGCTTTTGATCTCCTTATTATAGATGAGGTAGATGCTTTTCCCTATGTGGATAATCCAATCTTATATAAAGCAGCTCAGAATGCAATAAAAAAAGAGGGGAATACCCTATATTTGACAGCAACCTCTACAGATGAGCTAGATAAAAAGGTTAAGAAAAAAGAAATCATTCGTTATAGTCTTCCAAGAAGATTTCATGGGAAGCCACTAGTGGTCCCTGAAATAAAATGGGTATCGAAAATGAGAGAAAAAATAGAAAAAGGAAGAATCCCTTACGAACTATTGCAACTGATCAAGAAACAAAGACAGACTCACTACCCATTGTTATTCTTCGTATCGGAAATAGAGTTAGGGCAACAATTCACTGAGAACTTAAAAAAATACTTTCCCAAAGAAACAGTAGGTTTTGTATCCTCTCAGACACAGGATCGCTTGAGAATTGTAGAAGAATTTAGAAATAAAGAAAAAACAATACTAGTCTCGACTACCATACTTGAAAGAGGAGTTACCTTTCCGCTTGTAGATGTTTTTGTTTTAGAAAGCAACCATCGCTTGTTTACGAAAAGTGCCCTTGTACAAATCTCAGGAAGAGTTGGACGTAGCAAAGAAAGACCAACAGGCCAATTGCTCTTTCTATCAGATGGAATAACAAAAGAAATGAAAAAAGCAATAAAGGAAATAAAACAAATGAATCAGGAGGCTGGGTTTTGAAAGAATGTCTGCTTTGTACTAAAGAGTTGAAAACTGGTGAACATTTCATAGATCTTATAATTATGAATCAACAAGAAGAATGGATTTGTAAAGAATGCAAAGAAGACTTCGAACAAATTGGCGAAATCCATTGTCCTAGATGCTTTAAAGATAAGGAGGAGAAAGTATGTAAAGATTGTGAGTTCTGGGAAGACAAAGGAAATACTGTTCAACATGAAGCTTTATATAGATATAATGGAGCAATGAAAGACTATTTCAAGCGATATAAATTTGAAGGAGATCGTTTATTAGGAATGGTATTTGCATGTGACATCAAAAAAGCCTTGAAAAAGTATAAAAGCTATACGATAATACCGACTCCAATCAGCCATGAAAAAAAGCAGGAGAGAGGATTCAATCAAGTCTCGACTATACTAGATTTTGCAGAGATAAAGTACAACAGTCTCTTCCAAAAAGAAGACACTTTAGCCCAATCAAAAAAAACAAGAGAAGAAAGATTAAAAACCTCTCAACACTTTCAATTAAAAGGAGAAGTTTCAGAAAAGCAGAAATATCTTATCTTCGATGATATCTACACAACAGGCAAAACAATCGAATTAATGAAGCGCCTACTAATTGAAAAAGGTGTGAAAGAAATAAAGACATTTTCAATCGCAAGGTAAAAAAAGATTTGCAAAAACTTTATGAAAGCGTTATAATATACATATAAATAAAAACATAATGTTTAGAAAGTAGGTACTAATATGATTAAATATAGTATCCGTGGTGAAAACCTAGAAGTAACAGAAGCCATTCGCGACTATGTCGTTTCTAAACTCGAAAAGATTGAAAAATATTTTCAGGCAGATCAAGAGCTAGACGCTCGAGTAAACTTAAAAGTTTACCGTGAAAAGACCGCAAAAGTAGAAGTAACCATTCCGCTTGGATCTATCACACTTCGTGCAGAAGATGTCTCTCAAGATATGTACGGTTCAATTGATCTAGTTGTAGATAAAATTGAACGTCAAATTCGTAAGAATAAAACAAAAATCGAAAAGAAAAATCGTATTAAATCTGGTGCAGGTAAATTGTTTACCGATGCAGTTGTAGAAGAAGCAGCAACCACAGAAAAAGTTGTTCGCTCAAAAACAATTGATCTAGAGCCAATGGATTTAGATGAAGCGATCCTTCAAATGGATCTATTAGCACACGACTTCTTCATTTATCGTGATGCAGAAGACAACACAACAAATGTGATCTACCGTAGAGAAGATGGAGACATCGGTCTATTGGAAGTAAAAGAATAGAGATCAAAAAGAGATTAAAATCATCAATTAAATTATAGAGGAATCAGGAGCATTTATGCTCCTGATTTTTTTATATAAACCAAAAAAGTAAAAAAACTTTCAAAAAAATAAATTTTTTTGGAAAAAAGTGTTGACAGTAAGGAGAGGTCGTGATATACTAATATAGTTGTCGCGCGAGAGCGACAAAGACCTTTGAAAACTGAACAAGACGAACCAATGTGCAGGGCGCTATAACGGAAGTTATAGTAACTGAACAATAAAAAAACAATAAATCTGTCAGTGACAGAATGAGTTTAAGACAAACAATTATTTTAATGAGAGTTTGATCCTGGCTCAGGATGAACGCTGGCGGCGTGCCTAATACATGCAAGTAGAACGCTGAAGCTTGGTGCTTGCACCGAGCGGATGAGTTGCGAACGGGTGAGTAACGCGTAGGTAACCTGCCTCTTAGCGGGGGATAACTATTGGAAACGATAGCTAATACCGCATAAAAGTCGACATCGCATGATGTTGACTTGAAAGGTGCAATTGCATCACTAA
>NZ_JAPVZB010000020.1:0-40021 GCF_041432125.1 Streptococcus sp. 20925_1_77
ACAATCCAAAAATAATTGAGAGGCTAGGACTTTTGTCCCAGCCTCTTTTTATTCTTGAGGATCTTTAGGCAGTTCCATACAGAAGCGCAAGCCCATAGCCGTTTTATCAAATTGGTAGGCCAGTTCTTCATGGTCTAGCAAGTGTTGGACCACGAAGAGTCCCAAGCCGCCTTCCTTCTTCTGACGGCTAGCGGTCATTGGCATTTCAGCAGTCTCTACCATTTCTTGACTGGTATTTTCAACTGCCAAGTGCGTCCCTTCTTCTTCGAGACGGAGCTGGATCTCTCCACCGGCATCCGAATGCTTGACTGCATTGCTGATGACATTTGAGAGGACCAATTTCAGAATCGCTGGGTCCATATAGACTGGTTTGGCTGGAATCTGATTGTCAATCGTGAGCGCGCGGGAGTGAGCCAAGACTTTGTACTGGTCAAGGATCTGCTCTAAAACTTGATCCAGCTGGATCCACTCCTTGTCACCGGCCAATTCTTGGACAGAGGAGAGGGACAGGATTTCTAGGACGATCTGGTTCATCTCATCGACGATATCGAGGGAGACCGCCAGGTAGCGGTCCCGGTCCTTGTAGCGGCCGATCTTATCCCGCATATTTTCTAGGATAATCTTCAAGCTGGCCAGAGGCGTCTTGAGCTCATGCGAAGCCCCACGTAGGAATTCCACCTTCATCTGCTCCAACTTCAGATTTTCCTGTTTCTGCTGCTCTAGATTGTCGATTACCTCTAGGAGATGGTGATAGAGGTCGTTGATCTGTTGCTTGAGAACGCCAATCTCATCCTGCGAATGAATGGGAAGACTAGCTGTCCGATCCAGCCGTTTCATCCGCTTGGTCATCTGCTTGATCTCAAGGATCGGAGCAGAAATCAGGCGGGCATAGAGATAGGAGGCAATCAGTGACAGAACAAAGGAAGCGAGGAGACTATAGGGAAGAAAGCCCAGACTGATGTCCCGCGCTTCCTTTTGGGAATCGACAGTTGCTAAGAATTGCAAGGTCAAGTCCTTCCCCTCTTTAGTCTGGATCTTTCGCTCCTCAATGACCAGGGAATTGTTCTGGCTATCCGGGTTCAGGAGCAAGTCATCCTTGACCTCTAGGGCATTTTGTTTTTCCTTGCCCTTGATCGAGACCTTGATATCATTGGTCTTGGAATAAAGGTCAATGACCGACTCAATGGTCCCTTCTTCCTGGCCTTGAAAACTTTTGGCCAAGGCCTGTGATTTCTTCAAAATCGTCTGGCGCTGAGACTCGATATAGGTCGATGGGAAAATAAAGTAAACCGAAGCGTGTAGAAGGATGACTAAGCCACTAAATAGGGCAAAGGTGATCAGAAAGATCTTTGCAAAGATACTCCGTTTGGTCATGGTCTCTCCAATTTATAGCCGACATTGCGCACCGTAACGATACAGTCCAGCTCTAGTTTTTTTCGTAGTTCCTTGATATAGACATCGATCACCCGGTCAAAAGGAATCTCCTCTGTCTCCTTCCAGACGGCATCGAGGATCTGAGAGCGGGTCCGGGCCTTACCCTCATGCTGGAGCAAGTATTCCAAGATTTCCAACTCCTTGGCATTCATGGAGATGGCTTGCCCAGCTAGACTGGCTGTGTAGCTCTCAAAATCCACCCGTGCCTCTCCATAGGTGAAGATCCGTGAAGGCTGGAGCTTTTTAAAAATAGCTTCGATACGGACCTTCAAGAGGGACAAGGAAAAGGGTTTTTCCAGGTAGCCATCTGCCAACTCTCCAAAGGCTGTCAACTTATAGTCCTCATCATGGAAGGCCGTCAGCATGAGGACAGGAACCGAGCTGGTCTTCCGGATGGTCTTGAGCACTTCCAAGCCATTGAGGATAGGGAGCTGGATATCCAGCAAGACCAGATCTGGCGCCTCTCTGTGAAAGAGGTCCAGGGCCTCCTGCCCATCACCAGCTTCAAAGACCTCATAGCCACATTCCATGAGATAGTCGCTCATCCCTTCGCGAATCAGGACTTCATCTTCTACGATTAGTATCTTCATACACTTTCCTTTTATCTAAGAAACTTCTTCTACCTCCTATTATACCCTATTTCTATTTTAGGAAACAATCTCTTATTCGACATCCACCAAGAGATCTTTTGGTTTCTTATGCAAGAGCCATTGAGAAGAAAGGATGGATACGAGAATCAAGAGGAGGCCGCCAACCAAAACAATCACCAACAATTGGCTCGGTTGGATGTCCATATGGAGGTCTGTCAGGGTCTTACTGAAGCTTTCTGCCTCAGCTCCACCACCAAGGTTGGCTGCAGAGGATTCTTGAGCCATTTGTTTGGCAATGCCACTGGTTACGTTCTTGAGTACCGTATCTCCGACTGTTTTGGCAAGAAGTCCTGCAACTCCATAGGAGAGGAGGAAGGCGGGGATGGAAATCATGACCAATTCTGCCACGAATTGTCCCGCAATCTGTACCTTGGAGAGTCCCAAAGCCAGCAAGATCCCAACTTCTCTGCGACGGGCATTGAGCCACAAGACGAGGAGAAGGGTGAGAAGCAAGCTAGCAAAGATGAGGCTACCGATAAACAAGTAGTCCGCCACTTGGAACATGCTGCTGATGGATTTTTGCAAGGCTGGGTAGTTGGAAGAGCTCTTAACCAGGTCATAGAGGTTCCAGTCAATATCGAGTGCTTTGATTTTTTCGATCAAGGCATCCAGGTCCTGATCCCCTTTGGCAAAGAAGGTTGCATCCTCATAGGTAGCTGTTTGGACGGTATTGCCGTAGAGTTTGGCAGCTGTATCCAGGTCAGAAATGAGGGTATCTTCATACAATTCTTGGGCGTAAGTTAGAGGAGCTTGGTTCTTCCCTGAGAACAGACCCTTAATGGTCACTTCGACAGTTTCATTAGCCCCTTTTTCATTGTCAGCATCGTAGAGATTGGACTTGAGACGCACCTTATCGCCTACCTTGAGGCCATTCTTTTTCGCCAAATCTTCGTGCATGAGGATTTGGTTTTTATCCCTGTCTGTCAGATGCTCCCCTTGGACCAGCTTGTAGGCTCCAGAGACAAATTTATCTTCTTTTGAAGAATCATTGACCCCTGTCACCATCACGGTGTTTTTAAAGTATTTGGCCCGCTCTGGAGATTGATTCTGCAGGGTTTCTTCAGTCTCAATGATCTCGTGGTCTAGGATATCCGCGATGGCATTGATCCGCCTGATGGAGGAGGTGATCCCCTCTACCTGGCTGATTTTTTCGATATCTTCTCCTCTGAGATTTCCAGCTCCCCGAGGAGTTCCAGGATTGGTCCTGCGGTTGATCTGCATGGAGAAACTATTGGTGATGGATCCCAGGCTTTCCGATGAAGCTTGTTGGGTCGCTCCCTTCATAGAGAGTCCGATCAAGCTCAAGGTCCCCATGAGGAGAATGATGGCAAAGAGCAAGAGAGACTTGGGCCATTTACGTGTGATATAAGCAAAAGCATTGCGCAACATAGCATTCCCTCCTTACTTGCTCTTCTCAACGAGGCTACGGCGACTCAATTCCAAGACCACATCGGAGGCCTCTGCCACTTCCTTACTGTGGGTGACGACAATGACACATTTTTGGCGTTCCTTGGCCAACTTCTTCAAAATGGCAATGATGTCACCAGCTGTCTGTTCGTCAAGGTTTCCAGTCGGCTCATCCGCCAAGATGACAGGTGCTTCTGAAACGAGCGCACGCGCAATGGCCACCCGCTGTTGCTGCCCTCCAGATAGTTGCAGGACATTGCGTTTGATTTGCGTTTCGTCCAATCCCAACTCCAAGAGAATGTCTTTCCCAGCTTGTTTGTTGACCAGGCGGACATTTTCCAGTGGCGTCAAATAATCAATCAAATTGTAATTCTGAAAGACTAGGGAGACATGGTGCTTGCGGTGGTAGCTAGACCCTTTGGTCTGGATGTCCTCCCCATCAAAGAGAACCTGCCCCTTCTTGGGATTGTCCAGTCCAGCCAAGAGCGAGAGGAGGGTTGATTTCCCTGCTCCAGACTGACCGATAATGCTGTAAAATGTCCCATTTTTGAACTGATAGTTCACGTCTGAGAAGATCTCTTCTTGGTAACTTTGGTAGCTATAGGCTACATGTTTGAGTTCTAACATATGTGTCATTTCTCCTTAACTCATTTTTGTTAATATTTCTTTTGGGGTCTTGCGCCAGATCATGCTGGTCGTTACACCGAGCGACAGAAGGATCAAGCACAAGAGGCTAGCATAGGCAATTCCTAAGGAAAGGCCTTGAGGGATTTGGTTGAGCAAGTCTAGGGTCTGCTGTTGACCAGTCTGTCCGACAAACTGCTCTAAGAAACGATGGCTGACCATCCGCCCGATGAGAAAGGCTGGGATCAGTGCTAGTAAGGATACCAGCACCACTTCCAAGAGGAACTGTCTAAAGATCCGGCCCTTGCTCTTCCCAATGGATAAGAGGACGCCGATTTCGTGGATCCGCTCCCGTGTCCAGAGACTCAGTAAGAGCGATAGAGCACCCGCTCCCGTCACCAGGAGGACGATCATCATGATCCGTACCAGGCCTTCTAGGGTCTGAGAGGATTCTTTCATCTGGTCAAAGGCCTTGCGATCTTCGACCACACGCAGAGACTGCCAATCCAGATCCATGCTTTTGACTTGCTTCAAGAGGGCATCGATTTTCTCAGGATCTTTGACGCCAAAGGTGACCTGTGTCACTTCTTGCTGACTGAGACCAAGGAGCTTAGTCGCATCCTCATAAGAGAGGTAGACTTGGTTTTCACTCAGATCAGAGGTCATTCCTGTGAATTTTTCCTGTTTCTTACCTGAAAAGATCCCAACGATTTTAAAGGTTTGCTCTTTGGCAGGAGTCTCTCCCATCTGAAAGCTGGATAAGGTCAAGGAATCTCCGACCTTTAGCTTGTTCTTCTTAGCCAACTCTTGGTGGATCAAGATCTGTCCGCGAGCCTTGTCGGATAAGTGTTTGCCTTGCACCAGTTGGAAACTGCTACTCCGGAAATCCAGGTGATGGTCTGTCTTCTGAGTAAAGACAGCACCTAGCGCTTGCTTGGCTTCCTGACCCAGATCATCCCGCTCTACCGACTGCTGTCCCGTCACCGCTTCTTTACCAAGAATACGAACGGGACTTTCATATTGAGGAACCATGGATCCTACCCCAGCTAACTGCTGCACCTTTTCAGCTTCCTTCAGAGCAAAGGGAGTATCCCCCTGCTTACTGGTCAAGGCAAAGCTAGTCCCAGCCGACTGTTTGATATGGTCCTCCAGCCTTCCTCCCACTTGCATCAGTGAAAAACAGAAATACAAGCAAGAGAGAATTAAGAGGAGAATCAAAAAGAGAACTAGATTCCTCGTTCTTTTTCGAGAAATATAGGCGATTGCCTGTTGTAAGAGCATGATCTCACCCTCCATTTCAAGGTCCACGACAATACAATGTGGACGCTTTCATCATTTGTTGCTTTCATTATAGAGGAGAAATGTGAAATGTTTATGAAATAGAAAAAGTTTCCTAGATTTTCTAGGAAACTTCGGATTGAGAAAAAGTCACCAGAGAAACTTTCCTTAGGTGAGGACGGACGTCAGCGAACTTCTTCGAAGTTCCATGACTTAGTTTTGGACCTAAAGTTCCAAAACTCCCGAGTGCTAGAAACAATTATGTTTCTAGCACTTTTCTCACAGCAGAAAGTTTCAGCATATGTTTGAATAAGGTTAAAAGCCTATATCATTTATTCTTTTCAGCATCACTTAGTTTTTTAGAAAAAAAGTTGTGCTTCTTTCTATAGCTCCCTAGAAATATAGGAAACTTTATTCGATTTACATAAAATTTCGTAAAACATACGTCCCACTTGCTTGACCTTATTTTTCAAAGACTCCTCCTTCTTGGATCTTTGAAAAGATCTGATCGGTCAGTCGAACATTCAAGAAGCTCCAAAGAGCGAAACCTCCAAAGGTAAAGAGATAAATAGCTGTCAGTAACCGTTCAGGACTACTGAGACTGATATAAATCACTGCCAGATTGAAGAAGATAAGAAAGATGGTTTGAATAGGATTTAAGAGAGCAATGAGGAAACTATTCAGACAGACCTTTCTTGTAGGGTCTTCAAAGAGGCCAATATAAGGGAAGATCAAGGTCATCCCTCCACATAGAAGGACGATAAAGGGAAGCAAGATCCAAATCCCATACTCACTTAAAAAGGCCGTATTTGAAAAAAGACAGTAATCCAGATAAAGAAGGGCAGATAGTCCTAGGCAGGTCAGCCAAATCACCGTCGCTTGCTTGAAATTAGCTCGAAAGAGACGGAAAAAATGAAAGACGAGATCCGTATCTTCCCCTTTCAACAAGCGGTGCCACATGGTTGCTAAAGCCGTAAGCGATGCACCGATCGTGAGAATCGGAAGGCAGCAAACGATAAACAAGGTGTTCAAGATAATAATGTCTGTCAACCGGGTCAAAGTCTTGACCAAGCGTCCATCCAATGAAAATAATTTTTGCATCTTCTTCTCCTTGTTCTTCATCTCAATTTCTGCTACTTCCTCTAGGGAAGCACTCAGGGGCTCTACGCCCCTGAGTTACTTACTTGAATCCATTTAGACCCCTGTTACTTCACTTCTTTTTGGTAACGATCATAGGCATCCTGTTGAATCTTCATAAAGTCATCAATTCCCATCTTCTTCAAGGTTGCTTTGTAATCGTCCCAATCCTTTTCGACGCCCCCTTCGACTACCCATTTAGAAGCTTGTTGGGTAACATAGGAGTTGATATCGACATAAATAGAGGACAATTTGTTTAATTCTTCTTGAGAGTAGATGACATTTGGATATGCTGGCAAAGCGTATTGTTTCAATTCTTTGTCCATCTTCAATTTGAGCCCATCACCCTGTGTTTGGTCGATGTCGACATGACTATTGATATCATCTGACACATATTTTGGTCCAAAGTCACGAAGGGAATTAATCCAAGCCCATTCATCGGCAGATTTACCATCTTTTGGAGCCAAGACCTTGTACTTGTCACCATCTTTTTCAGTCGCAATGCCAAAGGATCCATAGAAGTTTTGGATGCTGGCATCATCCGTGTAGAATTTATCCAACCATTTGAGCAATTTTGCAGGGTCCTTGCACTTATTTGTGATCAGGATTTCATTGCGTCCATAGTTCAAATGATCTGGGTCAGAAATGACATATTGTTTGCCATCTGGGCCTTTCAATGCTGGGAGAGGAGCATATTCGCTGGCATGTTGGCCAAAGGTTGCATCTGCTGTCCAACCACTTGACACACCGACACGCGCTACACCCTTATCCATCCGTTTGGCAACAGACATGGAGGTATCTTCTGTAAAGAGTTCAGGGTCGATCAAGCCTTTCTTGTAGGCTTCATGCATCGCCGCTATCCCTTGTTTATAACTTTCTTCCGTCCGGAGGTAGACCGGTTTGCCATCTTTGACGGACATTTCATAGGTATTATCTCCACCCAGACGGTTGTTGAATGGCAAGATATAAGAGAAGGTCGGATCAAAGTTACCAGAGCCAAATGGAATTTCATCATTGACATCGCCATTACCATTGGCATCCTTGTCCTTGAAGGCTTGTAAAACAGTCACCAATTCATCATAGGTTTCCGGCATCTTCAAGCCAAGGTTGTCCAACCATTTCTTATTAATAAAGAGTTGGTTACCGACGATTGGCCGCATTGGCAATTTCTTAGGCAGACTGTAAATATGACCATCAGGGTTGGTCACCATGGCTTTTAATTTCGGTTCTTTTTCAAAGGCCTTGTTCAAGTTTGGCATATTATCCTTGATCAAGTCTTCCAATGGAATGAACATGTTTTGGTTCTGAGCAATTTCAGAATCCGTGAAGGCATTGGATCCCAAGAAAGCGTCTGGTAAATCTCCACTGGCAACAAGAACAGATTTCTTATCAGACCAGTCTGCAGCCACCATGGTATCCCATTTGATCTTGATACCCGATTCCTTGGCTGAATCATCTAGAAAACCTTTGTGATAGTCTTCCCCCCAATCCGACCAACGGACGGTCGTGATCTTGAAGGTATTTCCATCATTCTTGTCAGTGCTTGATTTATTTGTGGAAGCTCCACAAGCCGTCAAGCCAGCTAAAGCAGCTGCTCCAAGGAGCAAATAGGCAAATTTCCTGTTTTTCATGATCTTCTCCTATTCTTTCAAGGCCCCTATCATGACACCTTGATTAAAGTATTTTTGGACGAATGGATACAGCATCATAATCGGTGCTGTTGAGATAACGATGGCTGCATATTTCATCATATCAGCCTTAATACGGAGGTCAGAAGCTACCTCCCCTGTTGCTTGCGATTGCAACATTTGATTACTAATTAAGAGACGGCGCAGGATCAATTGCAGGGGTTGAAGATTTTCATTGGTCAAATAAATCAAGGCATTGAACCAAGAATTCCAGATCCCTACTGCTGTCCAAAGTCCAATAACGGCAATAATAGCCTTGGACAAGGGGAGCACGATCTTTCTGAAGTAATAAATGGTTCCGCAACCATCGATCTGGGCGGCTTCCCACATCCCTTCTGGAATACTATTGTTAAAGAAAGTGCGAGCTACAACGATATTGTAAGGAGATACTGCAAACGGTACGACCATCACCCAGAAGGTGTCGACCAAGCCCAATTGTTTCACTGTCAAATAAATGGGAATCAAGCCCCCAGAGACAAACATGGGAACGATAAAGAAGACACTGACCCATTTCTTAGCAAAGAGGTCCTTTCGCGACAAGGCGTAACCAGCCGGGATATTAATGACCAGGGCAACGATGGTCCCTACAACCGTGTAGAGGATGGTGTTGAGATAGCTCTTTAGAAATAAAGGTTGCTCAATCAAGCGTTGATAGCCGTCTAGTCGCCATTCCCTCGGGATAAACCAAACCTTACCAGTTGCCACATCAGATGGATTACTGAAGGAGGCAATAATGACAAACCACAAAGGGTAGACAATCAACAGAATCAAGCAAATCGCTAGACCATAGATAAAAACATCAAAGAGGATTTCCGACTTGGTCTTTCTAGCATGTTGAAACAATTTCACAATTCCTCCTCCTTTCTAGAACAATCCTGTCTTGGTATAGCGTTTCGCAAACCAGTTGACCGACAGTAAGATGATCAAGTTGACCAAGGTATTAAAGAGACCGATCGCTGTCGAATAACTATATTGAAAATTAATCATCCCCACTTTGTAGACATAGGTCGAAATGATTTCACTTCCTGCCAGATTGAGCGGATTTTGCAAGAGCAAGACCTTTTCAAAACCAACACTGAGTAGGCTTCCTGCTCTGAGAATCAAGAGAATCATCGCCGTTGGTAACAGTAAGGGTAAGTCAATATGACGGATTTTTTGCAATCGACTCGCCCCGTCCATAGTCGCTGCCTCATAAAAGGTTGGATCAATGGCCGATAGAGCGGCTAGATAGATGATACTATCCCAACCGATATGTTGCCAGACATCACTCCAGACATAGACACCTGCAAAGCTACCCGGTTTGGATAAGAGGGCAGGCATCTTTAAGCCGACCAATTTGAGGACATTGGCTAACAGTCCACTACTTGGAGAGAGAAAGAGAATAATCATCCCACACATGACCATGGTCGAGATAAAATGAGGCAAATAAGTCGTTACTTGAAAGATTTTTTTGAACTTGCCCACACGAATCTGGTTGCAAATGATGGCTAGAACAATCGGCAAGGGAAAACCAACCAGAATACTGTAAATAGAAATTTTCAAGGTATTCTTCATGGTTGTCGCAAATTGGAAGGATGAGAAGAACTGGTTAAAATACTTGAGACCAGCCCAAGGACTTCCAAATATCCCAGTAGCGGGAGAGTAATCTTTAAAAGCGATGACTAGACCCGCCATAGGGATATAGGCAAATAAAATCAATAAAATAATCGATGGTAGGAGCAGCACATATAAAGGAATATTTTTCTTAAATTTGCTCTGCTTCGCATTTACTTCGCTTTTCATAAGGCCCTCCTTTTCTTTCTCCTCTATTTTATAGGAATCCTTTCCATCTTTATAGAACTTTTTCGTGCATCTTCATTCACTTTTCCGTTTTCTCCACACAAAAACATGCACTTTCCCGATTTTTTTTACTTTACTATCGGTTTTGTTCATGAATCCGTTTTCAAATAGTGCTATAATATATGTGAGGTGCTCATTATGAAAGCTATTCACAGAAGTACACGAGATCACTCGATTCAATTTTTTTCGCGCCTACTCTTTCTCCTCTTAGTCGTCAATACCTTGATCAACCTTTTGATTGGTGGGATTAGCCGAAATTTTATTAAACACCAAAATATGCTCCATTTAGAGGACTCGATTCATATCTATGCGGATTCCTTAAATACAGAGCTTCACTCCGTTGAGCGTTTTATGTACAGTACTATCAGTCACAATGACTATTTGACAGAGCTCAATACCCCACTTGATTTCACAGATTTTCATGAAAATCTAAAAAAACTGCGGATTGATTTCACGGAGTTCCAGTACCAGATGGATAGCCCCATCACCTTTTTCATAGAGACAAGAGATATCCCCCATTTTTTCAATGCCTCCAGTCTTCAACTGCCCTACTTGGACTATGTACAATTGAAAGATCATCTTAAAACCTATGACAAAGAAACAGACAAGACCAATCAAAAATGGCAACGAATCAGCCTGAACCAGCATGATTATCTCTTAAAATCCCTCCATTACAAGGGCAAGACTATCTATGCCATCATTTCTACCCAGGATATTTTAAAACCCTTGCAAAAGCTCAATATTGGAAAAAAAGGACGCTTATCCATCGATCGCCCCAACCAGATCCATGCTACAGATTCCGTCATTCAAGCCGATAGCAATCAAACCCACCTGCCTTTTGATCTTTATGTGACGGTCGATTACGGGGACGTTTTCCGTACAAATATCGTACTGGAAACCCTTCTCTCCTTGGTCCCTTTGATCATCGCCGTTCTCTCTACCATTCTGATCCTTTATATTCGTCAACGGATGATCCAACCGATGAAACGACTCACCCAGCGTCTTTCTCAGCTAGATGCTGCTTCTACCAAGCTAGATGTGATCGAAGACCAAGGGATCTTAGAGATCGATCAAGCCAATCACAAGCTCAATCAGGTCCTGATCCATATGAAAGACCTTCAAATTCGAGCCTACCACGCGCAACTCAACCTCAAAAAAGTCGAACTCAATTACCTCAAAAATCAAGTCCGACCCCATTTTTACCTCAACATGCTTTCCATGATTCACAGCATGCTCCAAACCAAGGACTATAAGGAAATCGAGGAGTTGACCAAGGTGACTTCCAACTACTTGCGTCACCTTTTTCAGGCCAATCAAGATTTCAATCGCTTAGCAGATGAAATCCAACATATCCGAAATTACCTAGAGATCCAGAAAATCCGCTATGGCGACAGCATCCACTTTGACCTGGACTGGGATCCTCATCTGAAAGATGCGGCTATTCCCCCTCTGCTGTTACAAACCTTTGTGGAAAATGCCATCAAACACGGCTTTTCTTTCCAAGATTCCTTCCACATCCAGCTTTCTATTCATGAAGAAGCAAACCAACACCTTGCCATTTGCCTTCAGGATAATGGTCCTGGTTTTAGCTCCGCTATCTTACAAGATCTAGCAGAGAAAAAATCCTTAGTCACAGAAGATGGCCACCACATTGGTTTGACCAATGCACGGGAACGACTAGATCTCCTCTATCCAGATCACTACATGCTTCAATTTTCAAATGGAACCCAAGGAGGGGCCCGCATCCAACTGAGCCTTCCTTATGAACCCTACAAAGGAGACACACATGAATATCCTACTCGTTGACGATGATCGTTTTATCATTAAAGCCCTACAGGAAACCATCCATTGGGAAGCCTTGGGCATTGAGCAGGTATATACTGCCTCCAGTCTGAGCCAAGCCCAAGCCATCATTCAAAGTCACCCGATTGCCCTCATGATCAGTGATATCGAGATGCCACAAGGCAGTGGGTTAGATCTCCTAGCCTGGGTCCGGTCAGAAAAATATGACATTCAAACGATCTTCCTCACCAATTATGCTGATTTCAATTATGCCCAAAAAGCCATTGAACTCCAAAGTTTTGAATACTACCTCAAGCCGATTGACCCAGATCGTTTAGAATTTATCATTCAAAAAGCCCTCAATAAGATCAAGCGCCACAAGAGTGCGTCCCAATTAGCCCAGCAAGGACAAAAAGAAGCTGAATTTTGGCATGACTACTTGCGAAAACCACGTCCATCTCAAGCAGAACAGCTCCTTCAAGAAGTGACTAAACGGGGTTATAGCCCCAAACCACATGAAGACTACCTCTTAGTCCTCATCACTCTCCACTTAGTTGAAGAAGACTTTCACCCCAGCGTCCCTTCTTGGCGCTTGCAGCTCCGCCATTGTATCAAGGATCTCTCCCTGGATTTCCCTGTCCACTACTGCGCCCTCAGTAAAATCGAAAGCCAGACCGATCGCTACCTCTGCCTCTTCAAAAAGAATCAGACTACAGAGTGTGTAGACTTCCTAGAGGCTATCCAGCAGAAGATCCAGCAAGACTTAGACCGATCCTCTATCCTTCTCTATTCAGATGCTATTTCCCTTGAGACGCTCTTGATGAAGGCTCTGCAACTTTGCCAATACAGTGACGAACAAGTCTTCCATTGGGACAGTATCCACTCCTATGCTTCTTTGGCTACACAACCTCAAAAGCCTGCTCATCGGACATCGCTTACTTTTACAAATCAGCTAGAGACGGAACAGCTCCTCCAAATCATCCATAGCTTAGAGACTCAAGATCGCATCCCGCTCTCAGCTCTGAGTGAACTCCAGCTAGACTGGACCCAGCAAATTGGCATTTATCTGGACAAGAACGGCATTCTCGCCCACAAGTTATTTCAAAACAAACACCATCAATTTCTCTTCGAACGGCGGTTTCATGCCATCGAAGCTTTTGAAGCCTATATCGGGGATTACTGGAGCTCTGCTCACCATTATGTGATCGATCTAGAACACCAATCTAATCTCATCCAGCGGATCACCGACTACATCGACCACCATTACAAGGAGGATATCAGTCGCACTAAGCTGGCCGAAATGGTTTTTCTTAGTCCAGATCATCTAGCACGGGTGTTTAAGCGCGATACCGGCGAAACCCTGGTGAAATACATCACTGATAAACGGATGGCCGCCGCAAAAGAGATGCTATCGCAAAGCGATACTCCTATTTACCAAGTTGCCCTCCAGGTGGGCTATGACAACTACTCCTACTTTACAAAGGCTTTTAAACAAAAGGTCGGCCTCTCCCCAGGAGATTACCGCAAGCAATGCCAAGAAGCCTTTTAAAACAAGAAAAAAACCTTTGAAAAAGAATTTCTTTTCAAAGGTTTTATTTTCTTTTCTTTCTGATTTCTTTTTCAATGGCACTAGCAATCTTCTCCACCATATAGGCCGTCTGGAGATTGCGCAAGATCAAGAGGGCCCAAAAACATGCAAAGAGCATTTGACCCGCCATGGTCGCTTCATTGAAAAAATAAGTCTCCATAGCAGTAAAGACTGCTATCACTGCAAATTGTTTTGTATTCATATCATTATTTTACCATGATTCGGTAAAAAATTCATGTATTAATCGTCTTGAAGGGTAATTTTATCGGATAGGAAGGTAAATTCCTCAGGGATGACGCTTTCCTCTTCTTCCACCACTTCGGCTTTTTGTCCACGCGCCTTAGCCGAAAACTCTGCCCGTATTTGGGTCCATTCTTCCATCGAAACCGCTAAAATCTCTGGTGAGAAGCCAGCAGCATTGCTGAGGATATTTCCAAACATGGTATTGAGGTTGTCCCGCTTCATGGTCTGTTCGGCATTAAAGGCAGACTCAAAGGCTAAAATAGCGTGATTTTCATTGGCAGCGACCGGCTGAGATCCGATTAAGAGGGCCTTATCTGCACCTGCCAAGCTTTCGATGATTTCCCCCCATGCATTCTGGAGGCGGATCAAGTTGGTTCGAGCCAGTTCTGGGTTTTCGACTGCCTCTTGTAAAATCGCGTTGACCTTGTTGCGATCTGCTCGGTAGCCTTTACTAGATTTGGTTGGACGAGCTACTGCTGGTTTTGAAGCAGGAAGACTGCTACCTGATTGCGCTAACTGTTGCTTGAGTTGAGCGACTTCCTTCTTCAAATCTTCCAGCTGAGCTAGCAGATTGGAAGGAACCTCCACTGCAGCTGACTTAGAAACTTGGCCTGTGCTTTCAGCCAATTTAATGGTCATCATTTCAGTGTAGATGCGCGGTTGCAGACTATTTTTGATATCCGCTAGACTGGTCGTCGCCTGGTCAATCAGGGCAAAAAGACGGTCTTGATCGGATTCAAGATTCGCCGCAAACAAGTCACTAGCGTGAGTGTTTTCTCCTCCTGTCTGGACAATCAAGAGATCTCTCAGGTATTGAAGTAAGTCCGTGGCGAAACGGGCCATATTCTTTCCGTTGTCAAAGATAATCGCCAGCTGGTCCAGCGCCGCTGTCGCATCATGAGCCAGGATGGCAGCCACGTACTGATCGAGCGCAGCTAGACTGATGGAGCCTGTAATCTCTTCGGCGATTGCTGTCGTCAACTCACTACCCGCAGTCAGACTCAGGGCTTGGTCTAAAATGGACAAAGCATCCCGCATCCCACCTTCAGCGCGCCGTGCGATGATCTGAACAGCATCTGCTTCATAGGCAATCCCTTCAGTAGCTAGGATATTTTCCAAATGCTGGACGATATCTGGCAGTTTGATGGATTTGAATTCAAATCGTTGCACCCGTGACAAAATGGTCGCAGGAATCTTGTGTAACTCCGTTGTTGCGAGGATAAAAACTACATTTTCCGTCGGCTCTTCCAGCGTCTTCAACAGGGCATTAAAAGCCCCTGTCGAGAGCATGTGGACCTCATCGATAATGTAGACTTTGTGCTTGGCTAGACTTGGAGCATAGGTCGACTTGTCGCGAATATCGCGAATTTCATCGACCCCATTGTTAGAGGCTGCATCGATCTCGATAACATCTTCAAGACTCCCATTGGTAATGGATTCACAGATATAGCATTCGTTACACGGCTCCCCATTGACTTGATTGGGACAGTTCATGGCCTTAGCAAAGATCTTGGCCACACTGGTTTTCCCAGTTCCACGAGGTCCAGAAAAGAGATAGGCATGGCTGATCTTGTCCTGCTCGACGGCCTGCCTCAAAGTCCGTGCCACCACTTGCTGGCCAACCAATTGACCAAAGGTCTGGCTACGGTATTTCCGATATAAAGCTTGATACATTAGTTCTTAACTCCAAACATCTTAAAGTCCCAGTTTGTCTTTTCGATCAAGAGAGCGACAAACTCTTCCAAATACTCTTGATCCAGCTGATCGTAGTCAGAGACGCATTCTGAGTCCAGGTCTAATACCCCAAGGAGCTGACCGTCCTTGACCATAGGTACCACAATTTCACTCATGGCCCGGCTATCACAGGAAATATAGTTAGCATGTTGGCGCACATCATCGACAATCATGGTTTCCTGCTTTTGAGCTGCTTCTCCACAGACACCCTTTCCAAGTGCGATGTGGACACAAGAGACGCCACCCTGAAAGGGTCCCAAGATTAATTCCGTTTGGTCATACAAATAAAAACCCGCAAAGACAGAACGAGGCAGGGCTTGATTTAAGAGAGCACTGGCGTTAGACAAATTGGCCAAGGCATTGCTTTCACCTGTTAAGAGAGCGTCTAACTGTGCCAGTAAAAGTTGGTATTGTGATTCTTTTTCCGAATGTTTCATACCTTCCATTATACCAAATCTTTGCCCAAAAATTAAGCTTCAAACAGCGAAAGAAAAGAGAGTGGGACAGAAATCGGTCATTCGTTAGAATTCGATTTCGTCGCCCCACCTCCTCACAGTTGAGTAGGGCTGTAAAAAGCTGATGAAATCAGCGTAGTAGAGCCCACTCAACCACTGCGTCTTGCTCGACAATCCAAAGATAATGGAGAGGCTAGGACTTTTGTCCCAGCCTCTGGAATATAGATAAACTAATTTTTAGTAAAATAACTTAAGCGATTCTGAAAAGAGATAAAATCGAGGTCTCATTAATTTAAATTGATAAAGAATATACTAAACTTTCCGCTGTGAGAAAAGTGCCTGAAGCTTAACTGCTTCAGGCACACGGAATTATTGAGACCTTAGGCTCAATAATTAGTCATGGAACTTCTTAAAAGAAGTTCGCTGACGTCCGCACTCACCTAAGGAAAGTTTTTTATGATACCTTTATCTATTCATGCAGCCGATTGAAGTGAAAGACTTCAAAATATTGAATGGCCCGGTAGATTAAAAAGATGGTCAAGATGATGGCCACCAGCCAAATCGTCTTTAATCCATAAAACTGGATCAAGTAGGTCGAAAAAATGGCCCCACAGACGAAACTCCCGATCAAGCAGGTCATAAAGATGGCTTCCCAGAGGAATTTCATCTCCCTGTCTCTAACAAAATTTCCATAAGCTACCATGGTTTTCTTGAGATTTCCAGTCATAAAAGAGTGGTTGTAGGCATAGCCATCTACTTCTCCAAATGAGGTCGCTACGATTCCTAAACTCAGGCTAAAAAAAGGCACGATGAAGACATTTTTTACCGATGCTGGTAAAAATCCCGTCACCAAGGTCGTGAGGATAAAGGGCACCAGGGTACTCAAGCGCCAGACTGAATTGTCAATCAAGCGACGTAAAACCGTCATCAAAAAGATTCCCAGCATAAAGGCCAGCATCGTGGCTAACTTCACTTCTACATCTGAAATCTGCTGGCCAATCAAACCAACCGATAGAAAGACCACATTTCCCGTCTGGCCTGCCGCCAAGGTCCCACCCCGACAAATAAAGGTATAAGCATCTGAAAAACCAGCACACATGGTCAATAAACAAGCGAACGCCTTGGTCCGCGAATGAAACTCCCTTTTCATTTCCATTCTCCTTAGGAAAAAGAGGGAGTGATACAGAACGTTCCCAAACGTCACGAGTACCACCCCCGCAAGACTGATCCAGAAGTCTTCCAAGCTTAAATAGCAAAGGAAGAGTCCTCATCAACTACTGCCACATTCCGTCACTCCTCATATCCATAGACACTTGGAGATCACTTGCCCTCTTTCTCCTATTTTATTTTCCCTCACGCGCTTCGTTGAGGATTTTTTCAATCTTGGTTGTGATCAAGTCAATCGCTACCGTGTTGGTTACTCCTTCAGGAATAATCACGTCCGCATAGCGCTTGGTTGGCTCAATGAACTGATGGTACATGGGCTTCACCACTCCAAGGTACTGCTCAATAACGCTATCGAGACTCCGTCCACGCTCCTCCATATCGCGCTTGATCCGGCGAATGATCCGAACATCATCATCTGTATCAACGAAAATCTTGATGTCCATCAAGTCTCGAAGGCGCTTGTCTTCAAGGACTAAGATTCCTTCCACGATGAAAACATCTTGGGGCTCCTGACGATAGGTCTTGCTACTGCGCGTATGCTCTGCATAGTCATAAGTTGGGATATCCACCGGACGACCTGCCAAGAGTTCATTGATCTGCGCAATCATCAAGTCCGTATCAAAGGCAAAAGGATGGTCATAGTTGGTTTTGATCCGCTCCTCAAAGGTCAAATGACTCTGGTCCTTGTAATAAGAATCATGCTCAATCATAGCAATCTTTTCATTCGGAAAATTAGCCAAAATGGCACGAGACACACTGGTCTTTCCACCACCAGAACCACCAGTAACACCAATAATAATAGGTCTATTTTGCATTTTCTACTCCATTACCTCTAATCGCTTGAAAAGGTCCTAACCTCTCCACTACATCTTATCCATTTTACCATATTTTTGCCTAGACTTGAATCATTTTTTCCGATGAAATTTAGAGCAGAAAAGGACCTTGCGGTCCTTTCATTATTTCACTTTTTCTAATTTTGCGGCAAATTCATTACCACCACGTAAGACGAGTATATTCTTTCCACCGTTTACAGGTACGAAACAATAATTTGAATTAGCTTGTATATAGACTTCCTTAGCGCTCTTCACTTGATAACCTTGTGATTTCACCGCTTCTTGAATTACTTCAAATGTGTGTTCGATCTCTTCTTTAGAAGTCGTGTCTCCATCATACTTTTCTGAATCAGCTAGAGAATAGAATGCGTAAGCCTTGCTATCGTAATACTTATCACTAATAATTCCGTGATCTGAAATCTGAACAGTTGTATTACTTCCTTCTGTCACATTCTTCCATTTTCCAACCATGGCCTTTGGTGTTTCAACCTTGTGATAGACTAAATTATCTTCAAAGTTTCCTTTGTATGACTTATAAGTTTTCAAGTCGAATAAATCATTTCTTAAAATAATATTGCTTCCGTCTTTTTGGAGCAAGTTATAACGTGTGTTCCCACCAGACTTAATAACAACTATTTCTGTCGTCTTCAGGTTAAATTTCTTATCGACATCCGCAAGTGAATGCAAGTCAGATGCATTCAACAAAGAAAGTGCTGTATTAAATTCTTTTTTCGCTTCATTGCCCTTGAGAACCTTTTTGATGGTCTCATCGCCATTGACTCTTTGTTTCTTTCCGCTTAGTTCATAAGTGACCGGACTTGAATCCGTATCTCGCAACCAAACGCCATCTACACTTGGTCCACCTGAAAAGAAAAAGAACCAAGCAAAAGCAATCACTGCGACAAGTCCTCCAACTGCGCCCCCAATCTGTGCTTGTTTATTGAATTTTTTCGGTCTTGGAACAGGTTGCAAGGTTTTCGCAGATGGTTGTGGTTGGACAAATGCTGTCTTCTCTTGTGAAAGTGGTGCGCTAGGTGCAACAGGTTCTTCTTGAGCAGGTGCCTGCGCTTCAGTTGCTGGAGCTGGTGCCTCAGTTGTTGGAGTCGGCGCTTCTTTGCGCTCTACGACAAACTCCCCTTTTTCACGCGCTTCTTGAAATTCTTGCATACTTGGCTTGCGACCATTGACCGCTTCAAAGTATTCAACCCAATCGTTTTGATTCATAATATCCCCCTTATTGATTCATCATAAAAACTAATCATAGTATACCACAAATCAATGGTATATTTTGTGATTTTCAGAAAATAAAAGAAAAGGACCTTCCGGTCCTTCTGAATTAGTTCACTTTTTCCAATTTTTCAAATAAGTGATAGTCTTCTGTGAAAACAAGAACTGTCTTTCCTCCATTTACAGGGATATAATAAAAATCAGATCCTAGTTGCTTGTACACGTCTTTCATACTATTTAACTGATAATCTTGAGAATCCACCGCATCTTGAAGATCTTCATATACCTCTTTCACTTTGTCAGCTGTCTTTTCCTGATCAAACTTAGTTGAAGGCATCTTTTGGAGCTCTTCTAGGGTATAAAAAGCCGTACCTTCGCTGCTATCAAATTCACTATAAGTAAGAATTCCACGATCATTTAATTCAAGATAATTGGTTTCATCGTCATAAGAACGTTCAATTTTCCATTTCCCAACTAACACTTTAGGAATTTCTGTCTTGTGAAAAATAGTATTTTTCTTAAAGCTCTCTGAATGATCACTATAGGTCACCAAATCCATCAAGTCATTAGCTAAAATCACATTGGTCCCATTGCTTTGGAGTAGATTATAAACAAGCCCATGCTCGTCTTTGATGATGACAACTTCCCTCGTGTGGAGGTCAAATTTCCTATCAACATCAGCTAAGGTTTTCAGCTTGGAGTAGTTTAACTGGTTTAAAGCTTTCTGAAACTCTTGACTCGCTTCCTTCCCCTTATAAACTTTTTCAATCTTATACTTACCATTAGATCGTGGCTCTTCTTGATTTAATTCATAAACTACTGCTGTTGAATCTGCAGGTCCAACCCAAATTCCTTCCAAACTTGGAGTCGGTTGGAAGAAAAAGAAGTAAGCCAGTACAATAACGGCTAGTATTCCCACACCTGATAGAACCCATTTTGTTTGCTTATTCCATTTCACACTAAAATGTTTGAAAGCTGGAACCTCAGGCCTTGACTCAACTTGTGACGCCATTTGAACCTTCTCACTCTTCTCTGGTGAGGCAACTGCTGATGGAACTTGTGCTTCATTAACGGTCTCTTTTCGTTCCACTACAAACTCGCCATTCGCTCGTGCATTTTGAAACTCTTGCAGACTCGGCTTCCGGTTATGGAGTGCTTCAAAATAGTCAACCCAATCTTTTTGATTCATCTATTCCTCCTAATCGATAAATGTTTTCAAACTGATCCTATTATACCATACATGGAAGATCCCTCACTCATTTTCAGAAAATAAAAGAAAAAAGTCCAAGTAGTTTTCCACTTGGACTTTCTTCCTTATTTCAAAACTTTTTGTGTTTTCGCGTAGTTGGCTTCTACAGCTTCTTTTTCAGCCTTCCACCAATCTTGGTGGTCTGTATACCACTTGATAGTGTCTTCCAAACCTGCTTCGAAGTTTGTGAATTGTGGTTTCCAACCCAATTCTTCACGCAATTTTGTTGAATCAATGGCGTAACGCAAATCGTGACCAGCACGGTCTGTTACACGGTCGTAAGCATCTTTTGGTTGACCCATTTTTTCAAGGATGAGTTCAAGCACTTCCTTGTTGTTCTTTTCACCGTCAGCACCGATCAAGTAAGTTTCACCGATACGGCCCTTGGTAAGGATGGCCCAAACACCAGTTGAGTGGTCGTTGGTGTGGATCCAGTCACGAACGTTCTTCCCTTCACCATATAGTTTTGGTTTGATACCAGACAAGATATTGGTGATTTGACGTGGGATGAACTTCTCGATGTGTTGGTATGGACCATAGTTGTTTGAACAGTTTGAAATGGTTGCCTTAACACCGAAGGAACGAACCCAAGCCTTCACAATCAAGTCTGAAGCAGCCTTGGTTGATGAATAAGGGGATGATGGGTTGTATTTGGTTTCAGCAGTGAATTTTTCACCAGGACCTTCCCCATGTCCAGGAAGATCTTCACGCAATGGAAGGTCCCCATAGACTTCGTCTGTTGACACGTGGTGGAAACGAATATCGTACTTGCGAGCCGCTTCCAAAAGTGTGTAGGTACCAATGAAGTTGGTGTGGATAAATGGTGATGGGTCGTTCAAGGAGTTGTCATTGTGGCTTTCAGCCGCATAGTGAACAATCGCATCTGCCTTAGCAGCTAATTGGTCCACCAAGGCTGCGTCAGCAATGTCACCCACAACCAATTCAACACGATCCCCAAGGATTTCTTCAATGTTAGCACGGTTACCAGCGTAAGTGAGTTTGTCAAGGACAGTCACATGTACATCTGGATGATTGTTGTAGACATAGTGTACGAAGTTTGAACCGATGAAACCAGCGCCACCGGTTACGATGATATTTTTGTATTCTGACATTTTTTCTCCAAATAGTTTTTAGTTTTGATTGTTCCTTGTAGTCGCGATACTGCTATGCAAGGTTCATTTTTACAAATCCTCTGGTTTGAGGGGTTTAACGTCTTTGAGTAATGGGTGATTCTTGTCAGCTTCTGAAACTTCTGCTTCTTCCAAGTTTTCCCATTGGATGTCTAGGCTTGGGTCTGCGTAATTAACAAATGCATATTTTGGCTTGAGCTCCAATGCCCAGTAGTCATTGACTAAGTAAGTATAAGCCACTTTATCCGTCAAAACTTGGAATCCATTGGCAACGCCACGAGGGACAAAAATTCCTTTAGAAGCATCGATCACAGTTTGGTAGGTGTTCCCAAAGGTCTCACCTTCACGAAGGTCTACCCAAGTACCGAGAACCTTTCCTTCATCTGCTACAGAGATGTACTTATCCCAAGGTTCTGCATGCAAACCACGCAAGACATGCTTGCGAGAGAAAGACACATTGTTTTGCAACTTGCCTTCCGCAAAGAAGCTTTCTGGAAAACCAAGAGGAAGCATCTTCTCTTTTTGGAAGTTTTCCTTGAACCAACCACGGTTGTCCCCACGAACTGGAATATCAAACTCCAACAAACCAGGAATCGCTTCAATCTTGCGGGCTGCTAATTCTTTCTCGAAAAATTGTTCTGTCATTAAGCTTCTCCAATCAAACGGAGCAAATATTGTCCGTATTCGTTTTTCTTCAGAGGTTGAGCCAATTCATAGACTTGCTCTTTAGTAATATAGCCCATACGATAGGCGATTTCCTCAAGGTTAGCTACTTGGACATTCTGAAGACGTTGAACAGTCTCGATATATTGAGAAGCCTGCAAGAGACTTTCATGAGTTCCTGTATCCAACCAAGCAAAGCCACGGCCCATGAGCTCGACAGAGAGATCTCCACGCTCCAAATAAGCCTTGTTAACATCGGTGATTTCGAGCTCTCCACGAGGACTTGGTTTGATGTTTTTGGCAATCTCTACTACATCATTGTCATAGAAGTAAAGACCAGTCACCGCAAAGTTTGATTTCGGATGTTCTGGTTTTTCTTCGATAGAGATGGCATTCATATCCGCATCAAACTCTACCACACCAAAACGTTCTGGATCTTTAACTTGGTAACCAAAGACAGTCGCGCCTTTTTCTTTCGCTTCCGCCCGTTGCAACATCTTTGTCAAGCCATTTCCGTGGAAGATATTATCTCCAAGAACGAGGGCAACATGATCATCCCCAATAAATTCTTCTCCAATGATGAAAGCTTGCGCCAAACCATCTGGACTTGGTTGCTCTGCATAAGAGAGAGAAATTCCAAGTTCAGAGCCATCTCCAAGAAGCTCTTCAAAACGAGGAAGGTCTTGAGGCGTCGAGATGATCAGGATATCTTTGATCCCAGCCAACATAAGGGTTGACAGCGGATAGTAGATCATTGGTTTGTCATAAATGGGCATCAACTGCTTAGAAGCCGCACGTGTCAATGGATACAAGCGAGTTCCTGAGCCCCCTGCTAAAATAATACCTTTCATAATGTTAGGCCTTTCTACGTAGTCATTACCCTTATTTTATCATGTTTATATAAAAAAGTCACCTTGCATTTGTGTTACAAGGTGATGACAGGAGATGAGAGTTGTAGAATTGTTAGCATTGGTCTTACTCATGATTCAAATAGATTACTGCTCCTTGACTGAGCCGTCTGAAAATCTTACCTTGTAGTAGAGCCCACTAAAATACTGCGTCTTGCTCGACAATCCAAAGAAAATTGAGAGGCTAGGACTTTTGTCCCAGCCTACTTCTTCACATATTGTTCAACTGGATAATCTGCTGGATCTAAGCGCAGGTTTCCTCCTACCACTAGTTGAGCTAGATGCCAACCAATGAGGGGACCTGTGGTGAGGCCAGACGAACCAAGTCCACTGGCGACATAGAGGCCTGCTTGATCAGGAACAGCTCCCCAAAAGGGTGAAAAGTCACTGGTGTAGGCCCGTGTTCCCACGCGCTCCCCGATAACTTCTGCTTGAGCTAGTTCTGGATAGTAAGACAGGGCTTCAGTTTCCATCTGATTTAGCAAAGCCTGATCCACTGTCAGGTCAAAGCCCATCTCATTTTCATGAGTGGCTCCCATACTAATCTTACCCTTTTTGAAGGGAATGATATCCAGCTCTCCTTCAGGCATGACCACAGGATAGTCAGCAGTATCTAGGTCTAGCTGATAATCCCGCAGTTGCCCCTTTTGCGGACGGACATCGACTTGGTAGCCGAGTGACTCAAGGATTTGCCCCAACCAGGCTCCTGTTGCTAGGATGACTTGGTCATAGCTTTCGCCTGCAATCTGATAGCCATCATCTGTGATTGAGAGAGCAACCTCTTCCTTGATCACTCTTGCCCCACTTGCCTGAAGAAGGGTTTCAGTCAATAGTGCTCCCTCCACATGGGCTCCACCTGAGGCATAAAGGAGTTTCTCAAAGCCTTGTAAGCCAGGGAATTGTTGAGCAACTTCTTCTTTGGCCAAGATCGCCAAGTCTCCAATTAAGGGAGATTCTTCCCGACGACTCAGCGCCAACTGATAGAGTTCCTCTAATTTTTCCTCCTTTTTCTTGAGGAGATAGACACCAGTCTGCTGGTAAAAATCTGTTTTGATTCCGTCCTTGGCCAGGTCTTCTACCAATTCTTGGTAAAAGTCTGCTCCCAGACGAGCTAGGCGATACCAGGCCTTATTCCGCCTTTTAGAAAACCAAGGGCTAATAATGCCAGCAGCCGCCTTAGTCGCTTGGCCGACTCCATGGTCATAGACGGTCACATCCACCTGTGCTTCTTTGGATAAATAATAGGCTGCAGTAGATCCCACGATCCCTGCACCGATAATGGCAACTTTCATCATGACCCCTTAGATATGGTAAAAAGGATTGGTACTGGCTTGACTGCCAATCACTTCAATCTCCCACGCTTCTTCAGCCTTCCACTGATTGAGCTTTTCTACTAGTTTCGAGACAAAGAGAACCTCGATATGGTGCCCTGGATCCAAGGCCAAGAGCCCATCGCTCAGCATGTCTTGAGCCGTGTGGTAGTAGATATCTCCTGTGATATAGACCTCAGCCCCTTTAGCGAGAGCATCCTTGAAAAAGGACTGGCCACTTCCTCCACAGATGGCGACACGCGTAACAACCCGATCCAAATCAGTCTGGTCATAACTGACCAAGCGCAAAGCATCTAGGCCAAAAGTTTCTTTGACCTTGTCAGCCAACTGGCCATAGGTTTTGGCAGACACCTGACCGATGCGACCGATTCCGAGTCCTTCTCCTGTCATACTGAGGGGCTCTGTATCTTCAATGTCCAAGAGCTGGCAGAACCAATCGTTGAGCCCATCTGGGACAATATCAATATTGGTATGGCTGACATAGACCGCGATATCATGCTTGATCAGGTCAATATAGATTTGATTTTGAGCCCGATCGGCTACCAAATCCTTGATGGGACGGAAAATCGGTGCGTGCTTGACGATGATCAAGTCCACCCCATAGCCGATAGCTTCAGCCACCGTCTGCTCGCGGATGTCTAGGGCAACCATGACCTTTTGGATGTCTTTTTGCAGGGTACCGACCTGTAAGCCACGGACATCTCCCTCCATGGACAATTCCTGAGGACAGTAGGCTTCATAGCGTTTGATGACTTCACTTGCTAACATGTAGGACCTCCTTGATTTGTTCGACGCGCTCTTCTAACGATGCTCTGGCAGATTGATTATCAACTGGGACCTGCTCCAAGGCAAAGGCTAATTTCTCTACTTCCTTGGACCACTTTTGGACAAATGCTGGAGCTTGTTCCCGCATCAAATAGGGACCAAAACGCAGTTCCATAGCTGTCAACTCTTGAGAACCCTGTTCCACTACAAGGATCTCATAGAACTTCTCATTTTCTTCCAAGATCGCTTCATCAACAATGCGGAAATCATGGTCGACTAACCAATCCCGCAGTTCATCCTCACGATTATTGGGCTGGAGGACCAAGCAAGAGACATTGGCTAATTTTTCAAGGCCTGCCGCTAGGATATCCGCAATCAAGCGTCCTCCCATACCAGCAATGGTGATACAAGAAATGCAGTCTGCTGGTTCAAAGGCAGCCAAACCATTGGCCAGACGGACCTCAATCTTGTCCTCCAAGCCATTATCTGCGACATTTTGGAGGGCAGACTGATAGGGCCCTTCTACTACTTCCCCTGCAATGGCAGCCTCAATCTTACCTTCTTGTAAGAGGGCGATTGGCAGATAAGCATGGTCACTCCCCACATCCAAAAGACGCGCTCCAGCTGGGACGAAGCTAGCCACCAAGTCCAAGCGTTTTGATAATTTTGTAAATTCCATGTGCTACTTTCTAAACTTTTATTCCACCCTTTAGTATACCATGTTTGCACCATTAAAAAAAGGCGCAACGGCGCCCTTTTCTTATGCATTAATTTCCTTATAGTCTACTTCCAAGCCACGTTTGACCGCTGGGCGATTGGCAATTTTCTCTGTCCAAGCTTGCAGATGCTTGTATTCCTTCACATCTAGGAAAATTCCGGCACGGTCCCAGACCTTGTCTTGGGCTAGACGGCCATACCAAGACCAGATGGCAATATCCGCTATGGTGTAGTCATCCCCTGCAATATAAGGTTTAGTCGCCAATTCCTTGTCCAGCAGGTCCAATTGGCGTTTGGCTTCCATAGCAAAGCGGTTGATGGCATACTCGATTTTCTCAGGTGCATAGTGGAAGAAATGCCCAAAGCCTCCCCCTAGGAAAGGTGCAGCTCCTGTCTGCCAGAAGAGCCAGTTAAGTACTTCTGTCCGTTTAGCAGGATCTATCGGGATTAATTTGCCAAATTTCTCAGCCAGATACAGGAGAATATTGGCTGATTCAAAGACCCGAATGTCTTGGTCGCCTGATTGATCCAACATGGCTGGAATTTTTGAGTTGGGATTGATGGCTACAAAGTCACTACCAAATTGATCTCCCTCACCAATCTTGATCCGATAAGCGTCGTATCCTGCATCCACTCCCAGCTCTTTCAATTCCTCCAGCATGATGGTCACCTTGATCCCATTAGGTGTTGGAAGGGTATAGAGTTGGAAAGGCTGGTCGCCTTTTGGAAGGGTTTGTTCAAAGCGGGCACCTGCTGTTGGTTGGTTCAAGCCGCCCCAGGCTCCTCCCATCTGGCTTGGTGCTTCCCATACTTCTGGTAATTGATAATCTGACATCTCATTTCTCCTTTGTCTATATTACTACTAGCATATCAAATCTCAGGCTCCCTTTCAAAGATCTGCTACGCGAACGCTACTTGACTTTTCTTGGCAAAATGATAGTATAGAAAAAATACAAATTTAAGGAGAAAAAACATGTCCACGATCGACTTTCATAGTTTGGCAAAGACAGAACTTCACTGTCACTTAGACGGTTCCTTGTCTCTTCCGACCATTCGCCAGTTGGCAGCTATGGCCAATATTGACCTCCCTGCTAGCGATGAAGAGCTCAAACACCATGTCACTGCCCCTGCCCACTGTGAGAATCTCTTGGACTATTTGGAGGCCTTTGACTACATTCGCCCTCTTCTTCAGACCAAGGAAGCCTTGACCCTTGCTGCTTACGATGTGGCCAAGCAAGCTGCTCTCGAAAATGTCCTTTATATTGAGGTTCGTTTTGCCCCAGAATTGTCCATGGACCAAGGGCTTACCGTCCCAGAAACCATCGATGCTGTCTGCGATGGTCTTCGCCAAGCCCAGGATGAATTTGGCATTACAGCCAAAGCCCTCGTTTGTGGCATGCGCCAGTCCGATCCAAAACTCACCTCTCGCATCCTTGCAGAAGCAAACCAAGTCAGGGATCAGGAATTTGTCGGGTTTGACTTTGCCGGGGATGAGCACAACTACTCTCCAGAAGATATTCGACCTCTAATTGAGCAAGTCAAGAGTTACCATCGGCCCATGACGCTTCACGCAGGTGAGTGTCATTGCCCACACTTTGTAGCTCAATCGATTGCATTTGGCATCAAACGCAATGGCCACGTGACAGCTCTATCTCATGAACCAGCCTTACTCCAATCCTTTATTGACAATGGGGTCACGGGTGAACTCTGCTTGACCAGCAACTTACAGACAAAAGCAGCACCGGCTATAGAGGATTTCCCTTATCTGAAGATGAAGGCAGCCGGAGCTCGGATCAGTATCAATACCGATAACCGGACAGTATCTGATACCGACCTCACCAAGGAATACGAGCTCTACCACCATCATTTCCAAACGACGCCAGCTGACTTTTACCAGCACAATGTCGATGCCATCCAGGCTTCCTTTGCTAGCGACGAGGAAAAACAAGAACTCCTCACCAAACTAGAAAAAGCCTACGCAGACTATTTATAAACGAAAAAAACTAGCACTTTATGAGTGCTAGCTTTTTGTGTGGTTGAAAATTATTTTTCCAATTAAGAACCTATTTGTTTCAGTAAAAATAATGTCTTATTTTTAAAACTATTCAAGTATAAACTAAAAACTTTCCGCCGTGAGAAAAGTGCCTGAAACACTATTGTTTCAGGCACTCGGGAGTTTTGAAACCTTAGGTTCAAAACTAAGTCATGGAACTTCTCCGAAGTTCGCTGACGTCCGTACTCACATAAGGAAAGTTTCTAGGAAGACTTTACCTTCAATCTGCAACTAGCACTCAAATAAGTGCTAGTTTTTTTAATCCTTCCACAAATCCATGGCCTGTAAGAAATCGTCTGAAACCGTCACATTGCGTGGGTTGGCTTGCTCGCGTTCTTGTAGTTTCGCCTCTACTTGGACCAGGCTGTTGATGCCTTCACTGCGCCAGTTTCGCAAAATGGCCTGGATATATTTCCAGTGAGGCTTGCCATTAAAGACAGCTTCTCGTAGCGCTGCCTTGATCACATCTGGATCTGTCTGATCCTCGCGCACGGTCTTGGTCAGGTCTTCAATCTCAAAAGGCGTCAAGAGTCGTCCAAGCTCCTGTTGGAAGGTTTCCACCAAGTCCTTGATGACATTTCCCTTGGCAGGCGCACTCTGTGTCTTCCCTTGTGTCTGAGCATCTAAAATTTCATCCAAGCGTTCCAGGGCAATGGTCGCATCAAAGATGGCTTCAATTTCTCCATTGAGCTCAATGGTCCGGTATTGAAGAAGTCCCTTGGTGGTCAAATTAGACATAATCCGATTGACCTCTGTCACCGTTTTTCCCAGATGACTAGCAATCTGATTAGGAGTCAAGGTCTCTTGACCAGTCGTATTTTGAAGGAAAAAAAACTGCCAAACCAAGTAGTCATCTGCTTGGTCAAACAATTCATGATAATGAAAAAGCAAGGCACTTGGAAGAACCAAGTTGCCATACTTAAATGCTTGTGAATATGTCATAATTCCCCTTTATAGGTAACCATAAAATGAAATATCTTTTTCCAATTCTTCCAAGCGGTAAGGTGTTTCTTGATAAACCGCATAGTTGATCCAATTACTAAAGAAGGTCGTCGCAGCAAGATTCCAGCGAATGCGAGGCTCTGTACTGGCATCATCCCCATCAAAGTAATTCTTAGGAACATCCGGATCCAAGCCTGCCTTGACATCTCGGTTGTATTCTTTTGCCAGCGTATCGCGATCATACTCCAGATGGCCAAAGCTATACACCTCACGCATGTCTGGACTGGCAATGATGGAAAGGCCAACTTCATTTCCTTGCGCGATCACCTGAAGATTGCTCTTTTCAAGGACTTCCTTCAAAGGAACATCCGTATAGCGAGAATGAGGGGCAAGGAAGCGATCGTCAAAGCCTCTCATGAGCAGACTTTCCGGACGCACCACTGCTTGGTCATAGATACCGGATAGCTTGTCACAGAGCTCTACTTTTTGAATCCCGTAACGGTAGTAAAGACCAGCCTGAGCTCCCCAACAGAGGTGCAAGGTGGAAAAAACATGACGCTTGGCCCATTTAAAGACCTGGGTCAACTCATCCCAGTAGTCCACTTCTTCAAAGTCCATCTTTTCGACAGGTGCTCCTGTCACAATCAAACCGTCATAGTAATTATCCTTGATATCCTCAAAGGTCTTGTAGAAGCTCTCCAAATGTTCTGCCGCTGTATTCTTGGACTCATGGCTCGCCATATAGAGGAACTCCACATTGATCTGCAAGGGCGTATTGGCCAAGAGGCGTAAAAGCTGGGTTTCTGTCGCAACCTTGGTCGGCATCAGATTAAGAATGAGAACATTCATGGGCCGAATATCCTGGTGAGTCGCCCGAACATCATCCATGACAAAAATATTTTCTGAACGAAGGATATCAACTGCTGGTAATTTTTTATCTAGAGTAATTGGCATAAAAAGCTCCCATCTTACAAGTTCTTAACTAACATTATATGATAGGAGCTTATAGTTTTCAATTATGGTTTTTCTGTAGCCAGTTATAGCATTAGACTATATTAGTAATGCATCAAAACTTTGTAGTCGTAATCGCCGATCGCTTCGCGACCTTTCAAGTCGTCCAACTCGATCAAGAAGGCACACCCTGCAACGACCCCACCGAGTTTTTCGATCATTTCGATGGTTGCTTTCACCGTACCACCAGTCGCCAAAAGGTCATCAACGATGAGGACACGTTGACCTGGTTTGATGGCATCTGCGTGCATGCAGAGGGTATCCACACCGTATTCTTTTTCGTAGTCAGCAGAAATAACTTCACGTGGCAATTTACCAGGCTTACGAACAGGCGCAAATCCAATTCCCAACTCAAAAGCTACCGGACATCCAACGATGAACCCACGCGCTTCAGGACCAACGATCATATCGATCTTCTTATCCGTTGCGTATTGAACGATTTCACGAATCGCATAACTATAAGCATTGCCATCTGCCATCAAAGGGCTGATATCACGGAAGGTAATTCCTTCTTGTGGATAGTTTTCAATACTTGCAATGTAATCTTTTAAATTCATGGTTAACTTTCTTTCATAAAAAATTTTTTACATTCCATTATATCATGAATTCCACTAACTTGCATCATTTTTTGCCAAATCATTTTCCCAAGCTCTCGCGTCAAATGTAAAAATCCCACATCCGAAAAATTATGTGGGATTGGATTCCAAAAAAAATTACTATTCTTCTATCAATTTGTTGTACTCGATTTTCATATCTCCCAAGTTTTTCAAGGAATAACGGGAGCTTCCATTTTTGAACCAGGTACCAAGGATGTATTGCTCGGCCACTTTCTTACTTTGCTTTTTCAACCAAGTCCGGTCTTTACCGTAGGAGGCAAGTTGATCAAGAAGTTGCTGGCCCTCGTAGGTAGTATCTTCTTTAGAAAGGTAGATCTCTTTCTGGAAAAACAGCTTTTTAGACGAGTTGTATTTAAATATAAATCCGAGTGTCACACCTTTTTCCAATTCAAAATCATACATATAGGTCCAGTTGGGAGTTCCTCTAAACATCATCACGGACAGGTCTTCCTGACCACCAACGATTTTATCTGAATAGGGATACATTTGAAATCCTTCATCCTCCTTCCAGATGCGATCACTACCGATCGTCTCTGTAAAGGGCTTAAACATCACATAGCGCATCCATCCACCATTTTCAGCATAGTTAATTTCTTCCATGGGGTTTTTGAGACTCAGGTAGATTCCCAACCAATAAAGAGCAACAAGCAGGAAGGGGCTGAGCCAGAGGAATTTTTTTAGGTGTTTTTTCATGAGGCCTGCCCTGTCAGGTAATCGTAGATTTCACGAACCGTTCCAAGGGCCATCAACTCCTGCTCTTTCACGGTTTGTTTGAGGTTTTGGTAGATGCTGCTTTCTGAGATTTCCCGTTTTTCTGCTTCTTTATTGACCTTCATGATGCCATTTTCAATGGTCACGAAGCCCAACTCTTGGAAGATCTGAATCATTTTGACCAAGAGGATCTGCTGGATCTTGAGATAGGCCGCTAGGTCTTTGAGTTTGTAGCGGACATCAAACTCTGGGTACTGATAGATGGTTTTATAGAGTTTGGCATACTGGTCCCTACTACCGTATCCTGTTAGATAGTAGGCTTTGGCGATCTCATTTTTGAAATAGACAGCCTGGAAATCATGCTCTTGGAAGATTTGCCGTAGTTGCTCTAAATCCTCAGGGATATTTCCAACCACTACAGCAGAAGCATCCGCTAGATCAGGCAGTTCTTGGGTAAAGTCGAGAACAGGAACACCTGAGGGGAGACTGGCATTTTTGGAGCGGATATTAAAGAGTTGCACGCCGTCCACACGCGCATCAACCAGCATGAGCTGAAGGGTTGTTTGGCCATTCCATTGGTTGACCGACAACTGCACAGCTAGCTCTAGGTCTTGCGCTTGTGCAAACTCTGCCTCTAAGCTCCCCAAGCCAAAGGCAACCACCTCAAAGGTCGCATCTTCTTGAGAAATTTTGAGTTTCAAGTGGGTATTGCCGGCTCCCATCGAGCGAGCCCCTTCTACCTTAAAATTACGGACCAGAAAGACTGGTTTTTTATTGTCCATGCCAAATGGACTCAAGCGATCAAAGCTTTTCAAGGTCTCAAGCGTTAGTTCTGTTAGATGCAGTTCCTCGTCGATGACTAAGCTAGACTTGCTGCTGAGATCAATCTCTTGTTCTGCAATGTAATCCGTAAGAGCCTGAGACAGGTCAGGAAGTTGGTCCACCTCGAGCGTCATCCCTGCTGCACCGGCATGCCCGCCAAAGGCGACAAAGAGCGACCGGTGGGGATCGAGGGCATCAAAGATATTGACCGACTCAGGACTCCGAGCGCTTCCTTTAGCCCGTCCATCTTCGATGCTTAAAACAACAACTGGCTGATGAAGCTCTTCTAATAGACGGCCGGCGACAATGCCAAGGACCCCTGGATTCCAGCCTTCTTTGGCCAAGACCTGAGCGGACAAGTTTGGATCGACCATGGTTTTTGCTTCATCGTAGATGCTTTGAACAATCTCTTTTCGTTCTTCATTCTTCTGATGAATCATGAGGGCAATCTCGTGCGCCTCTTCATCGTCAAATCCTGTCAGGAGTTCAATGGCCGGATTGGGATCATCGAGGCGTCCAAGGGCATTGAGACGAGGAGCAATCTGAAAACCAACTGTTTCTTCATTGATATCCTCCGGACGAATCCCTGCGATCTCCAAGAGTTCCTGCAAGCCCATGCGCTGGGTATGTTGGAGAACACCCAGACCGTATTTGACCAGAATCCGATTCTCATCTGTCAGGCTGACCATATCAGCAATGGTCCCAATTGCTACCAGGTCTAAGAGATCAACCGGCACTTCCTCTAAGAGGGCGCAGGCCAACTTAAAGGCCACACCACATCCTGCTAGATAATGGAAGGGATAATCCGCATCTGGATGCTCCGGATGAATGATCGCATAAGCATCGGGTAAAACCTCTGGCATAGAGTGGTGGTCGGTCACGATAACATCAACCCCCATAGCTTGAGCCATGGCAATGGCTTGATTGCCCGCAACCCCATTGTCCACCGTGACAATCAGGGAAATGCCTTGCTGCTCGATAAAGTATTTGTAGACACTCTCATTGGGACCATAGCCGTCTGTGAAGCGGTTGGGTAGGTAGACTTGCACCTCTGCACCCATCTGCTCCAAGGTTTCCTTCATAATAGAGGCCGAGGTCATCCCATCCGCATCATAGTCTCCGTAGATGAGGATCTGCTCATAATCTTCGATGGCCCGTCGGATGCGCTCCACTGCCTTGTCCATATCATGGAGCAAATAAGGGTCATGTAGCTTCTCCAGCTTGGGTTCTAAAAAGTCTTCTAAATCCTCTTTGGTCTGAATGCCACGCTCATACAGCAAGGTTGCTACGGACGCTTCCAGGCCTGCTTTTTTGGCAAGGGCTAAAAAGGCCTCATCTGCACTTGGCGAAGCTAACTGCCAATCGTATTTTGAAGTGATCATCTAGCTTTTGGTCTCCTCTTTTTCCTATCTGAATATTATAACATGAAAGGCTAAAATGGCGGGAAATAAACGATTTTTTTGGTATAAAATCATTATGACAAAACAGCATAATAAAATAGTACTTATTCTTTGACTTTATTACTATATATTAGTACAATGGACTTGTTTGGTAATACTAAAAATTAGGAGGAATTATGAAAAAACCAATTTTAGTTGTTTTTTCATTGCTAGCCGCTTTGCTTTTTCTGTTTGTAGCAGGAAGTAAAGTAACACAAGCAAAAGAATTAACAACCCAAGTAAAGATAACCCAAGCAAAATTGGACGGAGATCAAATCTCTTACCACTGGGAAATCGGAACTGGCGTAGAAATAGGTGATACCTTTAAAATTTCTATGCCAGAAGACGTCAAATTCGCTTCTTCTGCCTTCAATTCAATGAAGAATGAAAAGGGAGAAGAGATCGCAACTGGTAAAGTCTCAGACGACGGAAAGACCCTAACCATCACCTTTGTTAAAGGTGGAAATAAAGGGGCTGAAGGAAATGTCTCCTTCTATTACAAATGGGATAAAGACAATACGACCGGAAAAGATCAAGAACGAACGATTAAAATCGGTACCGAATCTGTTATCGTTAAACGTTCTGGACAAGGTCCAGTTCCATTATTACTCCCAATTAAAAAGTACAATTCTGGTGCTACTGATAATACTAATTTACAACATGCTCAGAAAATTTGGGGACCAACAGGAATTCCTGACTGGAGAGATACTTTAACAGTAACTGATGAACAAGCAGATGGGTTTTTAACTTGGCATATCTCAGTAAATAATGCTGTCGATAAACAAGCACCTGCATCAAGCATTGTCTTTACTGACCAAATGCCTAACCTTCCAGCACTTGATTTGAGCCGTATTAAATCTGCTAAAGGACAAGATGTTGCTCAATACTTTAAGGGAGGAACTTATCTTCCTGCTTCATTTGACTTGAGGGTTAATGGAAAAACTTTTGTTGCCAATGGAGTCCCAATGGCTGGCCTTGGGTTAGAACCATATATTGAGTGGACTGAACACGGATTTAAACTTGATCTAACTAAGATTAGTGACCAATTTAAAAATGCATCAACAGATGAAATTACTCTTTCTTACCAAACACTGTTGCAACATGCTGATCAAATTAAGAGTGTTACTAATGTAGCTAGCCTAAAAAGTGATCAACACCAAGAAAGTGTTTCAAAAGAAAACACTTGGGTGAATAAAGCTGCCTCAGCCGATGCTAAAGTTTTCAATAGCGAACCAACTATTAGCCCGGTTTCAGCAAATCTTGTTGTTAAAAAAGCTTTCGAAGTAGCCGGTGATCAAGAACATACACAACTTCCGATTACAGAAGGTCAATTCGAATTTGTCTTGAAAGACGAAAACAACAAAGTAGTCGAAACTGCCAAGAACCAAGCAGACGGCACTGTTAACTTTAAGGCACTGACTTTCAATAAAGAAGGTACTCATACTTATACCATCACTGAAAACAAGGGTACGGATGCTAATGTCAACTATAGTACACAAAGCATCACGGCTACTGTCGATGTGAAGAAAACTGACGACAAACTGGTCGCTACTGTCACTTACTCAGGTGGAGATGGTGAACAAAAAAATACGATCACCAATACTCAAAACAAACCAAAAGTTTCAAATGCTAAGGTAACCTTAAAACTTAAAAAAACATTTGAAGGTGGCGAACTTAAGGGTGATGACTTTGAGTTTGTTGCAAAAGATTCAAACGATAAAGTTGTTGCTACAGCTAAGAACAAAAAAGATGGTTCGATTACTTTTGATAACATCACTGTAGACAAAGCAGGGACATTCAACTATACAATCACTGAAACAAAAGGTACGGATAAAACCATTACCTACAGTGATAAAACCATCACGGCTACGGTTGTAGTGGTTGAAAAAGACAACGCCTTGGTTGTAGAACAAATCAGCTACTCTGATGGTCAAACTGTTACAGATACGTTCACCAACAAAAAAGAAGCTCCTAAAACAGAAAGTACAAAAGCTACTCTTCAAGTGAAAAAGCTCTTTAAAGAAGGTGAAACAAACTTACCGTTGACAGACGATCAATTTGAATTTGTCTTGAAAGAAGGAAACACGACCCTTGAAACTGCTAAAAACAAAGCAAATGGTACTGTAACCTTCCAGGAACTTTCTTATACTGCAGAAGGAACACACACATACACCATTACCGAAAACAAAGGTACGGATGATTCTATCAGCTATAGCACACAAACCATCACTGCTACAGTTGAGGTGAAGAAAGCAAACGATAAACTCGTCGCTACTGTGAATTACTCAGGTGGGGATGCTGAAAAAGGAGATACGTTTACAAATACGAAAACACCTCCGACACCTGTTCCTCCAACAGTGAAACCAACGACAGCTAAATTCAAGGCTAAAAAAGTATTGGCGATCAATGGTTCGAGCGATCGTACATTGAAAGCAAATGAGTTTATTTTCCTTCTCAAGGATCAAAATGGTACGCTCGTTGATACCAAGACAAATGGTGAGAATGGGGATATTCTCTTCAATCCAGTAAGCTTTAATGAAGCTGGTACGTTCACCTACACAATTGTTGAACAAAAACCAGCTACACCGGAATCAGCAATTACTTATGATGAATCTGTTCATACTGTAACAGTGACTGTTACAAAAGACGAAAATGGACAATTGAATGCGGATGTGCAATACGACGGTAAAAAGGATACTCCTACTTTTACTAACACGTATACACCTCCAACTCCTGTTCCTCCAACAGTGAAACCAACGACAGCTCAATTCAAGGCTAAAAAAGTATTGGCGATCAATGGTTCGAGCGACCGTACGTTGAAAGCAAATGAGTTTACTTTCCTTCTCAAGGATCAAGCTGGTACGCTCATTGATACCAAGACAAATGGTGAGAATGGCGATATTCTCTTCAATCCAGTAAGCTTTAATGAAGCTGGTACGTTCACCTACACAATTACTGAACAAAAACCAGCTACACCAGAATCAGCAATCACTTATGATGAATCTGTTCATACTGTAACAGTGACTGTCACTAAGGATGCAAATGGACAATTGAATGCGGATGTGCAATACGACGGTAAGAAAGATACTCCTACTTTTACCAACACGTATACACCTCCGACACCTCCAACTCCAAGTGAAAAACAAATTACCACAAGCAAGATTTTAGAAGGTCGTGACCTTCAAGGTGGTGAATTTAGCTTTAACCTCTTGGACGAAAATGGTACTGTTCTTCAGACAAAACAAAATGCTGCAGATGGTACAGTGACATTTGATGCAATCGCCTACACGGAAGCGATGATTGGTACTCATAAATATACCATTAAAGAAGTCGTTCCAGCTGATCAGGCAAACATCCAATATGATGAAGGTCAAGTGGATGTCACAGTTACCGTCACAAAGGATGAAGCATCAAATGCTATCCAAGCAGTCGTTGCTTATGGAGATAAGAAAACCTTTATCAACAAGGTTATCCCACCAACTCCACCAACAGTGAATAATCCTGAATTGAAACTTTATACCCTTAGGGTTCGTAAAGTGGATGAAAAGGGTGATTACCTAGCTGGTGCAGTATTTGGACTCTTTGAAGCAGATGGTGTGACACCTGTTGCAAATCCTTATGGACAAGGCCAAGCGCAAGCAATTTCTGGTCAAGATGGACTTGCAAGCTTTGTTGGATTTGAAGCGAAAAATTACGTGATCAAAGAGCTCTCTGCTCCTAATGGTTACCAACTTTCAGATACATCCATCAAAGTTACTACAAGCGACTTTACTTCAGCTACAAACCTTGTCGTTGATAAAGGAAATGTGGTAAATAAACTTCTTCCACCTTCACCATCAATTGATATTCCAAATATACCAACACCAAGTAATAGCAAACCTAAAAATCCATCACCAAATGGAGATAAGCCTAAGCCTAGTGACAAACCTAAATCTAGTGAAACTCCTAAATCTAGTGACAAGCCTAAAGAAAGTAAACGATCCCTTCCTTCAACAGGAACGGAAGATCATTTAGGACTTCTTGTAACTGGTTTGACATTCGTCGCTACAGCTATTGCTTCTATGACACTTAAGAAGAAGGAAGACTTCTAAGCAACATGAAAGATCTAGTCAAACACGACTAGATCTTTTTCTTGTATTCGGTTACTCAATTCTGAATATTTTGATCTTCATAAAAAACAACTTTCCCATCTTTAACCTTGAATGAGTAACTAATGGAATCGGCGTAACTGCCTTTGGAATAGTAGAAATCATAGGCACCATCCGGTAGTTTGCTAGCGTCTAATTTTTTGGCTGCTGCTTTTAAGTCTTGTTCCTTAACGGATACACCATCCTTTATATAAATAGTCATACGGATTAACTCTTGATCGATTAAGGTCTGAAAAGGGATTTGATAGTAACCAGCAAAGTCCTTTTTCCCTTCTTTGAGATTTTGACTTGCGATACTATCTAGAATTTGCTCCTTCTCATCACGGTTGGAGTTAGATAAAAAACCAAAGAAACTAATAGGAAGACCTAGAGATTGCTTCTTTAATTGTCCCTCAATTTTCTTCTCCTTCTTTTGGACAGATTGCTGCTTCAAGTACGCTTCCTTATACTCTGGAAGATGGTCACTAGTTGTATCTGTCCAATCATTATGAAACACCGTATCCGTTTCTAATGTCACTGTTTGTCCATCATAGGTTTTCTCAGAGTAGGTATAAGACACATGATAAGTTGGGATTTCCAAAGCAGTCCAATCCAGTTTGTTTATGGTCACATCCCCATGCAGACCAACCTTAGCAAGCTCACTGCTGACTACTTCCTTCGCCTTTTTATAATCACTCGGTTTCATGATCTTGCAACTGGAAAGAAGAAAGAAACAAAGAATAAGTGGAATTCCTGCGAATAGTTTGAAATAGTTGGGCTTCATAGCCTGACCTCCTTGCTAAATCCGACCTAATCGATTAATTTTTTACAGCAGTCATATCTGAACAACCTATGAACCGATTGAAAATTCTAATGATAATTGAGAAGTTCCTATTATATGACATGACTATTTTTGAACGACCCATTTTGCATCACCATAAACAACCGTAAATGGTCCATCCCCATCTGTTAAATAGTTAATTTTATATATACCAGATTCTCCTGCTTCAAGGACTGTTGGCTGTTTGTAATTTAAAGTATTATTCAGCATATAAGCAGATTTGCCATGGCCATCATAGAGATCTACATTTGTATAATCTGGAGTATTTTCAATACTGAGAGGTGTTGTATTTGATAGGGTGAATTCGACGATCAATCGATGTTGTTTTTTCTTTGTATCGATACGGTCTTGATCATCCTGAACATCCAAATTTGGATCGTCTGTTACACTATTCAGTGTAACTTCTAAGCCATTAGCAAATAGAACTGGCTCTCCAATCGCATAGCTTTTAACAGGATTTTTTGGGTTAAAATTCTTTAATTTTTCTTTTACCTTTTGTCCATCACTATTATTTCCAGATGGGATGGTCCAAAAGATATTATTCTCATCTTGCTTACCATACTGATTATCCCCCTTCATTTGTTGAGGGATTTGTAAGAGAATAGCCAAGTTTTTTAAATCAATTCGAACATCACCTTGATTTGTCACTTCCATTTCAACTGTGAATTCCGTAGGCGAAGTTTTACTATAAGCATAACCGGATAATGAGGTTGCCTCGAAATTTTTGTTAACTAACTGTTGTAAAACTGTTGAAAGCATGATATAGGAAATATGATCATCTCGATTTATTTCTTTTTCAGCATACCTTTGATGGAATTCATCGAGCCAATCATAGAAGGCTTGATTGAAATCTGACTCATTAGGATTTTTATAATATTTATTCCCTCTCGGTAAAAGCTCTGGGAAGTACGTTGGTACCTGAATGCGAATAAATACTTTGTTTCCCTTAACTGCATAGCCCTTTAATTCATATTTTTTTCCAAAGCTCAATGCATTCGTCATGAGCTTCAAATACATGGGACCATATATTTTGAGGGGGTACTTCTCACCAAGATATTCCACATAAGTATTTGGATCAAAAGTACTACTGTTTTTTTCAATTTTAGGGATAATATAATCGTTCCAGAGTCGAGTATACATATCCTCTTGATTTTTTGCCCCATTGGCCTTGATTACTGTGTCTATTCCCCTTGGATCTACATAGACTCCTTCAACGACCTGCAAAGCTTTTTGAACTCTTCCTTCCTCAGATAGAGAGACTTCATTCGGTTGCTGTCCATATATTGAAATACCATCGCTATCATCTGACCTCATATATTGTGGAAGTTTTTCAAACGTTATGTATCTGATACTGTTCTTTGCATCCCAATCAAATGATGCAGCTGGTCCTGTTTTGTCAAAATGAATGTTTTTTCGATCGATTTTCTTCTGTACTTCTTTATTCGAAGAGCCTTGTTTTTCTACAGTTCCTTGTTTGCAGGCACTCAAACATACTGGTATAAGTACCGAACATAAGACAAGGCCCCATTTTATTTTCTTCTTCATTCCATCTCCTCCTAATCTCTTCCTCATTTTACCATCAATCTCCCCTTTTGTCAGTCAAATAGAT
>NZ_JAPVZB010000021.1:0-27725 GCF_041432125.1 Streptococcus sp. 20925_1_77
GAAAATCCAAAAACAATTAAGAGGCTAGGACTTTTGTCCCAGCCTCATTTTTTTATAACACTCTCGTTTTATCAGCGTTTAGACCATGTTTTAGGAAGGAAGAGCAGAATCATTGGATAGATTTCAAGCCGTCCGGCAATCATGGCTAAGGAAAGTAACAGTTTTGAAATCGGACTAAAGATGGAGAAGGTTTGACCCGTACCAATCATAGGTCCAATATTGTTGAAACAACTAAAGACAGCACTGACAACCGTCATGAAGTTATTGTTGTCTAGACTCACTACAAAGAGTAAGCCGATCGTAATAAAACTGTATATTGTAAAGTACTTGAGGATCTGATGTTGGGTATCCTTATCGAGTACCGTATCGTTGACATGCAAGGTCAAAACGCGATTTGGAGACAAGGTCGAAAGAACCTGATTTTTTGCGATTCGCCACAAGGTCAAGCACCGAATGACTTTTAACCCCCCAGCGGTCGAGCCAGCAGACCCACCGACCACCATCAGCATCAAGAGGATGAACTGAGAAAAGAGAGGCCATTTTTCCGTCGTTCCATAACCAAAACCGGTGGTGGTGATGATATTGGACACTTGGAAGAAGGAAATCTCAAAGCTCTTCGCAACATTAGCATAGAGATGAAGGCAATTGTAGGCAATCAATACGCTAGATAGGATTACAATAGTGATGTAGGTCCGCAATTCCTCATCTTTAAAGAAGGCCTTGAATTTTCGGATCATGAGGAAGTAGTAGAGGTTAAAGTTAACCCCAAAGACCAAGACCCCGATACTGACCAAATAGGTGATCAAACTACTATTGTAGTGGGCAATCCCATCGTTAAAGACAGTAAAGCCCCCAGTACCAGCTGTCCCCATGGCGATGACAAAACTATCATACAGGGGCATGCCAGCAAGGAAATAAAGAACCACAAAGAGGAAGAACAAACCCAAGTACAAGAAGTAGAGAATTTGAGCCGTGTTTTTTAATTTGGAAACGACCTTGCCAAACACTGGACCAGGAACCTCTGCCTTCATGACTTCAAGGTGGCTGTTCTTGTTATTGTCCATAATCGCAAGGGCAAAGACCAATACTCCCATCCCCCCTATCAAGTGGGTAAAACTACGCCAAAAGAGGAGAGAGTGGCTGAGGACACCCACATCGTCTAAAATCGTTGCCCCTGTTGTTGTAAAGCCGGAGCTGACTTCAAAGAAGGCATCGATAATGTTTGGAATTTGGCCCGAAAAGACAAAGGGAAGGGCACCAAAGAAGGACCATAGGATCCAACAAAGTGCTACAATCAGGACTCCTTCCTTAGCATAGATGTGAAAATCCTTTGGTTTGTGAAAACTACCAAGGAGGCCAAACGCAAGTAGGATGGCCATGGTTGCTCCAATAGAGATAAAGATCTTGGCAGGTTCCCGATAGATTGCAGCGACCACTAGGGGAACGATTAGGAGACCTGCCTCGATTAAGAGGAGTTTGGATAAGAGGTAACGAATCATGCTTCTATTCATCAGGCTTACCTCTCAAGTAGATCGTAGATTTTAGTGACATTTTGAATCAAGGTGGTCACGATAATCCGATCCCCGACCATCAAACGGTCATCCCCATTAGGGAAAATAGCCTTGCCGTTTCGAATAATGGCAGCGATCAAAACGCCCTTCTTCAATTTCAATTCAGAGAGGGGATATTGGGTTAGTTTGTTGTCTTCCTTAATTTGAAACTGCAAGGTTTCAATCCGGCCGTTTGCGACATGGTGCAAGGCTTCTAGGTTTGAAAATTGTGCATTGTAGCGCCCGCGAATAAAGTGCATAATGGTGTCTACAGCGATGCGTTTTGGAGTGACAATACTGGTCATATCCTGATCGCCAATAATCTCCAACAGACTGGTTCGGTTGACTTTGGTAATGTTCTTTTTGACTCCGACAGAATCCAAGAACATGGAGGTGATGATGTTTTCTTCATCGACCCCTGTCAAAGTAGCCACAGCATCAAAATTATTGGCACTCTCTTCTAAAAGAATATCCTTAGCGGTTCCGTCTCCATGGACGACATAGAGATCAGGAAATTCCTGGCTAAAGAATTCAGCTCGTTCGCGATTGACCTCGATGACCTTGAGATCGATTTTGCGACGCACATCCTGGAGAATATTGAGAAGATAGTAGGCAATTTTTCCGGCACCAATCATCATCATGCTCTTAATGACTTGAGGTCGGACATTGTTGTGGAAGAGAACGATCTCGATCCGATTTCCTGTCACGAAAATCTTGTCTTGAGGTTGCAAAACAAAGTCTCCATTTGGAATCGTGAGTTCATTGCCACGCTCGATCGCACAAACAATGACATTTCCGTATTTCTTTCGGAATTGGGATAGGCTCATATTGCAGAGATTGCTATCTGGCTTGATCTTAAATTCCATCAAGGCAACACGGCCGTTTGCAAAATGCTCCACAGAAAGGGCATTTGGGAAGTCAATGATATTAGCAATATAACGAGCTGTCAGCAATTCAGGATTGACAACCAGGGAGAAGCCCAAGATATTTTTTTCCTTGAAGTAGGAATTGGAATATTCCGGATTCCGCACCCGAACGATGGTTTCTTTGGCTCCCATTTTTTTAGCTAAAACAGCAGAAACCATGTTCACTTCGTCGTACTCGGTCATGGAAATGAAGATATCGCAGTCTTCAACATCTGCTTGCTCCAAGATCTTGAAGTTTGCCCCATTTCCTAAAATTCCAATGATATCAAACCGTTTGGTAATATGGTTGAGAACGGATTCGTCTTTTTCGATCAAAATAACATCGTGGTTTTCAGCAACGAGAGAACGACAAAGGGCCGTTCCGACCTTTCCTCCACCAACAACAATAATTTTCATAGATTACCTCCAGAGTATGCTTCTATCATACTCTATTTTCAAGAAAAATTCATCTATTTTAAGGACTTTCTGGAGGAATTATACCAAGCTAAGAACAAGTGGGAAAAATTGTCAAAATAGAAGAATGAGGAGGGATCGAAAACTTTGATATAGTTTCTTAAAAAAATCTAAAAAAACTATTGACAGGAGCTTCAAAAGTGATATACTTAAGAGGTACCTTCGTTGATTTACCTCAAACCTGTTGTGAGTTAAGTTAATGAAGCTGTAACCACGCTGTTTGCTGAGCTTGACTCCGGGCAGTGTGGCTATTTTTTTATCAGAAAGAGATCGAGTATGAATATTGAAGAACTGGACTACCAAGAGTCAGCGGCTCAAAACCACATCGTCTTGTTCCAACCTCAGATTCCACAAAATACGGGCAATATTGCACGGACCTGTGCGGCAACCAATTCTCCCTTACATATTATTCGTCCCATGGCTTTTCCGATCGATGATCGCAAGATGAAGCGAGCAGGACTCGATTACTGGGACAAGCTGGATGTCCGTTTCTATGATAGCTTAGAAGAGTTTATGAAAGCAGCGCGTGACGGTCAGGTGCACTTGGTGTCCAAGTTTGCAAATCAGACCTATTCGGACGTTTCTTATCAGGATGGGAAGTCCCATTATTTCTTGTTTGGACGCGAGGATAAAGGATTGCCGGAAGATTTTATGCGCCAGCACGAAGAGAAGGCCATTCGCATTCCGATGAATGATGAGCATGTCCGTAGTTTAAATGTCTCCAATACCGTTTGCATGATTGTCTATGAGGCGCTCCGCCAGCAGGGCTTTAAGGGGCTGGAGTTGAGCCATCGTTATGAGCACGACAAGCTCAAATAAGAACGAAAAATTAAAAACCGAACCATGTAATCTATGAAGTTACAAAAACTTGCCTAGGCAAGTTTTTTTTGTTATCATAAAAGGGTCTTCAGGGCAGGGTGTAATTCCCGACCGGCGGTGACTTTTACTAGGAAATGTTCTTTTCCTTTTATACTTTGTTGCCAAGCTTTGCTTAACGAGAAGTTATGCCTACAGCTTGTCGTATCGTTTAAAAGAAAAATCTCCATTTCCATACTCTAAAAGAAGTCCGCGAGCGCAAGCTGATGTGGTGTGACTCCACAACCGACAGTATAGTCTGGATGGGAGAAGACGAGAGACGAATAGACTGACAGCTATTCTGATCTGTTTAGAGCTGATGCATAGGAATAAGACGTTAGGTGCTATGATTGACTAGCGGTATTTTCAATGGGGACCAGCTAAAGTGACTAGAATGTTCTCTAGTTTAAGCTTTGTTTAAATAGTTTAGAGTAGAATGATGGGGTAGACGTCTTTCCAGCTTCTCTAATTTTTAAAAAATTGGAGGAACCTGTTATGACAAATACACGTAAACTGACCCTAGTGGCTGTTTTATCCGCATTATCTTTTATTTTGATGTTCTATCAATTTTCTTTCTTGATAGATTTCTTCAAAATTGATTTGAGTATCATCGCCATTTTGTTGGCTTTGGTCTTGTTGGATTTTAAAAGTGCTGTTTGGGTGACCTTGATCCGATCTGTTCTTAAATTAGCTCTTAATAATAAGGGGCTTGAAACCTTGATCGGACTACCAATCAATATCATTGGAGTTCTTGTTTTTGTTCTTGCTTTTGCATGGATTTGGAACAAGGAACGGACCCATGGCCGATTTGTCCTAGCTACGATTATTGGAACGATCAGCTTGAGTATCACGATGGTATTGGTGAACTATGTCTATGCAATCCCTTTGTATGCTCGCTTTATGAACTATGATATTTCGAAAACACTAGGGCTTGTCCACTATTTAGCCGCAATGGTTGCACCGTTTAACCTGATCGAAGGAGTGATTTGGGCCATCGCATTTGGATTGATCTACACTCTTTTGCAACCGATTTTGAAAAAATATGAAAAATAAACAACAACATTGGGCGAAGGCAAGCTTCGCCCTTCTCATTTTTGTCATTCTCGGGTATGTGATTCGTTTCTACCCGCAACAATTAACGGGCTTTGACAGCGCGCTTCAATCTACTATTCGAGGCGATCTGCCTGCACCACTGACAGCCTTCTTTACCAAGGTAACCCATGTCATGGATACCAAGATCATTGTCATCTGGGTGGGTCTTTTGCTAGCTGTCTTTGCCTGTAAGAAATGGTACAGCGAAGCCCTCTTTCTGGGGAGCAATCTGGTATTGACTGGTCTTTTGGTTCTTCTTCTAAAGAATATCTACCAGAGACCGAGACCAAGTATTCTTCATCTAGTAGAGGAAAAAGGCTTTTCTTTTCCAAGTGGTCATTCACTGGCGTCTACCCTTGTTTTGGGAAGCTTGATCATCATTGTTGGCCAGCATATAAAAAACAAAGCGGCCCGCTATTGTCTTCAGGGGCTTCTGATTCTGGGAATTGTGACCATTGTGGGCTCCCGTATTTATGTCGGGGTTCACTATCCTTCAGACGTTCTCGGCAGTATGATTTTGGGCTTTGCTGTCTTGCAATTTGAGTACCCCTTGTACGATCGCTTGCGGTTTCAATGGCGCTTTACAGGGAAGCAAAAATAACTAACAACTAGGAGTTGGACTCGTGTTTTGAGTTCGACTCTTTTTTTGCTATAATGAAGGGTATGAAATCCTACAATACCTTGAATGATTATTATCGAACCTTATTTGGAGAAAAGACCTTTAAAGTCCCTATTGATGCAGGCTTTGATTGTCCTAATCGTGACGGAACAGTCGCCCATGGTGGCTGTACTTTTTGCACGGTCTCAGGTTCAGGAGATGCCATTGTGGCCCCAGAAGCTCCGATTCGAGAACAATTTTACAAAGAGATTGATTTTATGCATCGGAAATGGCCGGATGTGAAGAAGTACCTGGTCTATTTTCAAAATTTCACCAATACCCACGATAAGGTGGACGTCATTCGAGAGCGTTATGAGCAGGCCATCAATGAACCAGGAGTAGTAGGAATCAACATCGGTACGCGTCCGGATTGTTTACCAGATGATACCTTGGCCTATCTAGCAGAGCTGACCGAGCGCATGCATGTGACGATTGAGTTGGGGCTTCAGACGACTTATGAAGCGACGTCTCAATTAATCAATCGGGCCCATAGTTATGACCTCTATGTGGAAACAGTCAAGCGGATTCGCCAACAGGTGCCCAAGGCTGAGATCGTGTCCCATTTGATCAATGGCCTTCCAGGGGAAACACATGAGATGATGGTGGAAAATGTTCGCCGTTGTGTGACCGATAATGAAATTGATGGGATCAAGTTGCACCTCTTGCATTTGATGACCAATACACGCATGCAACGAGACTATCATGAAGGACGACTCCAACTCATGAGCCAGGAGGAATATGTCAAGGTTATCTGTGACCAACTAGAGATCATCCCCAAACACATCGTGATTCACCGGATTACAGGGGATGCGCCTCGTGATATGCTAATTGGTCCCATGTGGAGCCTCAACAAATGGGAAGTCTTAAACGCTATTGAAACTGAAATGCGTCGTCGTGGAAGTACTCAAGGATGTAAGCTAGAAGAAAAGGAGAGTGCCAATGCTTCGACCACTTGAAATGGCCCATCAATTTTTAGCAGAAGTCATCACCAAAGAAGATGTCGTGGTAGATGCCACCATGGGAAATGGACATGATACGGCCTTTTTAGCCAAACTAGCAGGCCAGGTCTATGCCTTTGATATTCAAGAACAGGCCCTTGTAAATACCCAAGAAAGATTGGAAAAGTTGGGGCTTCAGCATGTTCAGTTGATTTTAGATGGCCACCAGCATGTGGACCAATATGTGGAGACTCTCAAAGCAGCTATTTTTAATCTAGGTTATCTGCCATCTGCGGATAAATCGGTCATTACTCTTCCGGCTACTACTATTGAAGCGATGGAAAAAATCTGTGCTCGCCTAGAAAAAGGTGGTCGAATGGCTTTGATGATCTATTATGGTCATGAGGGAGGAGACATCGAGCGTGATGCAGTGCTGGACTTTGTCAGCCAGCTCCCACAAAAAGAATATACAGCGACCATCTACCGGACACTGAATCAAGTGAACCAACCACCGTTTTTGGTCATGATTGAAAAATTAGAAAGCTATCGTCATGGATAAAGAATATTTAAAAAATAAAATTGAAGGATTGAGACACCATTTTGTTGAATCAACCATTCACGAGCGTGCAATCGGTTTTTATGATGAAGCCCATATGACCAAAAAGATGCTCAAAATAAAAAAGAAATTGGTTGCGCTTGAGATGGAACGGTGCCAAAAGAAGATTGAGCACAAGGATGTAACCAAGACAGACCAAAAGATTGCGGAGTTAAAACAGCAATTTGAGACTTGTTGCCAAGAACGCTAGGGAGGGAGGAAGATGGAATTACTCCTTTATGCAGTGATCTTCTCGATGATCTTGATCGTCTCAAATGTCACCAATAAACTTGTGCCGAGCCTTCCTCTGCCTTTGATTCAAATCTTACTAGGGATCGTTTGGGCCCTCTTTGTCCCAGAAGAAAATTTTCATCTAGATACAGAACTCTTTCTGGCCTTGGTCATTGGCCCTCTGTTATTTCGAGAGGCAGAAGAAGCAGATATTACTTCTGTCTTAAAGCACTGGCGCATCATTCTTTATTTGATTTTTCCAGTGATTTTTATCTCAACCATTAGTTTGGGATGGGCAGCTCACTCCTTGTGGCTGAGTCTTCCTTTAGCAGCCTGTATGGCCGTAGGGGCAGCTCTAGGTCCAACAGACTTAGTAGCCTTTGCTTCCCTGTCTGAGCGCTTTACCTTTCCAAAGCGGGTTTCGAATATCTTAAAAGGAGAGGGGTTACTAAATGATGCCTCAGGTCTAGTTGCCTTTCGAGTGGCCTTGGCAGCCCTTGCGACCGGAAGTTTCTCCCTTGGAGAGGCAGGGATTTCCTTAGGAATCTCCATTATAGGAGGATTTGCAGTAGGAATCTTGACGGCCTTTGTGAACCGTTGGCTGCAAACCTTACTCTTGAGTGTTCGCGCTAGTGATATTGCCAGTGAATTGTTATTAGAATTGAGTCTCCCGTTATTGACTTTTTTCTTAGCAGAAGAACTCCATGTGTCTGGTATCATCGCTGTGGTCGTGTCAGGGATCCTAAAAGCCAGTCGCTTTAAGCACATTACCCTTCTTGAAGCTCGGGTGGATACTGTGAGCCATACCGTCTGGAATACGGTCAACTTTATCTTAAATGGGTCAGTCTTTGTGATTTTGGGAATGGAACTAGAAATGATCGCTAAGCCCATCTTAAGTAGTCCTATTTACAACAATCTTCTTTTAGTTCTTTCTGTCTTTCTTTTGACAACCTTGCTCTTTTTAATTCGTTTTGTCATGTTTTACCTCTTTTATTGGTTTCGAACGGTTCGACTAAAAAAATCATTGAGAAATTATCTGAAAGATGCCTTATTGCTGACCTTTTCGGGTGTGAAGGGAACAGTTTCGATTGCGACGATCCTTTTGATTCCAACCAAAATCGAAAAAGAATACCCCGTCCTACTCTTTTTAGTGGCAGGAGTGACCCTTGTCAGCTTTATTGCTGGCTTAGTGGTGCTTCCAAAATTATCAGAAGATAAGGAAGAAACCAATAACTACCTGATGCAGATCGCGATTTTAAATGATGTCGTCATGGAATTAGAAGCAGACCTAAAGAATAGTAAGCACAAGGGGCCCTTGTATGCGGCGATTGATAACTATCATGGTCGGATTGAAAATTTGATTCTAAGCCAAGAAAATAAGCTCATTCAAAAGGACTGGGAACAGCTGAAGCTCTTGATTTTGAGTATTGAAAGTGACGGCTTGGAACAAGCCTACGAAGAAGGAAAGATGCGCGAGCGGGGCTACCGTGTCTACCAACGCTATCTTCGTAATATGGAGCAACGGGTCAATCGCAACCTTTCGTCTCGTCTAACATACTACCTCTTGGTTTCTTTCCGCATCTTGCGTTTGCTGGTCCATGAAATCCTAACACTAGGTTCTGGCTTTCGAACTTGGTGGAACCGAGAAGATAGAAAGTTAGAAGCCATTGATTATGACCAGATTGCGGCCCTTTATTTGGCCAATACGGAAATCATCATTGAAAGTTTGGAAGACCTCAAAGGGGTTTATCGGAGCAGTTTGATCTCTTACCTGCAAGAATCTCGTCTGAGAGAGACAGCCATTATTACTAGTGGAGCCTTTGTGGAGCGGGTTATTAATCGCGTGAAACCAAATAATATCGATGAAATGTTGAGAGGCTATTATTTGGAGCGTAAGATTATTTTTGAATATGAAGCGCAACACCTGATTACCGCCAAGCAAGCGCGCCGTATGCGGCAAAATGTCAATGAATTAGAAAGCTATTCCCTAAGAGAAAGTGCCAATACGCTTCCATACGATTTGATCGAGTATGCACGAAATCGTTGAGATAAGAGTAAAAGAGGCTGGGACAAAAGTCCTAGCCTCTCAATTATTTTTGGATTGTCGAGCAAGACGCAGTGGTTGAGTGGGCTCTACTACGCTGATTTCATCAGCTTTTACAGCCCTACTCAACTGTGCGGAGGTGGGACGACGAAATCGAATTCTAACGAATTACCGATTTCTGTCCCACTCTCTTTTTGCTTTATTCATTTTCTTTTCAGTGTGCGATTTCTGGTTTGACAAAGAGTCGCTCATCACCAAGATCAATAAGGGATACTGGTGCTTCATAAAATTGGCTAAGGACATGGGGAGTTAGGATCTTTTCCTTTGGTCCTTGCTCGACCACTTGGCCATGTTTGAGTAAGAGGACATGGGTCATATCTGTTGTAATTTCCTCGGCATGGTGGGTGACGTAGATCATGGTAGGCGCGTGATCCAGTTGTTTGATATGATGGATCTGACGGAGGAGCTTTTCTCTGGCAAAGAGATCCAATCCACTAGAAGCTTCATCAAAAATGATCAGATCTGGCTGGTCCATGAGGCTTCGTGCAATGAGAACGGTCTGCTTTTCTCCCTGGGAGAGCTCCCGGTATTTGCGGCCGATCAAAGAGCTAGCTCCAATTGAAGTTAGCATATCCCGTGCCCAGTTCAGTTCTTCCTCCCCGTATGCAGTATATAAAATACTGCTCTTGTATTGACCAGTTAGGACAATTTGCTCGGTTAGGAGATGCTCTGGTAATCTTTCTGAAATAAAGGAGCTAACGATTCCAATACGCTTCCGTAATTCAGGAATTCCCCCTTCTCCAAAACGAGTCCCAAGGACGGTTATCTGACCGGAGCTAGCCCAGTATTCTGACATCAACAGTTTGAGGAGGGTTGATTTTCCTGCTCCATTGAGGCCTAAAATCGCCCAGCATTCATTTTCTTTCACCTGCCAGTTAACCTCTTTTAAAAGGGCTTTTCCATTGCGGATCAAATTGACGTCTTGTAGTTCAATCAAATTATTCATAACTTCATCCTTTTGATTAAAATCCCCTCTATTCTATCATAAAATATGGTAGAATAGAAAACAGGAGGTAAGGAATGTTTCGAAATAGTAAATTGTTATTCTGGACATGTGAAATTTTATTATTGACGGTGATTTTCTATATTTGGAAATCAATGGGGACTTTAATTTCTCCATTTGTCTCTGTTCTGAATACCATCCTCTTACCATTTTTAATTGCAGGTTTTTTATATTACATTACCAATCCGATTGTTGAATTGTTGGAAAAACACTTAAAAATCAAGCGTGTGTTTGGCATTTTGATCACCCTAGTACTCTTGTTTGGGATCATTGGCTTAGGGATCTTTTATCTGCTCCCCATCTTGATCAATCAGTTAACCAGCTTGATCAATTCGACTCAAGGGCTCTACTGGGAAGTCCAAAGTTTGGTTCGAAAACTCTCAACCAATCCTTTGTTCCAGAATGTAAATATCCAGTCGACGATTCAGCAGTTGAATCTCTCTTATATGGATATCCTACAAAATCTCTTGAATAGTGTGACCAACAGTTTAGGAAGTGTGGTTAACACCATTGTCAATACGGTCTTTATCTTAATCATGACCCCTGTCTTCTTGGTTTATTTCTTGATTGATGGCAAGAAATTGTTGCCGATGTTAGAACGGACCATTTTACGCAATGACAAACTCCACATTTCAAGCCTCTTGGTTAGTTTGAATGAAACGGTCTCTCGCTATATTAGTGGTATTTCGATCGATGCTTTGATCATTGGAACACTAGCCTACATTGGCTATAGTTTTATTGGATTGAAGTATGCTTTGGTCTTTGCCATTTTTTCTGGGCTGGCCAACTTGATTCCCTATGTAGGACCAACCATCGGTTTGATTCCGATGATCATCACTTATGCTTTTACCGATATGGATATGATGATCAAAGCAGTCATTTACATGTTGATCATCCAGCAGATCGATGGCAATATTCTTTATCCGCGTATTGTTGGAGGCGTGATGAAGGTTCACCCGATTACCATTATGGTTCTCTTACTGCTCTCAAGTAATATCTACGGCATTATCGGGATGGTCGTCGCGATTCCAGTCTATTCGATTGGGAAAGAAATTGTAAAATTCTTGGTAAATCTTTATGATAACCACCGTGCTGCGAAGGAGCAGAAGAAAAAAGAAGAATTTGGAATCATTAATAAATCTTAGACTCTAGCGCCTATATGGGCCTTGGAGTCTTTTTTGTACATTTTTTTGAAAAAATACCGTAAAAAAGTCAACAAGTGTTATGAAATGTGTTAAAATATAAGTGATTTTGAAAGAAAATATGAAAAGGTAGGGAAAGATGAGACTCCTCTTATCCAAAAAACAGAGACGCCAATTGCAATTGTTGGAAATCTTGATTAAGGAAAAAAGATGGTTCCACTTGAAAGAGTTGGCCAAGCGTTTGGATTGTACAGAACGTTCATTAAAAGAAGATTTGTCTAATCTTCGTAGTACATTTGATGATTTTTTAATTGAATCCTCTACCAATGGGATCAAGATCAGTTATGAAGATTCGGTTGGTCTTGAGGTGATTTACCATCACTTTTTTAAAGAATCACAAGCCTTCGCCTTGATTGAATACCTCTTCTTCCACAAGGATGTTTCCAATGAATATATTTGCAGAAAGTTTGATCTGAGTTACCAGTCTTTCTACCGCTTGATTCGGACGATTAATCAGAAGCTTCAAACTAAATACAATGTAAAGATTGATTTGAAACCCTTGAATCTTGTCGGGGATGAAGTAGATGTTCGTTTCTTCTATGCCCAGTATTTTGCGGAACGTTATTACTATATGGAGTGGCCTTTCCCAGAATTTAAGGAAGAGGCCGTGACCGATTTGATCACCTTCTTCTTCAAGCTCTATGGCTATCCATTGACCTTCTCTGTCATTAAGTCTTACAAAGTTCTCTTGACAGTGTACTTATCACGTATTAAGCAAGGCTATTTCATCGACATTCCAACGACCTTTGAAGCCTATAAAGATCAATATCAAGGGGTGACCAATGTCGAGGAGATGTTGCGCTACTTTAGCTTGCAGTTGGGTGTCGAGTTAAATGAAAAAGTGCTGGAGCAGTTCTTCATCATCTTTATTCAAGAAAATTTCTATTTCAGCCCAGAAAGCTTGATTGAAGCCGCAGAAACAGATCCTTATGCAAAAGAATCCACTAGACTCATTAAAGATATGTTCAAGGATCTATGCTATACCTATGATTTAGATATCGAAAATCTTGATGAGATGTTGATGCACGTTCATAATACAGCTCACTTAGGTCGGAAGGAATTGTTCTCGGAGTTCCTCTTATTTGATACCAAGACCAATACCAACGAAGATTTTATGAGCATCTTCCCAGCCTTCTATGATGATTTGAGAGACCATATCATCACTTATATGAAGACCATGAAGCATAATCTGAATGAAGAAATTATCAAGCACATGATCTACACGGTCTACACTCACTGGGAACGTCTCTTACCACAATTATTGCGCCGCCGGAAGTCCATTAAGGTCTTGATTATCAGTCGTTTTGATGACCACCATGCCAAATCCATGATCGATTTTCTAGATTTCTACTGTACGGATAACTTTGAATTTACTCAGATGATCAAGTATAATCTAACAGTAGAGGATATCGAAGCTTCAGACGCAGATGTCGTGGTGGCCAACTTTATGATGCCGGAATTAAAGAAAAAACCTTTTATCTGTACAAGTAGTCTCTCATCGCTAGAGCTGGTTGAAAAACTCAATGCCTTCTTTTATGATTTTACCAGTGCAGAGCACTAAAATCAGGACCTGGTCCTGATTTTTTGATGGTGAAAAAAGAAAATGACATAGAAGAATGCAGGCTCTCATATTTTGTGGTATAATATACAATATTATATACTGGAGGAAAGTATCCATGGAAGACCCTGGCAGTCAGGAAATTTTACTGGAATTTATTTTATTGATTGTTTTGACATTATTGAACGCCTTTTTCTCGGCGACTGAAATGTCAATGGTATCGTTGAATCGTTCTCGTGTAGTGCAAAAAGCAGAAGAAGGGGATAAAAAATACATTCGTCTTCTTAGCGTTTTGGAACAGCCCAACCATTTCTTATCCACTATTCAGGTGGGGATCACCTTGATTACCATCTTATCTGGGGCGAGTCTTGCAGATAGCCTTGGTCATGTTATTGCTGGATGGATGGGCAATACTAAAACGGCTATTGCAGCTGGAAGCTTTTTATCTCTAGCGTTTTTGACTTATATTTCGATCGTATTTGGGGAACTCTATCCGAAACGAATCGCTATGAACCTGAAAGATGAGTTAGCTGTTCGAACAGCTCCGATTGTCATTTTATTAGGAAAAATTGTTAGCCCCTTTGTTTGGTTGCTTTCAGCGTCGACCAACCTTTTGAGCCGTATCACGCCAATGGAATTCGATGATCCGGATGAAAAGATGACGCGGGATGAAATCGAGTATATGCTGACCAATAGTGAAGCAACACTAGATGCGGACGAGATTGAGATGCTCCAAGGGATCTTTTCATTAGATGAAATGGTAGCGCGTGAAGTCATGGTGCCACGGACAGATGCCTTCATGGTTGATATCAATGATGATACCAAAGAAATCATTGAAAGTATCCTTAAGCAAAACTTTTCACGGATTCCTGTCTATGATGATGACAAGGACAATGTCATCGGTCTCATCCATACCAAACGTCTCTTGAACGAAGGATTTATCAATGGCTTTGATAATATTGTCTTAAGAAAGATTTTACAAGAACCTTTGTTTGTTCCAGAGACCATTTTTGTGGATGATCTTTTGAAGGAATTGCGCAATACCCAAAATCAAATGGCTATTCTGCTTGATGAATATGGTGGGATGTCTGGTTTGGTTACTCTTGAAGACCTCTTGGAAGAAATCGTCGGTGAAATTGACGATGAGACTGACAAAGCAGAAATTGATGTCTTTGAAATTGCGGACAATACCTATGTCGTACAAGGAGCCATGTCACTAAATGACTTTAACGAATATTTTGATGTTGAGTTGCAAAGTGATGATGTGGATACCATTGCAGGGTATTATCTGACAGAGGTTGGGCGAATTCCAACCTTGAAAGAGCGACTCAGCTGCGAAGTCGATAGTCAAAAGAAACACCTCATTTTGACAAATGACAAAGTAAAAAATGGTCGTGTGACCAAGGTGAAAGTTGAAATTTCTGAAATCGTCGAGGAAGATGAAGAAATAAAATCAAAAGAAGATTAGAAAATAGAGGCCTGGACGTGTTCCAGCCTCTGTTTTTCTCTTGTCAGGATCAGTTGAATTTTCAAAAAATTTCAAAAATTTCTGAAATAGTCTTGACATCAAAAAAAAATTACGGTAAGATAATACCCATAAAAAAAGAAAGCAGAAAATAAACATGAAGCAACAAACCATTTCCATTCAAAAATTTTACTTTAGCTACTTTAGATAGTGTTTGTAGACATGATCTCATGGATGCAAACAACCCAAGCAATTTGTTTGTATCTATGTGGCTAAGATTTTTGATGATGGTCCATAGAGCTAGTATCTAAATGGACCGAGGTTTTGTAACTTGTTGGAGAATTTCAAGCATCCGTTTAGAGAATCATCTAAGCGGTTTTTTTGTTTATTTTGCAGAAAAGGAGTCAAAAAATGAAAGTAGTGAAAAAATTGCTAGCACCTGTCCTGGTTGTAGGACTTCTGTTAACATCATTGGTGACCTTACACAATCTAAAGGATACTAAAAAAGACAATGTCTTTCGAATTGGGATTTCCCAGTACATCACCCATAAGTCGCTCGATGCGACACGAAAAGGCTTTATCGAGGAGTTGAAGAAAGAGGGCTATGTAGATGGGAAAAATATTCAGATCGATTTCCAAAATGCTCAAGGGGAGCAACGAAATCTGAAAAATATTTCTAAACAATTGGCAGAAGAAAGTGATCTCGTCTTTGCGATTGCAACCCCTTCTGCACAAAGTTTGGCTAATACCACTAAATCAACACCTATTGTCTTCTCAGCTGTCACAGATCCTTTGGCAGCGAAATTGGTGAAAAACTTGAAAGAACCAGGTGGCAATATCACAGGGACAAGTGACCAGTCAGAAGATGCGATCGCTACACAGGTAGACATGATTAAGCAAGTACTTCCAACGGCGAAAACAGTTGGGATTCTCTATACGCAAAGTGAGCCTAACTCCGTCGTCCAAAAAGACAATGCGAAGAAGATACTAGAAGCTAAAGGCTATCAAGTGGTTGAAAAAACAATTCTTGATAGTAACAATGTGAAAGCTGCAGCAGACAGTATCATGTCAGAGGCAGATATCGTCTTTGTTCCGACGGACAATATTATCTCTTCTACAATGGACACTGTCAAACAGGTTTCTATCAGCCATAAGGTGCCCGTTTTTGGTGGATCTGCTGAGATGGTGGCCACTGGTGGTTTGTACAACTTTGGTACCGATTATGAGGAATTGGGGAGACAAGCTGCTCGGATGGCTATTCGCATCATGAAGGGCGAGAAACCTGGAAAAGTCGCAGTTGAAACACCTGAAAAATTAGAATTGCATACCAATAAAGAGATGGCGAAAGAACTAGGAATTGATATTAGCTCGTTGAAGGTAGAAAAATAGGAGGTTTGAGATGAATTTCGTTTTATCAAGTTTATCAGAAGGTTTATTGTGGTCGATCATGGCGATCGGTGTTTACTTAACATTTCGAATTTTAGATATTGCCGATATGACGGCAGAAGGAGCCTTTCCACTTGGGGCAGCAGTTGTAGCCTCACAAATTCAAGCGGGAAGAAACCCTTGGATTGCAACCTTGTTGGGCTTTTTTGCAGGGATGATTGCAGGCTTGGTCTCTGGGATTCTCCATACAAAAATGAAAATTCCAGCCCTCTTGACAGGGATTGTCACTTTGACGGGTCTCTACTCTATCAATATCAAAATCATGGGGGGAGTTCCCAATCTCTCTATTGGCGATGCCAGTACCATTTTCAAGAGTGTCATGAAATTTGGACTTTCTAATGAAGAAGCTGTCTTTTTGATTAGTATTTCCTGCTTGATCATCGTCTGTATCTTGTTGACCCTCTTAATGAAGACGCAACTTGGCTTGGTTTTGCGCTCGACAGGTGATAACATCCCAATGAGTGAGGCTAATGGGGTTAATGTGGACAACATGAAGATATTGGGCTACATGATTTCAAATGGATTGATTGCCCTTTGTGGCGCTATGTTTGCTCAAAATGATGGTTTCTCAGATGTGACTTCTGGGACAGGGACGATCGTGGTTGGCTTGAGTGCGGTGATTATCGCTGAGGTTTTGATCCACGAATTGACCATTGGTTGGCGCTTGCTTTCAATCGGAGTTGGAGCCATTGTTTACCGTTTGATTATCTTAAATATTTACGAGATCCCAAATCTCGATCAAAATATGGTTCGTCTCTTCAATGCGATCTTGCTCGCAATTGTCTTGTTCGCTCCTGAGGCGCAAAAACGTCTTCGTGTTCGCGGATTGAAGTTAGGAAATAAGTAGGAGAAAAGTATGGCAACATTATTATCAATTGAAGGTATTCATAAGACATTTGAAGCAGGAACGGTTAATGAAAACCACGTCTTAAAAGGTTTGGATCTCCAAGTGGAAGAAGGAGATTTCATTTCGGTCATCGGTGGAAATGGAGCTGGGAAATCAACCTTGATGAACATCTTGGCAGGAAATCTAGTCGTGGATGAAGGGGATATCTTGCTAGAGGGTAACTCTATCAAAAATACGAGTGTTCGTAAGCGTGCTAAGGATATTGCGCGTGTCTTCCAAGATCCTAAGATGGGGACGGCTTCTCGTTTGACTATTGAAGAAAATATGGCCATTGCTCAACGTCGTGGAAAATCTCGTGGTTTGGGCTGGGGCGTTCGGGAGAAGGATCGCGAGTTATTCCGTGATGCCTTGAAGGAACTGAATATTGGTTTAGAGAACCGTCTCAAAGTCGATACTCAATATCTATCTGGTGGGCAACGTCAAGCTTTGACTTTGGTCATGGCAGCCTTGGTTAGACCCAAACTCTTGCTTCTGGATGAACATACCGCAGCGCTTGATCCCAAGACCAGTGAAATGGTCATGGAATTGACACAAAAGATTGTGGAAAGCCATGATTTGACAACCTTGATGATTACGCATGATATGAACCATGCTATCGAATACGGCAACCGCTTGATCATGCTCTACCAAGGCAAGATCGTTGTCGACGTCAAAGGAGAAGAAAAGAAAAACCTAACGGTTGAAGATTTGATGCGCCTCTTCCAACAAAACAGTGGTGAAACTCTGGTTAGTGATGAATTGGTCTTAGGATAAAATAAAAGAGAGTGGGACAGAAATCGGTCATTCGTTAGAATTCGATTTCGTCGTCCCACCTCCGCACAGTTGAGTAGGGCTGTAAAAGCTGATGAAATCAGCATAGTAGAGCCCACTCAACCACTGCGTCTTGCTCGACAATCCAAAGACAATTGAGAGACTAGGACTTTTATCCCAGCCTCCTTTTTATTTCCTCCGCTCTGCATAGTCGACAAAATGAAACTTGTCTAATTTGTGACGGCTTTCGGTGAACTGGAATTGCCGACCGTCTGCTAAGTAAACTTGGGAGCGGACCGTTACCACGTGTTGGTCTTTTCCAAGATCCAGTAAGATCTTATCGCGATTATCGATTGGTGAAATCAAAATTTCTTTCTTATTGGGTTGAAGTGTTTTTTTTGAAAAATATTTTTGAAAGCGCTTGAAAATGCAAAGTTCTTCCCTTATAATAAAAGAGGAAAACTTTTTAGGGATGGAGAAACGCATGAGAAAAAACGGAAAAAAGATTCGCCTACTGGGAGTAGCCACCTTATTGGCTAGTCAGTTGGGGGTCTTTAGCAGTGCCCTCACGGTAGTTGCAGACGAGACCACAGCTTCGACTTCAGAGTCAGCGCTTGTGACGAACACTAGCAGCGAGGAAAGCTTGACAAATCATTCGACTTCCGCTACAACAACAACTACAGACGCTACGACGAGAGCTTCGAGTGATAAAGAAGAGACATCTAGCAGTTCCTCAGACGATACTGAGGAGAAAACGGTTAAGATCGGGGACATTCAAGGGGAATCACAACGCTCTCCACTGGAAGGCCAAAAGGTAGCTATCAAAAATGCAGTGGTGACGAAAGCAGACCGCTATGGTTTTTATGCCCAAGATATTGAATCGGATGGCAATAGCCGTACTTCAGATGGGATTTATGTTGTTTCCAAATACAAGGTGAAAGTCGGTGACAAGGTGAAAATCACTGGTATCGTCAAGGAAGGCTATATGGAAGAGGTTACCTTGGGAGCTGGGAAAACCTTTAAGGAACCAACGAATAGTTTAACGGTGACCATGCTGGTCGATGCTTGGATCACAAAAGATGGGACAGCCCCTCTTCCAGAAGCTGTGAATATCACTGCGGGCATGCCAGCAGATGTGAAGCCTAATCCGACGGCTTATGCTCCAGAAACCGATGCCCTCGATTATTGGGAAAGCCTGGAAGGAATGCTCACGGTGGTGAAGAAACCGCATATCCTTGGTCCCCAATACAAAGGAGATATCTATGTCTTGGGAGAAGATTTTACAGGCCTTCCTTTAAACAATATTGGAGGTCTGAATCTACGGCCACATGCACAAAATACAGCGACGATCCCGATTTATGTTGGTAATCAGTTTGTCGCAAAAGCCAAAGATTACTTTGCAGAAGATGTAACAGGAGTGGTGACTTATCGGAATAGCTTTTATAAGGTAGAGCCCACTCAACAGTTGACAGTCCAAGATGGTGGCTTGCAGCGTCAAGCAGCTCAAACCCAACCAAGTGAGGACAAGCTGACCATCGCTTCCTATAATATTGAAAATTTCTCGGCCAACAATGCCAAAAATGAAACGCCAGAGGATAAGGTGACGCTGATTGCCAATTCCTTTATCCATGAAATTCACAATCCGGATATTATCACTTTGATCGAAGTGCAGGACAATAATGGCAGTGTGGATGACGGGACGACCAGTGGTCTTGAAAGTGGACGCAAACTAGCTAGTCGGATCAAGGAATTGGGTGGCAAGAGCTATGAGTATACAGAGGTTGCTCCACTAGATGGCGCTGACGGTGGAAAGCCAGGTTCCAATATTCGTTTGGGAATTCTCTACAATCCGGAACGCGTGACTTTAGCTAAAAAAGAGGCAGCGACTAGCAACGAGGCAGCACAATTTGACAAGGGACACCTGGTTAAAAACCCAGCTCGGATTGCCCCTAGCGATTCATCGTTTGATCATACTCGCAAGTCTTTAGCCGTTGAGTTTGAATTCAAAGGTCAACCAGTTGTGGTGATTGCCAATCACTTGAAATCAAAAATCGGAGATGATGCTATTTATGGGGCAAGCCAACCAGCAGTGGAACATACCTTGCCAACTCGTGAAGCACAAGCTAGTGTCATCCATCAATTCGTTCAAGAAGGCTTGAAGCAAAATCCGAAGACCACCTTTGTTTTGACGGGTGATTTTAATGATTACGATTTTTCAACCACGGCACAGATCCTTGCGGGCAGTGAACTAACCAACTTAATGGCCCAACATGATGCAGGCGATCGCTATTCTTATTTCTACCGTGGAAGCAATCAAGTTTTGGATAACATTTTTATCTCAAACAACATGGCAGCTAAAGCAAGGTTTGAACCAGTCCATATCAATGCTTCCTTTATGAAGGAACACGGTCGTGCATCAGACCATGATCCTGTCTTGGTCCAAATCGACTTTAGTGGAGCACAAACTCCAGGAACACCGACAGATGATCAACAAGGAAATACAGGACAACCAACGGATCAAACCAGCTCTTCTTCATCGAATACAGGGTCTCAACTAGTCCCTCATCAAGCTCAAGCCAATGAACAAAAGAGTTCAACATCTGAAAGCAAAGAGAAGGGCAAGAACGAAGATGAGAAGCAAGACGACAAGGAAGAGGCCACAACAGAAACCAAGACACCAGGTAAACGGAAAATCCTTCCATCTACTGGACAAGAAACAAGCTATCTAGCTCTTTTTGGAGTGACAGTAGCTACGATGAGTCTTGTCTGGTACAAGAAGAAAAAGACGACTCACTAACGTGTTTCATAAGAAAGATCTAAAAAGGAGTCGCTGGCTCCTTTTTTTCTCCTAAAATACAGGACAGATAGTCCCATATTGGAAACTGTACTAGGACAATGAAAACTACTGAAAAGAACAGTTTCTTTTCAAAAAGAAGCTTAAACTCTTTAAAATAGATGGAATCGTGTTATAATAAAATCATAAAACGTTTTCAAGAGAAGAGGTTCCTCAATGGAAAATGAAACAGTTGACTATGGAAAAGTAACAGGAATGGTACACTCAACAGAAAGTTTTGGTGCAGTAGACGGGCCTGGGATCCGCTTTATTGTCTTCCTTCAAGGGTGTCAAATGCGGTGTCAATACTGCCACAATCCAGATACTTGGGCGATGGAAACCAACAAGTCCCGTGAGCGGACGGTGGATGATGTCTTAGAAGAAGCCCTCCGTTATCGTGGATTTTGGGGCGAAAAAGGGGGAATCACTGTCAGTGGTGGAGAAGCCCTCTTGCAGATTGACTTTTTGATTGCTCTTTTCACCAAGGCTCAAGAGTTGGGCATTCATTGTACTTTGGATACCTGTGCTCTTCCTTTCCGGAATACGCCTCGTTATTTGGAAAAATTTGACCGCTTGATGGCAGTGACAGACTTGGTGCTTCTTGATATCAAGGAAATCAATGATGAACGTCACAAAATTGTGACCAGCCATACCAATAAAACGATTCTAGCTTGTGCAAAGTACCTATCTGATATTGGAAAACCAGTCTGGATTCGTCACGTTTTGGTGCCTGGGCTTACAGACCGAGATGACGACTTGATCGAACTTGGGAAATTTGTTAAAACTCTTAAAAATGTCGATAAATTTGAGATCCTTCCATACCATACTATGGGGGAATTCAAATGGCGTGAATTGGGCATTCCGTACAAATTGGAGGGTGTGAAACCACCGACAAAAGAACGGGTCCAAAATGCAAAAGATTTGATGGAAACAGAAAGTTACCAAGATTACCTGAAACGGGTCAAAGGATAAAACGTATAGACAGTTGGGCCTTCCAGCTGTCTTTTCTATTGAAATGCACAACTATTCCCTTTCTTTAAATGGCAAAACGTGCTAAAATAGAGTGAATCTATAAATGAAATAAAGAGGTAGAAACATGTCAAAAATTCTCGTTTTTGGTCACCAAAATCCTGACTCAGATGCTATCGGCTCATCTGTAGCTTTTGCTTATCTTGCAAAAGAAGCTTATGGTTTGGATACAGAAGCAGTGGCTCTTGGAACTCCAAATGAAGAAACAGCTTTCGTCTTGAACTATTTTGGTGTAGAAGCACCGCGCGTGATCACATCGGCTAAAGCAGAAGGTGCAGAGCAAGTCATCTTAACAGACCACAATGAATTCCAACAATCTGTTTCAGATATCGCTGAAGTAGAAGTTTACGGTGTAGTGGATCACCACCGTGTGGCTAACTTTGAAACTGCAAGTCCACTTTACATGCGTTTGGAACCAGTTGGATCAGCATCTTCTATTGTATACCGCATGTTCAAAGAACACGGTGTAGCAGTGCCAAAAGAATTGGCAGGTTTGATGCTTTCAGGTTTGATTTCAGATACCCTTCTTTTGAAATCTCCAACAACACACCCATCTGATAAAGTGATTGCACCTGAATTGGCAGAATTGGCTGGTGTCAACTTGGAAGAATACGGTCTTGCCATGCTCAAAGCTGGTACTAACTTGGCAAGCAAATCAGCAGAAGAATTGATCGACATCGATGCTAAGACCTTTGAACTCAACGGAAATAATGTCCGTGTGGCTCAGGTCAATACAGTTGATATCGCTGAAGTCTTGGAACGCCAAGCTGAAATTGAAGCAGCCATCCAAGCCACAAATGCAGCTAACGGCTACTCTGACTTTGTTTTGATGATTACAGATATCGTGAACTCAAACTCAGAAATTTTGGCTCTTGGTGCTAATATGGACAAGGTAGAAGCAGCTTTCAACTTCAAACTTGAAAACAACCACGCTTTCCTTCCAGGTGCTGTTTCACGTAAGAAACAAGTGGTACCACAATTGACTGAAAGCTTTAATGGGTAATTCTTAAGGAATATTTGGAACTGTTAATTTGACTATTCATAGAAGGTGATAGTATGATGCGATTGATTGAAGGACTGCGCTTTTTGGTTGAGGTTGTGGCAATCCTTGGTCTTTTCTCCGTGTCTGTGATACAAATTTCTTGGCTGGAAAAATCCCTATTTTTTCTTCTAGCAGTTCTATTAATCTTATTTTGGGCGCGATATATGGCGCCAAAATCTCCACATGCTTTTAAAAAATGGCGTCGCCTCGTTGCTGAGATATCTATTTTTATTTTAGTTAGTGGTAGTTTTTGGTATTTGTATGGATTGCAAATAGGAATCCTCTACTTAGCCCTGTCTTTTGGAAGTTTAGTGCTACTTTATTATTTTCAGCTAGAGTGATTCTTAGAATATAGTTAATGAATTATTTAAATGGTAATTTTTTAACTAGAGATTGACACGAGAAAACGATGTTTTCCATATAGCTAAAGGAGTTTCGACTCCTTTTTTTCTAGGAGAGAAGTATGTTAGAAAATGGCGATTTGATTTTTGTGAAAGATGATACAGAAATGGGGCAGGCTATCCAGGCTTCTACAGGTAACTACGGTCACGTGGCTATCTTTTTGGACGGACAGGTCTATCATGCTACGGTGGAAGGTGGCGTCCTTACCCAGGATCCTGAGGACTTTTTTGAAGCTGGAAAAGTCTATGACCTTTATCGCTATCCGAAAATCGATCTCAAAGAGGTCAAAAAGTTGTCGGAAAACCTTTTAGGTTCTCCCTACAACGCTTCCTTTTATCCAGATGGAGATGGTTTCTATTGTTCCCAGTTTGTAGCAGCAATTCTTCCTATTTTTGATACCATTCCAATGAAGTTTGGAGAGGGAGAAGAAGAGATTAGTTCCTTTTGGAAAGCCTACTATAGAGAACTTGGCCTAGCCGTTCCTCTAGATCAGCCCGGGACCAATCCGAGTCAGTTAGCCCAGTCTCCCCATCTACAGTTTAAAGAAAGGTATTTGGATGATTACCATCATTAATCCCACACGTTTGACACGTCAGCCATTTTTCAAGGACTTGATCAACTATTTGGATCAGCACGACGATGTGATCCTGCGACAAATCAAGGCCCAATTTCCAGATCAACCAGTGGATAAGCTGATGGAGGAGTATATCAAAGCGGGCTTCATCCTAAGGGGAAATAAACGCTACAGCCTCAACCTGCCCTTCTTGGAGTCAGCTGATCTTATTGACTTGGATCAAGAGGTCTTTGTCCGAGAGGATAGTGAGATTTATCAGGAACTGAAAGCCAAGCTCTTCCAAACGGAACTCCGCAATACTACCAATGAAGCGATTCTCATAGAGGAGACGGACTTTGCGCGAAATGCACAGACTCTTGCCAATTACTTCTACAAGGTGAAACACCGATATCCATTGACAGAGGATCAAGAAAAGCTCTATGCCATCTTGGGAGATGTCAATCCCGAGTATGCTCTTAAGTATATGACCAGCTTTTTACTCAAATTTCTCAAAAAAGAAGTAGTCCAGCAAAAGCGCAAGGACATCTTTGTCGATAGTTTAGAAGTCTTAGGTTATATCCGCAAAAATGATGAAGGTAAATATGAATTAGCAGTGGACTTGGACAAGGAAAGACTGATGTTTATTAAGTAATAGAAAGAGGCTGGGAGAACTTCCTAGCCTCTGATTGAAGACAAAGTCATCTTAAAAACTTTCCTTAGGTGAGTGCGGACGTCAGCGAACTTCTAAGAAGTTCCATGACTTAGTTTTGAACCTAAAGTTTCAAAACTCCCGAGTGCTTGAAACGTAATGTTTCAAGCACTTTTCTCACAGCGGAAAGTTTTGGTGTTTTCTTGATTCATTTTAAAAATTTGAACTGATTTTTTCTAGATACGCCTCGCTTATTTTATTTTTAACTAGTTTGTTTACATTACAAGGCTAGGAAATTTTCCTAGCCTTGTTTCGTTTGATTAAAGATAACGTTCAGCGATGGCGGCGTCACCCGGATACTCTTCTTTAATGCCATTGACGATTTGGTAGCAGTCAGCTCCTTTTCCTGCGATAATGACAGCATCTTCAGGCTTGCTGGTAGTTGCCATAGCCCGTTGAATGGCTTCTTCGCGATCTGCGATTTTCTCGACAGGGCGCGTGATGAAGCTACTAATCTCTTCAGCAATCGCCAAAGGATCTTCATAGTTGGGATCATCCGCTGTGAGGAAGACTTGGATTTCAGGGTGCTCTTCTAAGAGTATGCCAAAGTCCTTGCGGCGGCTCTCTCCTTTATTTCCAGTTGATCCGAGAACTAGTGAAATCGTCCCCGTTTGATGGGTTTCGACAACTGAGAGCAGTTTTTTAAGACTGTCACCATTATGAGCGTAGTCGATGAAGACCTTAGCGCCGTTTTTCTGAGTCAAGACTTCCATTCGGCCAGGAACGCGCGTCTTAGCAATCCCTTTTTGGATATCCTCAAGGCTCGCACCTAGACGAAGACAGGCAAGACCCGCTGCTACAGCATTTTCTTGGTTAAAATGGCCAATCAGTTGGATTTCATAGTTTCCAGCTAATTTACCAGTGGCTGAGAAGCTGAAGGCCTTGGAATTTTCAATTTGATTCTCAGACTGGCTTCCATAAAAATCGTGGTCTTGGTTCGCGACTTGGTCCGCTAAAACTTGGAAATGATCCATATCACTATTGATGACAACGGCATGGCTATTCTTCATGAGGAGACGTTTGTGGTAGAAATAATCCTCAAAAGTTGGGTGTTCAATCGGTCCAATATGGTCTGGACTGATGTTGAGAAAAACACCGACGTCAAAGGTCAGGCCGTAAACCCGCTTCACCAGATAAGCTTGACTGGAAACTTCCATAATAAGGTGGGTCCGATCATTGGCTACTGCCTGAGCCATCATGGCAAAAAGATCCAAACTCTCTGGCGTTGTCAGGGTCGATTTAAAGAAGTTTTTACCATCCAGTGTTGTATTCATGGTAGACAGCATAGCTGGTCGGTGACTTTGTTCCAAAATATGGTAAGCAAAGTAGGCCGCTGTTGTCTTTCCCTTAGTCCCTGTGAAGGCTAATAATTTTAATTGTTTTTCAGGGTGCCCATAAAACTCCATGGCAATTAAGCTCATGGCCTGTTTGATATCATTGACGAGGATGGCAGGAATACCAACTTCATAATCTTTTTCAGAGACATAAAAGCCGAGTCCATTAGAAATAGCCTGTTCCAGGTATTCTTTTTTGAAGTTGGCCCCTTTGACAAAAAAGAGGGTGCTAGCAGAAACATTACGGCTATCATAGCTAATGGCATCAAAACTTGTTCCTTCTAGATGGTAGTAGTATTCATCATTTACTAGAACTTCTCGGAAATTTTGGTCTTGTTTTAAAATGTTGAGGGTTTGTTCAATTGTAATCATAAAACTATTGTAAACCTAAAGTCCCTATTTTACAAGTGTCATGGAAAAGTTTATAATGAAGAGAAGAAGAAACGAAAGAGGACACCAATGAGTCACGAACAAAATGACCAGCAAGCCCAGATGCTACGCGGGACTGCCTGGATGACAGCCAGCAACTTTATCAGCCGTTTGCTAGGAGCTGCTTATATTATTCCTTGGTATATTTGGATGGGAAAATATGGGCCACAAGCTAATGGTCTTTTTACAATGGGTTACAATATCTATGCTTGGTTTCTCTTGATTTCGACAGCCGGGGTACCCGTAGCTGTTGCTAAGCAAGTAGCCAAGTACAATACCCGGGACCAAGCCGATCATAGTTTTGCTTTGATTCGGGGCTTCTTGAAATTCATGGGAATTCTAGGCCTTGGATTTGCCATTCTCATGTATCTTTTATCTCCTGTCTTTGCTAGCCTTTCAGGTGGGGGAAAAGAGTTGATTCCGATCATGCAGAGCCTTTCTTGGGCTGTCTTGATCTTTCCTTCGATGAGTGTCATTCGGGGATTTTTCCAAGGTTTTAACAACATGAAGCCTTACGCTATAAGCCAGATTGCAGAACAAGTCATCCGGGTCATCTGGATGTTGCTTACGACCTTCTTCATTATGAAGATTGGCTCAGGAGATTATGTGCAGGCTGTTACGCAGTCGACCTTTGCTGCCTTTATCGGGATGGGAGCGAGCCTTCTGGTTCTCTTTTATTACCTTGCAAAAACAGGCTTGCTCTCATCTATTTTGAGAAAGCAAGAGGGAAGTGAAGGAATCGATACTCGTGCGCTTCTCATGGATACTATCCGTGAGGCCATTCCTTTTATCATCACAGGTTCCGCCATTCAGCTCTTCCAAATTGTCGACCAGATGACCTTTATCAATGTCATGTCTTGGTTTACAGATTATAGTCAGAAACAGCTGTTGGTCATGTTTAGTTATTTCTCTGCTAATCCAAACAAAATCACCATGATCTTGATCGCAGTAGCGACTTCGATTGGGGGAGTTGGGATTCCTCTGTTGACTGAGAATTATGTGAAGGGGGATCTAAAAGCGGCTGGGAAGCTTGTACAGGATAACTTGACCATGTTGCTAGCCTTCTTGCTTCCAGCTACCTTTGGTGCAGTTGCAGTCGCAAAACCACTTTATACAGTATTTTATGGACAACCAGATGGCTTGGCTTTGGGACTCTTTATCGTAGCGATGTTGCAGACGGTGATTTTGGGTCTTTACACAGTCTTGTCCCCAATGATTCAAGCTCTCTTCCAAAACCGCAAAGCTATTCGCTACTTCCTCTATGGAGTAGTGGTGAAATTGGTCCTCCAAATTCCATTTATCTTGGTCTTTCGTTCTTATGGGCCGCTTTTGTCAACGACCATTGCGTTAATGGTGCCAATCGTTCTCATGTATCGGGAGATCCAAAGCATTACTCAGTTTAATCGGACCATCGTCTTCAAGCGCACATTACTTGGCTCAATTCTAACGGTGGTGATGCTACTTGGAGTTTTGATCGCCGGTTTGATTTTGGGCTGGATTTTCCCACCAAATGGCCGTGTATCGAGCATGATTTATATCATCGTCATTGGTGGCTTAGGTGTTGCTATTTACGGAGCTTTAGGATTATGGCTACGGTATTTTGATCGCTTTATCGGAGGGCAAGCAGCACGTCTCAGACAAAAATTCCGGATTAAATAAAA
>NZ_JAPVZB010000022.1:0-23331 GCF_041432125.1 Streptococcus sp. 20925_1_77
AAAGCAGAAAGAGGAAAAAATGTATCAAACGATTTTATTTGACCTAGACGGCACCTTGACCAATTCAGAACTAGGGATTACCAACTCGGTGGCCTATGCCTTAGGAAAATATGGGATTCAAGTGCCAGACAAGAAAGCATTGAGAGTTTTCATCGGTCCGCCCTTGCAGGAGTCTTTTGAGCGCTTTTATGGATTTTCTAAGGAAGAATGTTTAAAGGCCATTGACTACTATCATGAGTATTTTTCCGAAAAAGGACTTTATGAAAATGAGGTCTATCTAGGCGTTCCTGACTTGCTGGCTTCTCTCAAGCAGGCTGGCAAACAGTTGATTGTAGCTACGTCAAAGCCTGAAGAATTTTCCATTCAAATTCTCAAACACTTTGGTTTGTATGATTATTTTGACTTTGTCGCTGGTGCGACCATGGATAGAAAACGTAGTAAAAAAAGCGATGTTATCCAGTATGCCTTGGAGCAAAATGGGATTACAGATTTGGCGCATACCATCATGATTGGAGACAGGGAGCACGATGTGCTTGGCGCTCAAGCGCAAAAGCTTGATTCTATCGGTGTCCTTTATGGCTTTGGAAGCAGGGAAGAATTGGAAGAAGCCGGCGCCACCTATATTGCTCAAGAAGTTGGCGAAATTGCAGCTTTTATAGGATAACCTTTTCCAAAATATTAAAAGTTGGAACTTTTCTAATCTGCTGAATATTGCTTGATTTAATATTTCTATCGGTGTACACTTACTGCAGGTTAAGTCACACAGATTAAGAGGTGATAATATGAATTTGTCACGATATATATTAAAATATAGTACTGATGATGGTACGTTGTATTTTAATACTAAAACCAATCATTCATTTTTTCTTACGAATGAAAGGAAGATATCATGAAGGTTAAAGTGAATAACAAATTCGATGACAAAATGAATGCTAAACCTAGAGTATTTAACTATAATTGTGATTGTAAATAATCACGATTTTAAATAAATTAGAGAAGAGGATTGTGCTAGCCCTCTATTTTGATGGATGATAATTATGAGAAATATTTATAAGTACATTGATAAGAAGTATCTTTTTCCTATTTTTTTAGGGCGTATTGTGAATAGTGGTTTGGTGTTGGCGCAACCTCTGATTTTAACGAAGGCCTTGAAGTTAGATCAAGACGGCCTTTCTTATGGAAAAATTCTCAATTTTGTTTTATTTGGTTTGTCTGTCTATCTTGTTATTTATAGTCTGATGCTGTTTTCAAACCATTCGCACAATATATTCCGAAGAGAAATCAACAAAAGTGTCCGTGCCCTTTTATTTAAGAAAGTCATATTGAATCCTAAATTTTCCAATGATGAAAAAGTTAGTCTGCTAACTCAAGATATGGAATATGTGGGCGATAATTATTTGGAAAATATAAATGTTATGGTGAGTTGGGGATTTGTCGCCCTTGTTACAGCCATTTATATTGTTTCACAAAATTTTCTCTTAGGACTTATTTTTGTCATTTTTACGATTATGAGACCTATTCCTCAGTTCATCATGAATCGTCGTTTACAAGATTCGGGAGACAGCTGGTCCAAGCTTAGAACGAAATTACATGGGCTTGTCTCGGATAGTATGCAAGGCAGCCAAACCTTACGGATTAATCAGGCCATGAGGCTGAATGAAGAGCGCGTGAATGATTTAAACGGAGAATATCAAAAAGCCATCCAAAGATTTTGTTTCACACATAATATTATTTTTTTCTTTAATGGATTTATGGTCTTTTTTAGTCAGGTTGTTCCTCTTGCTTTAGGCTTTTATTTGAGTTTACAGGGAAATTCTATTTCTATTACAAGCCTCATCTCTATGTATGTTGCTGCGGGGATGCTGGTAGAACCGATCCAAACTCTGATGTACAGTGCAGCCAATCTCCAAGGTGCCTTGCCGACTGCGAACCGCCTGTTTAAGATTATCGAGGAAGAACCTGATTTCGAAGAGACAAAGGATCAATTTGTTGAAAATCTCGAATCGTTGCGCTTAAATCATATTTCAAAAAGTTTTGCTGAACGTCAGCTTTTTTCTGATTTGACGGCGACGATTTCAGTAGGTCAGAAGGTCTTAATCAAAGGACCGAGCGGGTCTGGAAAGACGACTCTTTTTCGCTTGATTTTAGGAGAAGAAGTATGTGATGAGGGTGACATTTTCGTTCAGTATGATGGAAATCAAATAACGAGTCATTTCCAAGGGAATATCGGTTTAATTAGCCAGCATCCCTTCCTGTTTAACGATACTATCCGCTATAATCTAACTTTTGGTCAGCCTTTTCAGGACCATGAATTATTGGAGGTATTGGACCGAGTTGGCTTAATAGACGAATTTCAGGATATTTTGAATGTAGAAATTCATAATAATGGTGAAAACATTTCAGGAGGTCAGCGTGTCAGATTAGAGTTGGCTCGTTTTCTCTTACGCGAGAAGGATATTTTATTAGCGGACGAAGTGACATCAGCTTTGGACGAAAAAAATAGTCGTCTGGTTAGAGACCTAATCTTTTCTTTGCCGATCACGGTACTAGAAATAGCCCATCATATTGATGAAGAAGAGCGCTATGACCAAATCCTTGAGTTACGTAAAGGATGAGCGATGCCACAATAGTTGGTTCTGCGACAAAGCGGATAGTAGTAAGCCAGCAATTTGTCAGATATTTTTGAGATTCTAAGTGGTGATATTTCCAAAATCATCAATACTCAGAGAACTTAAGCTTTATTTAAGATAGGCCAGCTATACTAGAAGCATAAACAAAGACCTCCTAACTTTGTTTAAACCTCCTAAACTTTTTCATAATAATCTCCCATAAGAGTCGCCCAATCGGCGGCTTTTTTTGTGAGTCGTAAGCTGCCTATGGTATAATGAACAAAGAAACTAAAAGGAAGAAGGAAGAGATGGACTACACGATAGAGGAAAAAGCGATGTTTATGAGGGAAGCCCTGAAGGAGGCGGAGATTGCCCTCGCCAATGATGAAATACCGATTGGCTGTGTCTTGGTCAAGGATGGTCAGATTATCGGGCGTGGACATAATGCGCGTGAGGAGCTGCAGCGGGCGGTCATGCATGCGGAAATCATGGCGATCGAGAAGGCCAATCAGCGTGAAAATAGCTGGCGCCTGCTGGATACGACGCTTTTTGTCACGATTGAGCCCTGTGTTATGTGTAGCGGTGCCATTGGACTAGCTCGGATTCCCCAGGTGATTTACGGAGCGACCAATCAAAAGTTTGGCGGAGCAGGGAGTCTCTATGACATTTTGACAGATGAGCGCCTCAATCACCGGGTGGAAGTGGAAACAGGAATCTTGGAAGCAGAATGTGCAGCCATCATGCAGACCTTCTTCCGCCAAGGTCGGGAACGAAAAAAACAAGCCAAGCTCGCAGCCAAGGCCGAAACACAAGAATAAAAACCGGACCTTTGCAAATCGAACAAATTATGATATAATACCTATCGGAGCAACAGTTCTGCGTGAAGCGGGTCAGGGGAGGAATCCAGCAGCCCTAAGCGAAGTGAACTGTGTGCTCTTTTCTATTGCTCTTGATGAGTCAAGTCCAAGGGACGCAGAAGAATCCTAGAGCAATGGATGCAGTTTTTCCCGCTAGGGAAAAAGCTGTAAACCTATGATAGCCCTTAGTGAATCAAGTCCAACGGACGCGGATGAACTTAGGTGCATTGACGCAGTTCGAACAAAGTGAGAACTAGGTTCCGAAGTATAATGAATCAAGCCTAAAAGGTGCAGATGAATATTGGAGCAGCGAATCTAGTTTGAACGGACCTGAAATGAATTCAGCTGACATCCAATCTTAAGAAGCGTATTTGTTTTCTTGTCAATCAAAATTGTTCTTCTCAATAGGCCTAAAATTTGTTGTCTTACGCAAACGAGTGCTCTCGGTTATGTCCTAAGGTTAGCTTATTTAGAAAAATAGTATAGAATATAAAATGTAAACGTTTTAAAATAGTGAAAGCACTTGCTTATTTTTTCTTAAAGCGTTATCATAAAAGAAAAGAACAATTGGAGGATAAACATGTCACATATTAAATTTGACTACTCAAAGGTGTTAGATAAATTTGTAGCACCACATGAACTAGATTATATGCAGCCTCAAGTGACTGCTGCAGATTCTGCTCTGCGAAATGGTACAGGTCCTGGGGCAGAAATGACTGGCTGGTTGAACTTGCCTGAAGAATATGACAAAGATGAATTTGCTCGTATTCAAAAGGCTGCTGCTAAAATCCAATCTGATAGTGAGGTATTGATCGTAATCGGTATTGGTGGTTCCTATTTAGGAGCTCGTGCAGCTATTGATTTCTTGAATAATTCTTTTGTAAATCTACAAAGCAAGGAAGAACGCAAGGCACCTCAAATCCTCTATGCTGGAAATTCTATTTCTTCAAGCTATTTGGCTGATTTGGTAGACTATGTATCAGACAAAGATTTCTCTGTCAACGTTATTTCTAAGTCAGGAACGACTACAGAGCCTGCTATTGCTTTCCGTGTCTTCAAAGAACTCTTGGTTAAGAAGTATGGTCAGGAAGAAGCAAATAAACGGATTTATGCAACTACAGACCGCGCTAAAGGTGCAGTTAAGGTTGAAGCAGATGCTAATGGCTGGGATACTTTTGTAGTGCCTGATAGTGTAGGTGGTCGTTTTACAGTATTGACAGCAGTGGGACTCTTGCCAATCGCAGCTGCAGGGGCTGATATCAGCAAGTTAATGGAAGGAGCAAATGCTGCTCGCAAGGCTTATGCTTCTGATAAGTTGGCTGAAAATGAAGCATATCAATATGCAGTTGTACGCAATATCTTGTACCGTAAAGGTTATCTGACAGAAGTTCTAGCTAACTATGAACCATCTCTACAATACTTCTCTGAGTGGTGGAAGCAACTGGCTGGTGAGTCAGAAGGGAAAGACCAAAAAGGGATTTACCCAACTTCAGCCAACTTCTCAACAGACTTGCACTCTCTGGGACAATTTATCCAGGAAGGTACCCGTATCCTCTTTGAAACAGTTGTACGTGTAGATAAACCTCGCAAAAATGTGCTGATTCCTGAATTGGCAGAAGACTTGGACGGTCTTGGCTACTTGCAAGGAAAAGATGTTGACTTTGTCAATAAAAAAGCTACAGATGGAGTGCTGTTAGCACACACTGATGGTGGAGTTCCAAATATGTTTGTGACACTGCCTGAGCAAGATGAGTTCACTTTGGGCTACACTATTTACTTCTTTGAGTTGGCTATTGCTCTTTCTGGCTACCTGAATGGTATCAATCCATTTGACCAGCCTGGAGTTGAGGCTTATAAGAAAAACATGTTTGCCCTTCTTGGAAAACCAGGCTTTGAAGAGCTGGGTGCTGAGCTGAATGCACGCCTTTGATTCTTATATGCCTTGAGTTCATTTAGAGTATAAAAAGAGATCCACAAGTTCATTTCTTGTGGATTTTTTAGTACAAGCCTCATAATTAGTTTATTATTTTTTTGAACAGTATAAAAAAGAGTGTCTTAATTCTTTTATGAAAGCGCTGTATAATTGCCTTGTAAATAAAATTTGAGAGGTATCAAAATGAATGATTGGTTAAACATAAAAGGCAAAACAGTTCTTGTGACTGGCGCGTCATCTGGGATCGGTAAGGCAATCGTTGAAGAATTGCTGGAATTAGGTGTCAATGTAGCGAATTTCGATCTTAGCGACAACGATTTGCGTCATCCAAATCTATTATTTGTAAAAGTTGATGTAACTTCTCGCTCTGAAGTAGAAGAGGGTGTTGCCAAAATAGTTGAAAGATTTGGCAATATTGATGCAGTGGTCAATAATGCAGGGATTAATATCCCTAGATTATTAATCGATGCAGAAAATCCTAAAGGTCCTTACGAATTGGACGATGAGACGTTCGAAAAAGTAACGATGATTAATCAAAAAGGTTTGTATCTGGTTAGTCAGGCAGTGGGACGTATTTTAGTGAAAAATGGAAAAGGTGTAATTGTGAACATGGCTTCAGAAGCAGGCTTGGAAGGTTCTGAAGGACAAAGTGCCTATGCTGCCACAAAAGCAGCAGTCTATAGTTACACTCGTTCATGGGCAAAAGAGCTGGGTAAGCATGGTGTACGTGTGGTTGGAATTGCTCCAGGAATTATGGAAGCTACGGGACTTCGAACTCTTTCTTATGAGGAAGCTCTTGCTTATACCCGTGGAAAGACGGTAGAAGATATTCGAGCTGGTTATGCTTCAACTTCAACAACTCCTTTGGGACGAAGTGGTAAACTACGGGAAGTAGCTGACCTTGTAGCATTCTATATTTCAGACCGTTCTAGCTATATAACTGGAGTCACTACAAATATTGCCGGGGGGAAAACTCGCGGTTAAAAAAATGAAGGTGAGGAAGAGAGTTGACCATAGTAAATCGATGGTATAACATTTTAGAAAAAATGGTCTCACAGCCAACTTATTCCTTGGTAGATATGCGCTCAGAGCTGGATATTAGTATGCAAACCTTGCAAAAGAGTATCCAACAATTAAATGATGTTTTGGCTCCGAGTATCCAGATTATCTCACAAGATGATAAGTTAATGTTAGAGGTGTATGACTATACTGAGTTGGAAAGGATTTTATCTGGTAGTTTAAAACGGGAGAGTGACTTCAATTCTTCCAGTAAAAGAATTGCCTATTTACTAAAACGTTTAATTAAGTCAACCTCCCCTCTTCTTATTGACGACTTGGCTGAGGAGGCAGGTGTTAGTAGAAGTACCCTTAATAAGGATTTAAAACAAGTAAAATCTTTGGCAGAGAGTTACTCTATCACTATTTCAGGAAAGCCCAACCGTGGGCTGGAGGTCTTGGGGTCCGAGCTGAATTTGCGCTTGCTCTATATTCACCAAGTGGCCCCTTACTTTGAAGGAAAGACACTCACCGAGGCAACATCTTCTTTTCTGGAGACGCTACTCCAGGAGTATAAAATCCCGAAAGAAACAAAGGAACTCCTTCGAAAGACAATTTCAATTATGGTGGAGCGTATTTATGCATCTAGGGTGTTGAGTTGCCCTATTCCTTACTATAGGAAAGATTTAACAGAGACACCTTTGGTTGAAAAATTAATCTATCATATTGAGATGACTTATAAGATTTCCCTCAGTCAGTTTGAAATAGACTTTTTGTGTTTTCCGTTTAATATCCGTTTTATTGACACTTTAAGCAAGCCGTCTTATCAATCTGAACAGCTTGCAAACATTTTTCAAGGGATTGTCAAGAAAGTCAAAGAAACAATGTTGGTTAACTTTGATGATGAAGAATTATTTGAAGAAATCAAGTCTCATCTAGGCCCCTTAATCAATCGACTGATTTTCCATGTGCAAGCTAATGATATATTCCATGGCGAGGTTCAAACTCAATATCCTTTTGCTTTTGAAATGGCGAAAATTGCTGGAGAAGAACTGTCTGCAATTTTTGGTTCTGAATTGGAATTATCTGAAATCGGATATCTGGCTTTGTATTTTGAAATGATTTTAAGAAAGCAAAACTCTGTTGTAAATGGTTCTCGCAAGCAGATAGCAGTAGTTTGCACAACAGGAAGAGGAACTGCTGCGATGATTATTCAGCAACTCAGACGAATCCTTGGAAATGATGTAGACATTACTCAGTATTCTGAAGAGGATTTTAATCTGGATTTGAATCAGGACTATTTCGCGATTTTTACGACAGTTCCTCTAAAATATAAAGATTCTAAATCTCCAGTCATTCAAGTTAATCATCTTTTTGATGATCAATGGCTGCGGGAAGAATGGCAGAGGGCCAATGCTTTTCATCAAAAAAATCTAGAAACAGTCAGCTTACGTTTTCTTCGGTTGAGTCCCCAAAAAACCTATCAGCAATACTTGCTAAATATGGTTGCAGAGTTAGAGAAACTTCAGATGATTGATGAAGGTTTTAGAAATCGGATAATTGATAGGGAGAAAAAACAATCAACCATTTTTGGTGGAGGAATTGCCTTCCCCCATACAATTAACCAGGGTTATGCAAAGACTATTTTAATGTTTGGAAAGCTAGAAGAGCCTTATCAAAAAGGAGATGATTGGATTGAATTTATCTTTCTAGTCGCCATTCCCTCAGAAATTGAAAGCAAAATGGAGAGTGAATTGCTGGAATTGTATGACGACATTTTTCGAATTGCAGGAGAGCCTTCTCTAAAAGAAGCTTTGAGGGCTGTAGAAACAGAGACAGAGTTTCTATCATTTTCTAAGAGCAAAGGAGTATTTTAATGAATTCGCTAATAATTTTCGCTGTATTTGTCATGGCAGCTTATATATTTCAAATGTTCCTCGGCTGGCAGCAACTCAAAGACTTCAATAAGACCTATACGATGCTCCGAAGACTGGGGCGCGTAGCGATTGGCAGGAAGTCCGGAAGAATCAAATCCGGTACGATTGTCATGTTCGCGGTTGATGAAAACGGTCGGGTTCTTAAAGCTAGCAAAATGCAAGGAGTCACAATCTTAGCACGTTTTCAAAATATGGACGATTATGTTGGAGAAGACATCCATTATTTTGACAAGTATAATCCTCTTGTGAGAAAAGAAAATAAGTTGATGCAATCAGCCATAGAAGATGCTAGAAAAGTCTATCTTTGGCATGAGGCAGGTATTGAGAAAGAGACAAGTTCATCTGATTCTTTTCTGGGATTCGGCTTTTATGCGAATTACTTACAATTATCTATTAAACAGTTATTTAAAAAAAATAAGAAAGGGAGTTCCTTATGAATCACATTACAAATTTTGCAGAGAGTTTTATGAAACTCTTCCAATTAGGTGGAGAAACCTTTATTAGCTGGATGACAAATATTGTACCGCTTGTCTTAATGCTATTGATTGCAATGAATACCCTTATCGCTTTCTTGGGAGAAGAGAAGGTCAATTCCCTGGCTAAGATTTCTGCCAAAAATCCTGTTAGCCGGTATATGATTTTACCTTTCATTTCAGCCTTTATGCTGGGGAATCCGATGGCAATCAGTATGGGACGTTTCTTACCAGAATATTATAAACCTAGTTTTGTAGCAGCTCAGATGCAGTTCTGCCATACTTCAAATGGTGTATTTCCGCATATCAATCCTGGGGAATTGTTTGTATGGATGGGAATTGCAACAGGAATTCAAACTTTAGGTTTAAGTCAAATGGACTTAGCCATTCGTTACATGCTTGTTGGGCTTGTCATGAACTTTGTAGGCGGTTGGGTGACCGATTTTACAACTGCTTATGTAGCAAAACAGCAAGGTGTTACCTTGAGTAAAACATTTGATTTATAGAAAGAGTGAAATTATGTCATATAAGAGTATAAAAGTTGTTAAAGGAAATGGCGGTTTCGGAGGACCTTTGGTCATTACACCTAGTGAAGCTAAGCATAAATTCATCTATATCACTGGCGGAGGAGAAAAGCCAGATATTGTGGATAAAATTGCTGATTTGACCGGTATGGAAGCTGTTAATGGGTTTAAAACTTCTATCCCAGATGAGGAAATTGCTTTAGCAATCGTGGATTGTGGCGGTACTCTTCGCTGTGGTATTTATCCTAAAAAGGGGATCCCTACAATAAATATTGTAGCTACAGGGAAAAGTGGGCCTCTAGCTCAATATATAACCGAGGAAATCTATGTGTCAGCAGTTGGCCTTAATCAAATTTCTGCTGCTAATGAAGACGAAAAAGCGACAACTGTGGTAACAGAAAAGCCAACTTACGATACTAGTAAAAAAATTACAGAGCAAAAAGCTGAAACAAGTATTGTAGCAAGAATTGGGATGGGCGCTGGGAAGGTCGTTGCGACTTTCAACCAGGCTGCTCGTGAAGCCATCCAAACAATGCTCAACACGATCATTCCTTTCATGGCCTTTGTTTCCTTGCTGATTGGGGTTATTCAAGGTTCAGGTGTTGGAAATTGGCTGGCAAAATTAATGGTTCCCCTAGCTGGGAACATCTGGGGACTCATTTTGATTGGCTTTATCTGTTCCTTGCCATTCCTATCTCCTTTGTTAGGCCCCGGAGCTGTTATCAGTCAGATTATTGGAACCTTAATTGGAGTTGAAATCGGCAAAGGGAATATTCCGCCCCAAATGGCTCTGCCAGCTATATTTGCTATCAACACTCAAAACGGTTGTGATTTCATTCCTGTAGCACTCGGTCTATCTGAAGCCAAGGCTGAAACAGTTGAGGTTGGTGTCCCTTCTGTGCTTTATTCACGCTTTCTCAATGGTGTTCCGCGGGTGCTAGTAGCTTGGATAGCTAGTATTGGCCTTTATCAGTAAACCTTTGATAGATGCACGTAAACATAGCAACTATTATGTTAAACTTATCTATAAGCATAAGTTTATGACAGATTTGAGAAAGGATGAATAGGAATTAGATGAAGAAAATTTTTGAAGCTAAAGTAATTCAAGTGGGGCCTGAAGCTCAGAATATGATTCAAGATGCCAATATGCTCATTTTGTTTGGAGAAGAAGCTCCGGAAGACTTAGCAGAGTATTGTTTTAAAATCGATAACAAAAATCTTCTAGGTGCAATACTAGAAGGTGGAAAGCTGGTGGTAGATAGTCAGGAATATTCGATTACTGCCGTAGGAAATGTAGTAGAAAAAAATTTAACTGGACTGGGCCATATCACGATTTCTTTTGATGGTTCAAAAGAGGGCAGCCTGCCGGGCACTCTCCATGTTGCAGCAGACCAAGCAGTAGTAATTGAAAAGGACTCTACCATTCAGATTTTCGAAACTGCTTGACCATAACAAAATTTAAAATCAAGCAATTTAGAAACATAAAAGTCAAAAAAATTGATTCAGAGCTTGGACAAAAAGTCCAGGCTTCTGGGTCTAAATTAGAAAAAATAGATGACGCGGTGGTTGATTGGCATCTTCCTTCGCTTTTTAAGCCCCAAAGATTGCCTGATCAACTGTGCGGGGGTGGGAAGATGAACTTTTTAACTTGTTTGAAGTTCTTTCCCACTCCCTTTTTGATAGGGAAAATAATTTATGTTTTAATATTGTAAAATTTGTCATTGTTTTTCAATGTTTTCGCAATATGACAAATCAACAAAATTTATAAGGATAAAAGCATGCCAGAAAAAGACGGTCAAGGTCAAGCGCAAAGAGCTTGAAGTCAATCAAACTAGCCAGCCAGTGCAAGGGAATTTCCAGCAGATGCATCCATAAGGTGTGCCTGAACAGAAGGAAAAGACCAAAAAGGTATTTACCCAACTTCAGCAAACTTCTCAACAGACTTGCACTCATTGGGTCAATTTATCCAAGAAGGAACTCGTATCATGTTAGAAACAGTTGTCCGTGTGGACAAACCACGTAAGAACGTGATCATCCCTACATTGGAAGAAGACCTTGATGGACTTGGTTACCTTCAAGGGAAAGACGTTGACTTTGTAAACAAAAAAGCAACTGACGGTGTTCTTCTTGCCCACACAGACGGTGACGTGCCAAACATGTACGTAACTCTTCCTGAGCAAGATGCCTTCACTCTTGGTTATGCCATCTACTTCTTCGAGTTGGCCATCGCCCTTTCAGGTTACTTGAACGCGATCAACCCATTTGACCAACCAGGTGTTGAAGCCTACAAGAAAAATATGTTTGCCCTTCTTGGTAAACCAGGATTTGAAGAACTTGGAGCAGAACTCAACGCTCGTCTTTAATCAATAGACAAAACGATCTCGCAAGAGGTCGTTTTTTTACTTGCTAAACAAACTCATATTTTTGTCCCCTGGAATCAATTATAAAAACACGATCTAGTTATGTTTCTCAATCATATGGTTAACTGATTGCTATTGTCTCCCTTCGCAAGAAATTTTAAGATAAGTTTCTAAAAGGTCGGATATCTCTCCGATCTTTTTTAGTCTATCAAGACAGGAGTTGGTCCTTGCTTGGTTTTATGTTATAGTAGAAGAGAAGAATAAAAAGGAGAATTCGAAATGTCCGAGAAAGATCAAGAACAATTTATGAAACATACTCCCGTAGAGGGTGCGCCTCAATTTGATGTGGCTGCGCCAGCCTTTGTCCCAAAAGAAGAAGCCGAAGACTTGGTCGTTCCAGAAGCTAGTGGCCTTTCAGTGACGGAGACGGAAGCAATGAAAGAAGAGGCAAACGAGCCAGTTATTTCAGAAACGGTGGAGCTTCCAAAGGTGGATGAAGCAACTGTTGGAGAACATCCGGATGTAGTTGCTGCTCCCCAACCGACTCCTCCATTCCAACCTGCACCTCAAGCTCCTCAAAATATGGCAGCTGAACCAATTGGTCCGCAAACAGTGCCTGTTCCTGAGACACCTATTCCACAAGCTCCTCTTTCTCCTGTTGGAAGACCGATGGATACTGCAGACAAGAAGGCGATTCGTTTTGCCCTTGGGATTTTAGTTGGGCTTCTTATCGGTGGAGTCAGTGGCCATTTGATTGGTCATGCTAGCCCTAGCACGTCATCATCTAGAAAGCAGACTTCTTGGTCAGGTAACCAGTCTGGTTCGTCTTCCAATATCGATTTGGATCAATTGACCGCAGAAGACGCGGAAGTTGATTTTAGCTGGAAACAGTCTGATATCGAGCAACTTCAGTTTTTAACAGGAAGTGATGCTGGGGAGACTCCTGAGGAAATGATTGAAGCTTATGGGAAAGCTAGCTCCGTTCAATTTGAAAGTGGAGAATTGAAATTATTTTGGGATGATAACTCTTATAATAAAGAGGTCAAAGCGACTTACTCTAAGAAAGGGAAAGAATTCCAGCTTGTCAAATTTGAATTTAATCAATTTGGGAAAAATCTTACGGTTGAGGATAACTTTGCAGATGGGTTCAAGGTTGGAGATAGTGAAACCGGTGCTGGAGGGACCTCTTACAAAGAGCTTTTAGAAAAATACGGTGATGCAGTCAATCTGACGGTGAGTTCATCTGATGATTCAGACGAGATAGAATTGGTCATGGACTTCCAAAAGAAAAATGGGGACTACGTGGATTTGACCTTTATTCGCCAAGAAAATGGAGATTTTCTCTTGAGCAGTAAAGACAGCTATTAAATCAATGAATAAAAGAAAGAGGCAAGCGCCTCTTTTTTGGGATAAGACGAGACAAATACGCTAATTTTCTATACAATAGAAAGAGTTTGAATAGAAAGAGCATGAAGGATGGAAGAAATGAAACAGTGGATAGAACATCATAAGCGGATCCTCCAAAAAGCTGCAAGTGCTTTGCTGGCTTTTATGGTTGGTGTTTGCTTGGTGTTTATGATTCATCCAGTGAAAACCTTGCCAAAAGACCGTTTGCTGAGCCTATCTCGAATGCAAGAAGCTAGCCAACAATTTGTCGCTCCTTCTTCAAAAGAGCCGGCTCTAGAAGACTTGTTGTCATTAGAGCTTGCAAGGGGAGAAGGAAAGACACAAAAAAATTGGGTGACTTTGTCTGCCTTCATCAAAAAATTTGGAAAAGCAGCGAGTTTTACACAAGAAGATACGAGTTTTGGAGCGCAAGTCCAGCTAGGCTATGGGATTCCTGTGCAGGGGATTCATCCTTATACCATAGAATTTCAAAGGCAGGATGATACCTTTTATTTGAGCTCGATTCAAGGATTTGCGCCCAAGTCGGCTCACTATCAGAGCAAAAAGAACTTAAAACTGGCAGATTTTACAGGCTATCAGACGCTAGATGGAAAAAAGGAAAAGGGGATAGCAGTAGAAGATGTCTTGAAAAAATCAGGTCTTCCCAATTCTCTTAGTTTGACCTCTGAAAAGGACAAGCAAGTCCTAGCCCTGTCTTATCAGGTGACAGATGGACTGGTCTCTTTGACCTTTGAACGCGACCAGACTGGTCAGTATCGTTTGACGAAGAAGGGGTGAAGCAGATGATCGAGTGGATGAAAAAGAATCGAAAAGAACTCTTGTTGCCGTTTTTGTGTTTTGTTTTAGGGCTCTTACTTGCGATTGCAAGCATCCAGGTGCAAGAGCAAGGAACCGATACCAAGGAGGACCAAACACTGACTCATTTCCAGCCAAAGGATCACAAGAATTTGGTCAGCAAGGAACAAGAAATCAAACAGTTTAAATGGACCATCGAAGCTGTGGCGAATTTGAAAGTTCGTCTCAAGCAGAGTCAGCAACCAGGAACCCGCTTGGAAACAGTTGTGACGGAATGGGGAAAAGCTCAAAAAGTTCGCTACACTAAGACAGCCCAAGGGGATAAAACGGTTCTCGTCTTAACCTATGCGGCTAAGCAAACCGATCAGGGCAAGAAAAGTGTGACCTTGTGGTTTGAACAGGAAAGAGACCAGGGGTATCGCTTGACGATGGTGGATGCGACGAATTTGTTGGATGTAAAAGAGAAGACAAACAGTGAGAAAGAAATCACTACTGAAAAAGAGAAAAAAGGTACAGAATTCGCCCAGCTCATTAAGAAACTAGGAAATCCCCAACGATTGGTCTGGGGGGAAATGCCAGATGGCGGAATGGGCTATCGCGCGACTTACCAGCTACCAGGACAGCCAGAAGTGGTGATGGAATTCAAGAAAAAAGCCAAGAAATTGGTGTTGGTATAAGAAAGGAGACATCATTGGACGATCAACGGACAGACATCAAGGCAGCTTCCTCTCACCAGGGTGGGAGCCGCTTGATTTCAGAGGCTGACCTTGCTTCAATAGGGATGGACAATCATCAGGATACTAGAAGCCATTCAGATACGATGGCGTCTTCCCCTTCTTCCTCAAAAGAGGGGATTGGTTCGCTTTTGCGATTTTTTGGGTGGTTCGCCTTGTTAATGGCTTTTGTGTTTGTGCTTCAAAACGAAGTTAATAAAAGCTCTTCTTCATCTTCTTCGAGTGAGGGGATCAATGGTTTATCACGTGATGGTATCAGAACGGAATATCTGACCAGTGAAAATAGTTCTTATATCGCCTCAGCTAATGAATTTCAATTTCAGCCAACCTATGAAAAGGCCATGTCTCTCATTCCTAATTTTGCAGTGGAAGAAAAAAAGACCTCTTTTGGGACGGTAGACCCACAAGATGTCGTTGCAGCATTAGGTAAAGCGAGGAGTGGGGAAGCAACGTATAGTGATAGCAGTTCCAGTCCCTTTTTGCTGACATTAGATTACCAATCAAAGGATGCAGATGGGAAGGTTCTTCTTGAAAAAACAGGTGCCTTTTACAGGATCTCTCTTTTAAGTTTGAAACACTTAAAAAGTGACCGATTTGCGAATAAGAATGGGAGCTTGACGAAGGACGATTTTGCCACTATCAAGGTCGGAATGCCTTATTTAGACCTACTCAATACGGTAGGGATTCCGGATGAAATATATGTATCTGGGCTTTTAGGTTACGGGGAAGCGCCTTCCTTTACCTATCGATTATCGGATTCTCAAACGGTTCAAATCCATTTTGATAGCCGGCAAACCATCAAGGATATCAAATCGAAAGAGGTAGCGACCACACCAGCTTCCTCTACATCTACAGCACAGTAAAAAAATCAGCCGAAGCATTTTAAATAAAAGGAGAGGACAATGGGAAATAAAGACTGGTCGCATCTACGAAATGAGCACCAGAGTCGGTTTTCGAAAGGCCAGCCGAAAGAAGCACCCTTAGAAAAAGGAAGTCCTGAGAAGCTAGAAGATACGCTCACAAAAGAGCCAGAAGTGGTAGAAGTCCCTGCTTTTCAGGAAGAGGTGAAACAAGAAGAGGAACGAAAAGACGAACCAGCGATTGGTGTGAAGAAGGAATCGTATGATCCAAAGGAAGGCTCATTTGCTACACCTGAAGACGAATCAGCTCAGGTCGTTCTTGCTACACCACTAACAGAAGAAGCAAGGTCAGAAACACCAGCACAAGATACAATAGGGCAGTCTCCTTCAGCTGAGAAAAAAGTAGAGCACCAGGGTGGGAGTCGCTTGATTTCAGAAGCCGATCTGGCTTCAATAGGGGGAAGCAGGCATTCAGAACCAAGGCAAACGGTGCTAGACTCCCAATCGGATAGGACGAAAACCTACTCTCCTTCCTCTAATAGTGGAGGGTCTTCGCTAGCAGCCTTTTTTGGATTATTGGCCATGCTGGGATTATTTGCCTATCTGGCTTCAGGAGGTATCCATAGTGAGGAAGCTCCTTCTTCTACTACTAGTGAATATGGAAGCACTGGTCGGTCTTATGGAACCAGAAAGGAAACCTTGAAGAGTGGTACGAGTACCTTGATTGCACCGGAAGGTGAATTTCAGTTTCAAGTGACCTATGAGAAGGCGATTTCCCTGATTCCTGGTTTAAGTGAGGAGGATCAAGGCCGTACCTCTTCAACTTATCTGTCTCCGCAGGATGTGGTAGCTGTACTGGGGAAGGCTAGTAGTGGGGAAGAAACCTACCAAGAAGGTGGTGTCAGTCCTTTTATGACACAATTGGACTATCAGTCTGAAGGATCTCCTTCTTCCGTAACAGTTTTACTTTCAAATATGATTGGTAGCCGTCTATCTTCTCTTAATTTTGAGAACTTAAACAGTGAGCGATTAGCCAATAAAAATGGCAGTTTGAACAGAGAGGATTTTGCCAATATTAAAATAGGAACCAGCTATGCAGATCTTGTGAATACCGTAGGAATTCCTAGTCGTGTTTCTTGGTCAAGTATGATGAGTTCAGAGTCCTTCTTAACCTTTTACTATAAACTGTCTGATGCGCGTTTCGTTACGATTGACTTTGGAAGCAATCGCACCATCAGTGAAATGACAGGCCTGGAGGATTTGGCTACAACCACGTCGCCTTAGGTGTTCATCTCACTAGGATTGTGGTATAATATGGATACCTTTAATTGAAATGAATGGAGAATCTTATGACAGCACAAAAAATGTCTGCTCAAGAAATTATCGCTTTTATTGGAAATGCAGAAAAGAAAACAAATGTGAAAGTAACCTTTGAAGGGGAATTGGCAACAGCTGTTCCTGCTTCTGTTACGAAACTTGGCAATGTGTTGTTCGGTGACTGGAAAGATATCGAGCCCCTTCTTGCCAACTTGACAGAGAACAAGGATTATGTGGTGGAACAAGATGGCCGTAATTCAGCTGTTCCCTTGCTGGATAAGCGCTATCTAAATGCGCGTATCGAACCAGGTGCTATTATTCGTGACCAAGTGACCATCGAAGACAATGCTGTCGTGATGATGGGGGCTGTCATCAATATTGGTGCTGAAATCGGTGCAGGAACCATGATCGATATGGGAGCTATTCTTGGTGGCCGTGCAACAGTTGGTAAAAACAGCCACATCGGTGCAGGTGCCGTTCTTGCGGGTGTCATTGAGCCAGCTTCTGCTGAGCCTGTCCGGATTGGTGACAATGTCTTGGTCGGTGCCAACGCTGTTGTGATTGAAGGAGTTCAAGTTGGAAACGGTTCAGTCGTTGCCGCTGGAGCGATCGTTACTCAAGATGTCCCTGAAAATGTGGTTGTAGCTGGTGTTCCAGCTCGCATCATCAAGGAAATTGACGAAAAAACACAACAAAAAACAGCCTTGGAAGACGCTTTGCGCAATTTGTAAGATAGAAATGAGAGTGGAACAGAAATCGGTAATTCGTTAGAATTCGATTTCGTCGTCCCACCTCCGCACAGTTGAGTAGGGCTGTAAAAGCTGATGAAATCAGCGTAGTAGAGCACACTCAACCACTGCGTCTTGCTAGACAATCCAAAAACAATTGAGAGGCTAAGACTTTTGTCTCAGCCTCTTCTAATAGAAAGAAGACAACGATGACATTGGACTTAATCAAAATCAGACGGGATTTGCACCAAATCCCTGAAATTGGATTGGAAGAATTTGAAACCCAAGCCTACCTCTTAGAGCGAATCGCAGAGATTACAGCAGACAAGGACTTTGTAGAGCAACGGACTTGGAGGACCGGGATCCTGGTGTATCTCCATGGGGCTGCACCTGAAAAAACTATTGGTTGGCGGACAGATATCGATGGCTTACCGATTGTGGAACAAACGGGCCTTGATTTTGCCTCCAAGCACGAAGGACGGATGCATGCTTGTGGTCATGATATGCACATGACGACAGCCCTTGGACTTTTGGATCAATTGGTTCAAGTGCAACCCAAAAATAACCTGCTCTTTCTTTTCCAACCAGCTGAAGAAAATGAAGCAGGTGGGATGCTCATGTACAAGGACAATGCTTTTGGCGATTGGCTTCCTGATGAATTTTATGGTCTGCATGTACGCCCCGATTTGAAGGTGGGGGACATTGCGACCAATACCGGTACCCTTTTTGCAGGGACCTGTGAAGTCAAGATCACCTTTACAGGAAAGGGAGGGCATGCTGCCTTTCCACATGAGGCCAATGATGCTCTTGTAGCAGCCTCTTACTTCATTACCCAAGTCCAATCGGTCGTGAGTCGAAATGTCGATCCGATTGAAGGGGCAGTGGTCACTTTTGGTTCCATGCATGCAGGAACCACCAATAATGTGATTGCTGAGACCGCCTTCCTTCATGGGACCATCCGGACTTTGACTATGGAGATGAACCTACTGACTCAAAAACGGGTCAAAATGATTGCGGAAGGGGTTGCGGCCGCTTTTGATGTAGAATTAGATCTGGAACTCAAGCAAGGAGGTTACCTGCCTGTGGAAAATCAACCAGAGTTGGCCAAAGAACTCATGGACTTTTTCACAGCTGAGGAAGACGTGAACCTGATAGATATCTTGCCAGCGATGACAGGAGAAGACTTTGGCTTTCTCTTGAGCAAGGTCCCTGGTGTCATGTTCTGGTTGGGGATTGATACCCCTTATGCCCTGCACCATCCGAAGATGAGCCCAAATGAGGCTGCTCTTCCCTTTGCTGTGGAAAACATTGGCAAATTTTTGAAAATGAAAGCCAACCAATAAGGGATTGATTCAACTCCGCCTGGAGTTGGATTTTTATTTTCTCGTGTGCAAACTGTTCGGATGTTTCATAAAAAATGATACAATTAAAGCTATACAAAAGGAGTAGGGAATGAAGAAAACACTACGAAAAGAAACCATAGCAGCCATGAAACGGTTGCCAGAATCCGTGAAAACTCAAGCAGATGAAGAGCTGACTCAGCGCCTCTTGGAGCTACCAGCTTTTCAGGAGGCAAAGACCCTTGCGACCTATCTGTCTTTTGACCATGAAGTTTCCACAGCTGGCTTGATCCAAGCCGCTCTTCAACTTGGAAAACGCATCTGTGTTCCCCGTACCTATCCACACGGACGGATGGAATTTGTGGAATACGATCCTAATATTTTGGAAAAGACACGCTTTGGTTTGCTGGAGCCCAATGAACAGGGCAAGCTTGTGGATCAGTCAGAGATTGATCTGATCCATGTACCGGGCTTGGTCTTCCAGTCAAAAGGCTACCGAATTGGCTATGGTGGTGGCTATTATGATCGTTATTTAGCCGATTATACTGGGAAAACGGTGAGTACGATTTATTCCATCCAGCAGAAGGAGTTCCAACCAGATGTTTTTGATCAGGCCGTTCAGGAGGTGCTAGTCTATGAAGTTACTCTTTGATCGTCGTTATCCTGTGACCAGCCTCTTGTTGCTCGTCACAACGGCAGTCTTTCTTTCCATGTTTATCCGATTTGGAAGCGACTACCAAACGGGTGCTGCTGTTTACTATAGCGGTGGTATTATTGGAGAGGCTGTGAAAGTCGATCCTAGCCAGTTATGGCGAATAGTGACAGCTACTTTTGTTCATATCGGCCTAGAACATTTTGTGCTCAATATGATCACCCTCTATTACTTGGGACGTTTGGCAGAAGATCTCTTTGGATCCAAGGCTTTCTTAGCTCTTTATCTCTTATCCGGCATGATGGGCAATGTCTTTGTTGCTATTTTTACGCCAGATGTGATTGCAGCAGGCGCTTCTACAGCCCTCTTTGGACTGTTTGGGACCATTGGTGCTTTGCGCTTTATTGTCCAAAGTCCCTATATTCGTCACTTAAGTCAGTCCTATACCAGCTTGATTCTGGTCAATTTGATCTTTAGCTTCATGCCAAGAATCAGTATGGCGGGGCACATCGGTGGCTTAGTAGCTGGGGTGATGTTGGCTTATGTCTTTCCAGTAAGAGGGGAAGCTCGCTTTATGAACCGAACCTATCAGATGAGTGCAGCCCTATCTTATCTCTTACTTTTGCTTTATTTCTTAGGTAAAATCTTGAATCTATTTTAAGAGAGAGTGGGACAGAAATCGGTAATTCGTTAGAATTCGATTTCGTCGTCCCACCTCCGCACAGTTGAGTAGGGCTGTAAAAGCTGATGAAATCAGCGTAGTAGAGCCCACTCAACCACTGCGTCTTGCTCGACAATCCAAAAACAATTGAGAGGCCAGGACTTTTGTCCCAGCCTCCTTTTTTCATGAAAAATGTAGCGAAATCGTAAACTAACAGAAAATTGTTTGAAATGCAAAGAATTGTATATATTTATTATAATATACTTTCAGGAGCCGAGTGAACCCACTATTGGTAGGCCCATAGAGAAGGTAATCATGGGTAAAAAGGTATAAAAACGCAAATTAGAAAGCGCTTGCAAAAGAGGTAAAAAAAAGATAGACTTAAGGTATAAAAAATCAGGGATGCTCCCTTTTTCTATAAAGGAACATTCAAACATAAAGGAGATTTGCCATGAAGAAATGGTTGTTTAAACTAGCTTTGATAGCGATGACGTTCTTGCTCCTACCAGTTCAAGCCGTTCAAGCCTGTTGTGGCTTTATCATTGGTCGTCAATTGACCAAGGATGGGACCACTCTCTTTGGTCGGACAGAGGACTACCCTTATTATCCAAATGGTGGAAAACACAACAAAAACTATGTTGTGGTCGATGCTAAGACTTATAACGAGGGAGATCAGATCGAGGATGAATCCAACGGATTCACCTACCCGCATGCTGCCAGTGAAATGAAATATACCGCGACCTATGACTCTGCTCGTGGTGACGGTAGTAACGGTGCTTTCGGGGAACACGGTTTTAATGAAGCCGGTGTATCCATGACTGCGACAGTAACAGCGATCCCAAATAAGAAAGTCTTGTCAACGGATCCTTTGAAAGAGAATGGCCTACCAGAAGCAGCTATGCTAGATGTCATCTTGCCACGTGTTAAAACTGCCCGTGAAGGGGTTGAATTACTGGCTAAAGTCATTGAAGAAAAAGGTTCAGCTGAGGGGAATACAGTTGTTATTGCGGACCAGAAAGAAACTTGGTACATGGAAATTCTTTCTGGACACCAATATGTAGCTGTTAAAGTTCCAGAAGATAAATATGCAGTTTTTGCCAATACCTACTACCTTGGCCATGTGGATTTGAATGACAAGGAAAATGTGATCGCTTCGAAAGATGTTGAAAAAGTGGCCAAAGAATCTGGTAACTACAAGACAGACAAAGATGGTAACTTCCATATCGCTAAATCTTATGGACCAGAAAAATATGCTGAAGGAGACCGCTCACGGACCTATGCAGGAATCACCCTTTTAGATCCAAATTCAAAAGTGACTTATGAAGATGATGAATACGAACTCTTCCGTTCACCAACTGATCCGAATAAGAAATTTACTTTAGAAGATGCCTTTGCTATGCAACGGAATCGCTTTGAACACTTAAATGGTCGCTTCGTACCAGATGATCAAATTGGTGTTAAGAAACAAGGTGATGATGGAAGTAACGATACTGTTCGGAAAGACCAATACAAATATGCTTTAGGAAATGAAAACGTCATCGATGCCCATGTCTATCAAATCAATCCAAACCTTCCAAAATCATTTGGTGGAACTGTATGGCTCGGCATGGGACCTTCACGGAATACCCCTTATGTTCCATTCTATGGAAATGTAAAAGATACTTATGAAGCTTTTAAACCTCAAACGGCTACTTATGATCCAAATTCATGGTATTGGACAGTTTGGCACATCGACCAAATGGCCATCCACAACCAAGATCTCTTTGGAAAATCGATTCAAAATCACTGGAAAGCACTAGAAGAACAGCTCATTATTGAACAAAAAGTGAGCGATGCAAAATACGCTGCCTTGAAAGCTGATGAAGCTGCAGCAAAAGCAGTTGAAGATAAAGTGACTGAGGATGCTTTAGCTCGGTCTGAACGTCTCTTCAAACAATTCAAGCAATATGAGTCTGAATTGTCTGCAACTCTTAAAGAAGCAGGTCGTACAGATGATCCATACCGTGCATCTTTACCAGATGACTACAAGGATCCAACAGAGTCAAGTACGGAGCCAAGCAAGACAGAAACAACCCCAAGCACCGAAGCAAGCACGGAGCCAAGCAAGGCAGAAACGACTCCAAGCACCGAAGCAAGTACAGAACCAAGCAAGGCAGAAACGACCCCAAGCACCGAAGCAAGTACAGAACCAAGCAAGGCAGAAACGACCCCAAGCACAGAATCAAGTACAGAACCAAGCAAGACAGAAACAACCCCAAGCACCGAAGCAAGCACGGAACCAAGTAAGACAGAAACGATCCCAAGCACCGAAGCAAGTACAGAACCAAGCAAGGAAGAAACGACCCCAAGCACTGAAGCAAGTACAGAACCAAGCAAGGCAGAAACAACGCCAAGCACAGAGTCAAGTACCGAACCAAGCAAGGCAGAAACAACGCCAAGTACTGAGTCAAGTACGGAACTAAGCAAGGAGGAAACCAAGCCAACTGAGCCAAGTACCGAACCGAGCAAGGATGAAACCAAGCCAACTGAGCCAAGTACCGAACCGAGCAAGGATGGAAACTCATCAACTACGATTGTTCCTGCTCCAACTACAAACAATCGTCCAGTTCTACCGACGAATTCCTACATTTTAGTAGATCCTGTTACTGGAATCACCTTACAAAATCCAGATTTTGCCCAAGGGGGCTTTAATTTGGCAACTTCTGTATTGAAGGATGTTCAAGCCCTCAAAGGTAAAGACTATCAGATTTACGACATTCAATTGTCAAATCAAAATGGAGTCGTTCATCAATTCAGCCCAACTGTGGTGACCATGCCAGTTGATCCTACGAAAGAAGTAGAATCTGTTGTAGGTATTGGAGAAGATGGCAAGGTTGAAACCTACCAGTTCAGCTTGAATGAAGACAAGAGCAAGGTAACCTTCACAACCAATCACTTCTCATCTTATGGAGTTGTCTACAAATCAGCAGCTAAGGTAGAGGTAAAAACAGAAACCAAGAAATTGCCATCTACTGGACAAACCATTTCAATGGTTGGCATTATTGGTGGTATCTTGATTGGTGCACTTGGACTTGCCTTCTATGTAGAAAAATGCAAACAGAACAAAGCTTAAAAAATAACTTTTTAAGAAAGAAAAAGAGGCCGGACA
>NZ_JAPVZB010000023.1:0-22476 GCF_041432125.1 Streptococcus sp. 20925_1_77
ACAATCCAGAAATAATTGAGAGGCTAGGACTTTTGTCCCAGCCTCATGTAGCTTTTACAGAATAGAACAGTTAACCGTTTTGGCTAAAAGCTTTACTCTATTTCACGCTTTCGTTCACTTATCACTAAATAAAAATATCATATAAATAAACTTTTTTTAAAAAATAACAGGCCAGAGTTTGACACTTTTTTCACAAAGGAGTATACTGTTAGCATAGTTTTGTCGGATATTTATAAAAGATCCCATCAAAACTAGTTGTCAACCCTTGCTGTTCTGATAGGAACGTTTGCTGGTATCATTGATACCAAGGAGGAATCATATGTCTAAAGTAGCTATTGTCACAGGTGCTGGTCAAGGAATTGGTTTTGCAATCGCAAAACGCTTGGTGCAAGATGGCTTTAAGGTTGGAGTATTGGACTACAATGCTGAAACAGCTGAAAAAGCAGTTGCTGAGTTGTCCGCAGAAAATGCTTTTGCAGTCGTTGCCGATGTATCAAAACAAGCAGAAGTGGCTGCAGCTTTCCAAAAGGTTGTTGACCATTTTGGAGATTTGAATGTTGTCGTGAACAATGCAGGTGTTGCGCCAACTACACCACTTGATACAATTACAGAAGAACAATTTACACGTACATTTGCTATTAACGTTGGTGGAGTGATCTGGGGTTCTCAAGCTGCACAAGCTCAATTCAAAGCGCTTGGCCATGGCGGAAAAATCATCAATGCAACTTCACAAGCAGGTGTTGTAGGTAACCCTAACTTGACTGTTTATGGTGGTACTAAATTTGCAGTTCGTGGTATCACACAGACTTTGGCGCGTGACTTGGCGGATTCAGGCATCACTGTCAATGCTTATGCACCAGGTATCGTGAAGACTCCAATGATGTTTGACATTGCTCATGAAGTTGGTAAGAACGCGGGCAAAGACGACGAATGGGGTATGCAAACATTCGCTAAAGATATCACTTTGAAACGTCTTTCTGAACCAGAAGATGTAGCAGCGGCTGTCAGCTTCCTTGCTGGACCTGACTCAAACTACATCACAGGTCAAACCATTATCGTGGATGGTGGAATGCAGTTCCATTAAGATAAAAAACAGAGGTTGGGATCAACATCCTAACCTCTTATTTTGTGCGTTCACAATAAAAGAAACAGAGATCAAAAAAACCACTCCCAAAAGGGAAGTGGTTTTGTGTTGGTTCTTATTTGAGACCGTATTTTTTGTTGAAACGATCCACACGTCCATCTGCTTGAGTGAACTTTTGACGTCCAGTGTAGAATGGGTGTGAGTCTGATGAAATTTCAACACGGATCAATGGGTAAGTTTCACCTTCGAATTCAACTGTTTCGCTAGAGTATTTAGTTGAACCGCTGAGGAACTTGTAACCAGTAGTAGTGTCCATGAAGACAACAGGGCGATATTCTGGATGGATATCTTTTTTCATTTTGCAATATTTCCTTTCTGCCATGGTCTCTTTCCGAGCCATAGATTGTTACTAAGCTAGTTTACCAAATTTCCAGGATCTTGACAAGTATTTTCACTAATTTTATTTAAAATAATGATCAAAAAAATCACCCTGGCTAAGCCAAGGTGAATCTAATATTATTATTGTTCAGATTGATTTGGATCTTTTGGTGCTTCAACTGGTTGATCAGCTTGTCCTTCAGTGTGTTCGTGTGTTTCTTTTTTGATTTCATCTACAGCAGTTTTTACAGTAGAAGTTGTCACGCGTCCAACAGATTGGGCAAATCCTTTACCAGATTCAGCAAGTTCTTCGAAGGTTCCTTTAGTGATTTTACCACCTGACATCGCCAAGAGACCAGTCACAACAATAGCGATGCTTGCAATCAAAGTAAGGATTAACCCAAAGCCGATTGAAAAGCCATAGCCATTGAAATTAACAGCGTACTTGTTCACACCGAAAACATCGATCAATGTTACAACAGTTGAGAGAGACCCTGATACGATAACACCAATTGCAAAACCTTTTGGTAGTGAAGTTTTTACATCGTTCAAGCAAGCAAGGACAATCGCAACGACTGCGAAGATAATAACAAACCATCCATCTCCGCGAAGGCCATTCCAGGTGTATGAACCAAAATTTCCAGCATTAAGGTTTGCCCATGGCAAGAAAGAGCTAAGAATCGCTACCGCAAATGAAAACCCCATTACCAAGATAAAAAGGCTGAGAAATCGTTCTCAGCCTTCGTTCGTGCGTGCCACTTCTTGTAGCTCTTTGTAGATTTGATCGTTTTCTTCGAGGGAGTAGGAGTTGGCTCCACTCGCTAGTGGATGGCCACCACCATTATGTCGTTTGGCAATCTCGTTGATCACTTTTCGTTTGCTACGCATCCGGACACGGAAGTGACCGTCGGCCTGCTCGACAAAGATGGCCCAAACAGATACGGTATCTATGCGTCCAGGGGCTCCGACAATTGCAGCAGTCTCTGAATCCCGTAGATCGAATTTCTTCAAGAGCTCTTGTGTCAAGGTCACACGCGCAGCACCATGTTCATCGATCTCGAGATGGTCATAGACATAGCCTTGAAGCTTAGCAGTTTTGAGATTGATCGTATCCATTTGACGAGCAAGTGAAGTAAAATCAAAAGGAATGCTTCGAAGGGTTGCAGCAATCTCAAAGGTCCGAGTCGAAGTGGCAGGATAAAGAAAACGCCCTGTATCGCCGACAATCCCGGCATAGAGGAGACGAGCAGCACTAACCGGGAGTTCGAGATCCAATTCCTTGGCAAACAGGGTAATCAACTCGCTGGTAGAGCTAGACTCGGTATCGACCCAGAGTAGATCACCATAAGCATCGTCATTTGGATGGTGGTCGATCTTGATCAGGAAATCTCCCGTCGTATAGCGCTTGTCATCGATGCGGGGAGTATTGGCCGTGTCACAAACGATCACCAAAGCTCCCTCATAATCCTCATCCTTGACGTCATCCATCTCAGCTAGCCAAGTCAAGGTCGGCTCATCATAGCCAGTTGCCAATACCCGCTTTTGAGGGAAGTGCGCACGCAGGAGATCCCGCAAGCCCACTTGGCTACCAATCGCATCCGGATCCGGATTTTGATGACGGTGGATAATAATCGTGTCATAAGCTTGAATCTTTTCAAGAATGTCATTCATTACGTTCATACATTACCTCATTTTCTCTGTCAATTTTAACATAAAAAAGGCCCATCCAGCAAGCATTTATCACTATGTAGGGGCAGTGGAAGCGGTTTTACAGATATTCAATATTTTGGTAGAATGAATGAATAGATTGAGTATGGGAGGAACTAGAATGATTGAAATTAAAAGTAATGCTGAGACAGCACAAGAGTTAGCGGCTTCTTTAAAAGATAGTGGGGATACACTTTCGGGAGTTGCATCAGCTTCAAAAGATGAACAAACCAAACTATCCGGTAATGATGCTGCCCATCAAGCCATTGATACTGCTAAAACCAAAGCAGAAGAAATTGCAGCAGCGATTGAATCAATCGGGACCAACCTACAAAGTGTTTCAACTGGATTTACAGAAGTGGATGAAGCGACTGCTGCGAGCATGCAATAGGTTGAAAGAGTAGGAAGATGGATTACGATCAACGACTGTTAGAATTAAGAAAAAAAGAAGACCAACTTTTCCAGAAAGAAAGGGCCATTATAAAAGAAACAAGAAAGTTGGAAGAGGATTTGAACCGCTTTGAAGCGTATAGCTATGATGCACACCGTTTTTTATGGAATGCATTTGAATCTTATCCTTCCTCTAGAAATTTTTTTGACCACCTTCAGGAGGAAGCCCTTCATGAATCGCGAAAAATTTCAACTAGTTATTTGGAAGAAATAGATGAATTAGCTATCCAAAAAAGAACAATCGAAGATGATTTAAATGATATTTATCACGAACGAAAAAAACTAAACTTTGAAAAGGAGAGTGACGATGGGAATCGAAGTTTATCGAGGTAGTTTGGATAGTCAGGCTACTAGCACAGGGACGATGGTTGAGCAGCAACTGAAAGCCTATGAGGCACTAGAAACATCATTAACCCAAATAGAAAACTCAGCCTCACGCTTGTCTGGCCAAGCTTACGACTCATTTAGAACCTTTGTGACAAGTGTTGTTAAGCCATTGAAAGAAGCCGGCGTAGCTTTAGCGGATGCGACACAAGAAAGTGTGAAAAAGCTCCCAAAATCCTATCGCTCTGAGGTGGCTGATGAGGACTTACAGGAAGAAAAGTTGGTTTCTGATATTGAACAGTGTGATCGGATGATTGCTATGTTTCATGCAGAGATCAATGAAATTGCAGCTAGTCAATCGACCAGTGCTGGAGATTTTCAACGGTTGCAGAGATTACAGCGACTTCAAGGCTTAAACATATTAGATGGTATTGTAAAAGCTGCTAGAAATAAACTACAAGAAAAATTAAACAAACTAAGAGCATTTAATGCAACGTCACCAAGCATCTTCTGGGAAATTGATGTTTTAGCCCAAGCTATTCAAATAGCTGTCAATCAAATTAACGTAGCGTGGGATCCAAATACTGGAATGTATTCTATTCCAAAGGATTTATCTTGGTCAGATCTCGTAAATGAAACGATTAAGAATAAAGAGTTTGAAAGTGAATATTTGCCAACGAAACCAAAGGGTGTAACAGCTTTCGAATATAACCAATTTCTCACGGGATTACGTGAACAATCAGTGAACCTTAAAGAAATAGATGGTTGGGATAAGGATGCCATCAAAGGTTATGTCAAAGGCGTTTCAAAAAGAACAGCAGATATCAAGACAGGTAGCGAGTTAAACGCAAGGAGAGATGCTTTATATGCGGAAACCAAGGAGATTGGATCCGATATTTATACAGAGATGTATGCTAGTAGTAAACTTGATTCAAAAGCGAAAGTAAAACTGGTTCTTAAGCAATTGGGGGCAGAAACGGACAAAAAGCAGTTTATGCATTTGACAAGTCAAACCCATAAGATTTCAGAGAACCTACCACCACACGGTGATTTCAACATGTATTTCAGACGGGATGTGGTAAAAGCGTTTGGAAATGAAAATCTTAATTACCAAAAGGATCCACTTAGGCAACAAGTTCATTTCTTCCGCTATTATTTGGATCGTCAAGCGATTTACTATATTCGCAGTCATTACGAAGGAGCAAATGATTACGAAAAACTGTTAGCATATGGTAAAGAAAATAATATTGAATTTGATTATACAACTGGCTCTAACTACCATAACCGCTTCACTCCAAAAGATGGCTTCAAACATCCCTATAATATGAAGGTTCAAGTACCCAAAGGCAATTCATCTAAAGGGAATGATTTAAACAATGCTCGGATGGTGGAGTTTATTGTGAATATGGATACCGGCGAGTTTGATAGCCAATGGGATGCCTATGACAAGCACAAACTTCCAAATGGTCGCTATGATTCCAACCCAGATCATTATTCTGAAGAAGAATTAAGAGAAATTGCAAATACGGAGTCCTTTAACTATGGTCCTTCAAAAGGTGATAATTCTGATGTTACTAAGTTTTACGAAGGTAAACATGGAATGCTCGATGTGGATGGCACTCCTGAGCCAGCTACTCGAACTGAAGCAAAAAAACTATTTCGCTATGAAGATGATTTGGGTAAAACAGATGAAAAAACTGGTCATGTAGGTCAATTCGCGGATATTGTAAAAGGAGGAGGACATGAAGATTATGAAGCATGGCAACGTAATACAAAAGGAATGTCAGAAAAAGAAAAAATGGAAGAGTATAATAAATATAAAAGTTATGCTAGTGGCATTAAGCCTAGCGATCGCGGGTATAATAAGTATACTCGTAGCCCTGAGTACATCAAAGAGCATAAGTGATACTCATTCAATATTAATAAATAAACGTTATATTGAGACTCAAAGTATTTCAGATAATGATAAAAAATTATCAATCAGTGCAGGTTTTGATTTAAAAGAAAAAGATTTTTTTTATTACCATGGAGCTGCAATAAAAAATAATAAATTGTATGGTGGTAGTCAGGAATATAGTGCTGCGGAGTATTATAAAAGAGCTTTGGATATTGAGCTCACTTCAGCACTTTTAAATCACAAAATTAATATTAAAGATATAAAAGATTCCAACTATCAAATCACTCGTTCAACTGATTCATTCATCAATAAAAAATTATTAGAAGAAAAACAACCGCCTGAATTTGAAGGTAGATATTCTATCAAGGATAGTCAGTTTTCCAAAGTCCGTATCACCTACAACAAAGAATTTCTACCAACAAAAATTGAGTGGTACTATAAGGGTGAAGAAGGACTAAAATGGTACACTTGGCGCACCTATTCGTATCCCTTCAAAAATAAGTCTGATTTTGATAAAAAGCTGGATGAAGAAATCGAAAATATTAAAGAAATTCAAGAGGAAAATGAGGGAGATTAACCTAGTTTTGAGATAAAGCTGAGCTTACATATGTCTCAGCTTTTTGAATAGTTTAACACTTCACTTTGGATGTATATTTTGCTAGAATGAAATGGATATGATAAAAGAAGTTAAACAATTAATTAAAAGAAAACGATGGTTAGAATTTCCAAAAAAAATTGTGGTAGTGTTGCTCGTAATACTTATTGCAGTATTCCTAAGTAGTTGCAGTTACAATCAACCGGCATTGAATGTTTTAAAGAAAAAACAATTTGTTATGATTAAAATGGGAGATTCTACCGATGAGCATTTTGAGGTTGGGGTGGACCTTGAGAAAAAAGAATATTACTATAATGATGAAACGGCAGTGAAAGACGATACAGTTTATGGTGGTTATAAAGCGGACTGGGATCGTAAACAGTATTACAAATCTGCAGTAAATGAAGAACTATCGTCAGTTCTGTTAAGTAAGAAAATTACTACTGATGAAATTAAGAAATCTAACTATCAGATTACAAGTTCACCGAAAAGATTTGTGGATGATAAATTAATGAAAGAGGAATATCCGCCTGAATTTGAAGGTAGATATTCTATCAAGGATAGTCAGTTTTCCAAAGTTCGTATCACCTACAACAAAGAATTCTTACCCACTAAAATCGAATGGTACTATAAGGGTGAAGAAGGCCTCAAATGGTACACTTGGCGCACCTATTCGTATCCCTTCAAAAATAAGGCTAATTTTGATAAGAAATTAGATGAAGAAATTAAAACTATTAAAGCAATTCAAGAAGAAAACGAGGGCGATTAGGTTGAATCGGTCCAAATTCTTGAAACGTGTCCCTTCTTTCAGCTTATCGGGAAAGGTTTCGTGCAAAATGCTTGAAAAAGTGGTATAATACGGGAAATAGCTTTTGGGAGGAAATTATGACTGTAGCGAAGATTGTTTTTGCTAGTATGACTGGAAATACTGAAGAAATTGCTGATATCGTAGCGGACAAATTCCGTGATCTTGGTGTCGAAGTAGATGTGGATGAGTGTACAACTGTGGATGCGGAGGACTTCCTTGATGCGGATATCGCAGTAGTAGCGACTTATACTTACGGTGATGGAGAGCTTCCAGATGAGATTCAAGATTTCTACGAAGATTTGGCTGGCCTTGATCTCAAAGGCAAACTTTATGGTGTGGTAGGATCAGGTGATACCTTCTACGATGAATTCTGTAAAGCAGTTGATGATTTCGACCGTTGCTTCGCTGCGACTGGTGCTGAAAAAGGTTCTGAGTGTGTCAAAGTTGATTTGTCTGCAGAAGACGAAGACATCGAAAAATTAGAAGCCTTTGCAGAAGAACTTGTAGCAAAAGCAAATTAATGACAAAGAGGCTGGATCGATGGATTACAGCATCGCTTTATATCCAAAATAAAGAGGAGACACATGGATTTAGATCAGATTCGTAAGGACATTGACCAGATCGATCAAGAGCTTGTAGCCTTGCTGGAAAGACGGATGGTCTGTGTCGGTCAGATTGTAGAATATAAGGAGCAGCAGGGCTTACCTGTGCTCGATCAAGGAAGGGAAAGAGAGGTACTTGAGAAAGTCGGCTCTCTCGTGACGGATGAGCAGTATCGTGCGACTATTCAAGCTCAGTTTCAAGATATGATGAAGCGCTCTAGAGACTTCCAAGAGGAGGTGAGGGCGCGTGACTAGTCTATCGATCAAGCAAAAAGCACAACAGTATGTGGTCCTAACAGGGATGGCTCTTTTCATTGGTCTCTTGGTCGGTGCCATTGACATGATTTTTGGTCAAGGTCTTCTCCTGATTGGAGATTTTCGAAGCCAGCATTGGCCCTTGATTCTTTTTCTAGCCATAGCGGGTCTTGTCATCGTTTATCTTTATAAACGTTTTGGTGGCAAGGCTTCAAAAGGGATGGGCCTCATTTTTGATGTCGGGCACGCGCGTGAGGAGAAAATCCCCTTGGTCTTGGTACCGTTGATCATGCTGACGACCTGGATGAGCCATCTCTTTGGTGGTTCGGTCGGTCGGGAAGGTGTAGCAGTCCAGATCGGAGCGACCCTTTCGCATCGTTTTGCGCGTTATATCAAGATTCCAGATGCTTCGCGTATCTTTCTCATGACTGGGATGGCAGCTGGTTTTGCGGGGCTTTTTCAGACGCCACTCGCAGCAACCTTCTTTGCTCTTGAAGTCTTGACAGTTGGGGAGTTGCAGTTGATGGCTCTCTATCCTGCCCTTATCGCCTCGATCGTGGCTAGCTTCACCTCTCATGCCCTTGGTTTGGAGAAATTTGCTGTGCCACTTAGAGAAACGCTGAGCTGGACACCAGAGACCTTGATCAAAGTCGCTCTACTTGGCCTAGCTTTTGGCCTCGCTGGGAAACTCTTTGCTGTTAGCCTTTCATGGTTGAAGAAAACAGTCGCTCAAGTCTTACCTAATCCTTATATCCGGATTGCCCTTATAGGGGCTGGACTTAGCTTGGTCCTCTTGACTCTCCAGCTGACCAAGGTTGGCACTTATAGTGGACTTGGAACCAATCTGATTGATGTGGCTTTTCATCAGGGCAGAGCACAGAGCTATGACTGGATCTTGAAGCTCCTCTTTACCGTAGTGACCATCTCTGCTGGATACCAAGGAGGAGAAGTGACACCGCTCTTTGCGATCGGAGCTACACTCGGAGTCTTTCTTGCTCCTATGCTGGGCTTACCAGTCTTAGTCGTGGCCGCTATCGGTTATGCCAGTGTCTTTGGCAGTGCGACGACGACCTTGCTCGCACCGATCTTGATCGGAGGAGAAGTCTTTGGCTATGCCAATCTGCCATTCTTTGTCATTGCTTGCGCCATCGCCTATTGCCTGCCAAAAGAGTGGAGCATTTATTCCGGCCAAAAAGTTGCGAAAAAGTAGAGAAAAGAGCTTTACAAACCTGAAATTATCTGATATGATAGTTTCTGTGCGTAATGGAAGCACAAAAATACAGTTTATCCGCTGAGGGAGGTCCCTCAAGATTGACGAAGATAGGAGAATAAAATGAATCCATTAATCCAAAGCTTGACTGAAGGTCAACTTCGTACTGATATCCCTGCATTCCGTCCTGGTGACACTGTTCGTGTACACGCGAAAGTTGTCGAAGGATCTCGTGAACGTATCCAGATCTTTGAAGGCGTTGTTATCGCTCGTAAAGGTCAAGGACACACTGAAATGTACACTGTTCGTAAAATCTCTAACGGTGTCGGTGTTGAACGTACATTCCCAGTACACACTCCACGTGTAGAAAAGATTGAAGTTGTACGTTACGGTAAAGTACGTCGTGCGAAATTGTACTACCTTCGTGCGTTGCAAGGTAAAGCAGCTCGTATTAAAGAAATCCGTCGTTAAGACGAACAAGGAGGCGGGAGTGATCTCGCTTCTTTTTTTATAGGTCCCCTTAGTTCAATGGATATAACAACTCCCTCCTAAGGAGTAGTTGCTGGTTCGATTCCGGCAGGGGACATGAAGAAAAAGGGAACTCGTGCATGCGAGTTCCTTTTTGTGTGTAAGAATGAAGTTAAAAATAGATGGAATATCTCCATATAATGAATTGATTTTTGAGGAAGGAAGGAGTAAAATGAAGTTAATATAATGACTAATTAGGGATAGATGAAAATAAGCACAAAAAAAGCACCGAATCGGTGCGCACTTTTTCAAGTTGGATACGGACAAAGCCTTATTTTAACTTGCTGTGTTGTTTCGAATAATCCCAACACCATTATTCTACAACTTTATCATCGTAAATGCAAGGCATAAGGGAGGAAAATTATGAAAAAACCATATTCAATTGGCTTAGATATCGGGACAAATAGCGTAGGATGGGCAGTTATTACAGATGATTACAATGTTCCGGCCAAAAAAATGAAGGTTCTTGGAAATACCAACACGAAGGCTATCAAAAAAAACTTACTTGGGGCTCTACTTTTTGATGCAGGGAATACTGCTGCAGATTGTAGGTTTAAAAGGACCGCTAGACGTCGACTTACAAGACGTCGGAATAGAATTTTGTATTTGCAAGAAATATTTGCTGCAGAAATGAATAAACTGGATGAGAGTTTTTTCCATCGCTTAGATGATTCATTCCTAGTTCCTGAGGATAAGAGAGGAAGCAAATATCCAATTTTTGGAACTTTAGAGGAAGAGAAAGAGTATCATAAACAGTTTCCAACGATTTATCATTTGAGAAAGAGTCTAGCAGATTCGAAAGAGAAAGCTGATTTGCGTTTAATCTATTTAGCTTTGGCACATATAATTAAATATCGTGGACATTTTTTGTATGAAGACACATTTGATATTAAAAACAATGATATTCAAAAAATCTTTAATGAATTTACATGTATTTATGATAATATTTTTGAAGAAAGTTCACTTAGCAAAGAAAATGCACAGGTAGAGGAAATTTTTACTGATAAGATTAGTAAATCTTCTAAAAGAGACCGTGTCCTAAAACTATTTCCTGATGAGAAATCAACGGGATTATTTTCTGAGTTTTTAAAATTAATTGTTGGGAATCAAGCTGATTTTAAAAAACATTTTGACTTAGAAGAAAAGGCTCTACTACAATTTTCTAAGGATACTTATGATGAGGACTTGGAAAGTTTGTTGGGGCAAATTGGGGATGATTATGCTGATCTTTTTGTGGTGGCAAAAAAACTCTATGATGCCATACTACTAGCAGGGATTTTATCTGTTAAAGATCCTGCAACCAAGGCACCTCTATCTGCCTCTATGATAGAACGTTATGATAATCATAAAAACGATCTTTCGGCATTAAAACAGTTCATAAGAAGGAATCTTTCAGAAAAATATGCTGAAGTTTTTTCTGATGATTCTAAAGATGGATATGCTGGATATATTGTTGGTAAAACTACTCAAGAAGGATTTTACAAATATATCAAAAATCTGGTTTCTAAATTTGAAGGAGCAGATTATTTCCTTGAAAAAATTGAACGTGATGATTTTTTGAGAAAACAACGTACTTTCGATAATGGTTCTATCCCTCATCAAATTCATCTTCAAGAAATGAATGCTATTCTCCGGAACCAAGGGGAATACTATCCATTCCTAAAAACGAACAAAGAAAAAATCGAACAGATCCTAACATTCCGTATTCCTTATTATGTAGGCCCATTAGCTCGTGGCAATAGTGATTTTGCTTGGCTGACTCGAAATTCTGACGATGCAATCAGACCATGGAATTTTGAAGAAATGGTTGATAAAGCAAGATCTGCGGAAGACTTCATCAATAAGATGACAAACTTTGACTTGTATCTGCCAGAAGAAAAAGTTTTGCCTAAGCATAGCCTGTTGTATGAAACATTTGCTGTCTACAATGAATTAACAAAAGTTAAATTTATTGCAGAAGGAATGAAAGACTATGAATTCCTTGATAGTGGACAAAAAAGGAAAATAGTAGAAAATATTTTTAAAAATCAAAGAAAAGTAACAGAAAAGGATATTATAAATTATCTTCATAATGTTTATGGTTACGATGGAATCGAAATAAAAGGAATCGAAAAGCAATTTAACGCTAGTCTTTCTACTTATCATGATTTACTCAAAATTATCAAGGATAAAGAGTTTATAGATGATCCTAAAAATGAAGAAATTCTTGAAAAGATTATCCATACTCTCACAATTTTTGAAGACCGAGAAATGATTAAGCAACGTCTTGCTCAATATAATTCTGTCTTTGATGAGAAAGTGATTAAGGCACTATCTCGTAAACATTACACTGGCTGGGGCAAACTCTCTGCCAAATTGATTAACGGTATCAGGGATAAACAAACAGGCAATAGTATTCTTGATTACTTGATGGATGATGGTAAGAGCAATCGTAATTTTATGCAGTTAATAAAAGATGATGGACTTTCTTTCAAGGAAATTATCCAAAACGCACAAGTTGTGGGTGAAACAGATAATTTACGACAAGTTGTTCAAAATCTTCCTGGAAGTCCTGCTATTAAAAAAGGAATTTTACAGAGTATAAAGTTAGTTGATGAACTTGTTAAAGTTATGGGGTCTGATCCCGAGTCTATTGTAATTGAGATGGCACGAGAAAATCAGACAACTGCTAAAGGAAAAAAGAATTCTCAACAAAGATATAAACGAATTGAGGATTCATTAAAAAATTTAGCATTTGGTCTTGACTCCAAAATTCTAAAGGAACATCCAACAGATAATATTCAACTCCAAAATGATCGCCTCTTTCTTTACTATCTTCAAAATGGAAAAGATATGTACACAGGAAATCCACTTGATATTAATCAATTGAGTAGCTATGACATAGACCATATCATTCCACAAGCTTTTATTAAGGATGATTCTCTTGATAATCGTGTTTTAACTAGTTCAAAAGATAATCGTGGTAAATCTGATAATGTTCCAGATCTTGAAATAGTTGAGAAGATGAAAGGATTTTGGCAACAATTACTGAAATCCAAGTTAATCTCAGAGCGCAAATTTAATAATTTAACCAAAGCTGAACGTGGTGGTTTGGACAGGCAAGATAAGGTTGGCTTTATTAAACGTCAATTAGTTGAAACACGGCAAATCACAAAACATGTTGCACAGATTTTAGATGCCCGTTTCAATACTGAAGTGAATGTCAAAAAACAGAAAATTCGAACTGTAAAAATCATCACTTTAAAATCTAATCTTGTTTCCAACTTCCGTAAAGAATTTGGGTTATACAAAGTGCGGGAAATAAATAACTACCACCATGCGCATGATGCCTATTTAAATGCAGTTGTTGCTAAAGCGATCCTTAAGAAATATCCTAAACTAGAGCCTGAATTCGTATATGGTGATTATCAAAAACATGATCTTAAGAGGTATATATCAAGAAGCAAAGACCCGAAAGAAATTGAAAAAGCAACTGAAAAGTTCTTCTTCTACACAAACTTGTTGAACTTCTTTAAAAAAGAGATGCATTACGCAGACGGGACTATCGTAAAAAGAGATAAAATAGAATATTCTGAAGAAACTGGAGAAATAGCTTGGGATAAGGAGAAAGGTTTCGCAACAATAGAGAAAGTACTTGCTCTTCCACAAGTTAATATTGTAAAGAAAACAGAAATTCAAACACATGGGTTAGATAGAGGTAAACCTAGAGGATTGTTTAATTCGAATCCATCTCCTAAGCCATCTGAAGATAGTAAAGAAAATCTTGTCTCAATTAAACAAGGGCTTGACCCTCGAAAATACGGTGGTTACGCTGGTATTTCTAATTCATACGCAATCTTAGTCAAAGCGATTATTGAGAAAGGAATAAAAAAACAACAAAAAACAATTCTTGAGTTCCAAGGTATTTCTATTTTAGATAAAATAAATTTTGAAAAGAACCAAGAAAATTATCTTCTTAAAAAAGGATACACAGAAATTCTATCAACTATTACTTTACCTAAATATAGTTTGTTTGAGTTTCCTGATGGTACAAGAAGAAGACTAGCAAGTATTTTATCGACTAACAATAAACGTGGAGAAATTCATAAAGGGAACGAATTAGTCCTTCCTGCCAAGTATACTACTCTTTTATACCATGCGAAGAGAATTAACAAGTCCCTCGAACCGGAACACTTGGAGTATGTTAATAAACATAGAGCAGAGTTTGCTGAACTTTTAGAATATGTTCTTCGTTTTAATGATAAGTATGTTGGAGCTTTAAAAAATGGAGAGAGAATCAGGGAATCATTTATTAATTGGGAAACAGTTGATATAAAAGACATCTGTTTCAGTTTTATTGGTCCAGAAAATAGTAAAAATGCAGGACTATTTGAGTTAACTTCGCAAGGAAGTGCCTCTGATTTTGAATTTTTAGGTGTTAAAATTCCTCGTTATAGAGACTATACACCTTCATCACTTTTAAACTCAACCCTCATCCATCAATCTATCACAGGCCTTTACGAAACTCGGATCGACTTGAGCAAATTAGGAGAAGAGTAATGGGGTGGCGTACAGTAGTTGTAAACACTCATTCTAAATTAACCTATAAAAACAATCATTTAATTTTTAAAGATGCATCTCGGACAGAACTAATCCATCTGTCCGAGATTGATATCTTACTTCTTGAAACAACTGATATAGTCTTGTCGACCATGCTTGTAAAACGGCTTATTGATGAGAATGTGTTAGTGATCTTTTGTGATGATAAAAGACTTCCAACTGCCCATTTAATGCCTTATTATGGACGTCATGATTCAAGTTTACAATTGTCTAAACAGATTTCTTGGAATGAAGAAACTAAAGGTTTTGTATGGACAAGCATCATTTCTCAAAAGATATTGAATCAAGCAATATATTTAGGAAGTTGTGGTTTTTATGAAAAATCACAATCAATCATAAAGTTATATGATGGGTTAGAAATTTTTGATCCAAATAATCGAGAAGGACATGCTGCGCGAATATATTTTAATTCCTTATTTGGGAATGATTTTAGTCGTGAGCAAGATAATGATATCAATGCTGCATTGGATTATGGGTATACTTTATTAATGAGCATGTTTGCGCGTGAGATTGCGTTATCAGGTTGTATGACTCAGCTAGGATTGAAGCATGCGAATCAGTTTAATCAATTTAACCTCGCAAGTGATATTATGGAGCCGTTTCGACCAATTATTGATCGTATTGTATATGAAAATAGAGGTTCAGAATTTGTGAAGATTAAAAGAGAATTATTCTCGATATTTTCAGATACTTTTCAATACAATGATAAAGAAATGTACTTAACGAATATTGTCAGTGATTATACGAAGAAAGTCATTCAGTCATTAAATAATCCTGAGAAAGGAGTTCCTGAGTTTAGGATATGAGTTATCGATATATGCGAATGATTTTAATGTTTGATATGCCAGTTGAAACAGCAGAGGAGAAGAAAGCCTACCGTAAATTTAGGCAATTTCTGATTGATGAAGGATTTATCATGCATCAGTTTTCCATTTATAGTAAGTTGTTGCTAAATAATTCAGCAAATAATGCAATGATTGAACGATTAAAAAACCATAACCCTAAAAAAGGGAGTATTACATTGCTGACAGTCACGGAAAAACAGTTTTCCCGTATGATCTATTTATGCGGTGAAAGAGATACAAGTGTAGCAAATTCAGATTCACGTTTAGTATTTTTAGGAGAGGAATTTTCAGATGAAGATTAATTTCCCTATATTAGATGAGGCAATAACAATAACAAATGCTACCTTCTTAGCCCTTGAAGATCAGCAAGTATTTTCAGAACTTGTGAAGCAATTTTATCAATACAATGGTGATAGTGATTTAAAGATATTTGACTCTCGTCTGATATCATTAAAAGAATCCGAACTTCTGGTAATAACTGATATTTTAGGCTATAATTTAAATTCAACTTCCATGCTAAAATTGATTCATACTGATTTAGAAAATCAATTGAATGAAAAACCAGAAGTGAAGTCAATGATAGAGAAATTAGTCGTGACAATTACGGAATTATTAGCTTATGAGTGTTTGGAGAATGAATTGGATCTAGAGTATGATGAAATCACTATCTTAGAGTTGATCGAAGCATTAGGTGTTAAAGTAGAAACAATAAGCGATACTGTATTTGAAAAGTGCATGGAAATTGTACAGGTTTTCAAATATCTATCAAAAAAGAGACTCCTTGTTTTTATAAATGTAGCTGCTTACTTATCAGAGAAAGAAATTGAAAATTTAATAGAATATATTGGATTAAATCAATTACCTGTCTTATTTTTAGAACCAAGGCAAGTCTACAAATTTCCACAATTTATACTAGATAAAGATTATTTCTTGAATGCTGAAAATATGCTATAATAGCAGTAATGACGGGATTCATACGGACTGAAGTCTAGCTAGGACGAATGGCGCGATTACGAAATTTCGAAAGAAAAATCATTCTACGAGGTTTTAGAGCTGTGTTGTTTCGAATGGTCCCAAAACTGGCAATGAAGGTGATATGAAGTTCTTCATGTTTTAGAGCTGTGTTGTTTCGAATGGTCCCAAAACAGAAATGAAGTTGATGAGAAAGCTTCCCGGGTTTTAGAGCTGTGTTGTTTCGAATGGTCCCAAAACAAGGATGTATACCCCTAGAAAGTCAATGTAGTTTTAGAGCTGTGTTGTTTCGAATGGTCCCAAAACAAGAGCCTGTTTGATATGTCTACTGTACATGTTTTAGAGCTGTGTTGTTTCGAATGGTCCCAAAACTCATTGCATTAACAGATACAATCTTTTAAAGTTTTAGAGCTGTGTTGTTTCGAATGGTCCCAAAACGTGTTATTTAAAAACCTTCGTAAAATGTTTGTTTTAGAGCTGTGTTGTTTCGAATGGTCCCAAAACATATCAACCCAGTAGTCTATCTCTTTGTACGTTTTAGAGCTGTGTTGTTTCGAATGGTCCCAAAACGTGTTGTTGAAGTCAGTAGATCTCTTGTAAGTTTTAGAGCTGTGTTGTTTCGAATGGTCCCAAAACGGGGTCTATCCTAACATGGATCACACACGCGTTTTAGAGCTGTGTTGTTTCGAATGGTCCCAAAACAAAGTGTATGGGTAAGGTATAGGGATAAGAGGTTTTAGAGCTGTGTTGTTTCGAATGGTCCCAAAACACGACCTTCTACAAGGTAGCCGTTGATTCCGTTTTAGAGCTGTGTTGTTTCGAATGGTCCCAAAACACAAGACTATATTGATAGCTGGGCAGAATTGTTTTAGAGCTGTGTTGTTTCGAATGGTCCCAAAACAGTATATGCAGATGAAGTACAAGGAACAACGTTTTAGAGCTGTGTTGTTTCGAATGGTCCCAAAACAATAACTTGTTCTGGTTCGTTCTCGCCATCGTTTTAGAGCTGTGTTGTTTCGAATGGTCCCAAAACTCATATGCAACGAAACGCTAAAGGGTTTGAGTTTTAGAGCTGTGTTGTTTCGAATGGTCCCAAAACTTGATTACTTTGATGAAGTAGAAAGCATGGGTTTTAGAGCTGTGTTGTTTCGAATGGTCCCAAAACTATAAACAAGGCCATTACAAGGGGATTTGAGTTTTAGAGCTGTGTTGTTTCGAATGGTCCCAAAACACAACCAACACAAACACAGGGAGGCTTCACGTTTTAGAGCTGTGTTGTTTCGAATGGTCCCAAAACATGCTTAGAAAGTTGTTATCCTGCGCCTACGTTTTAGAGCTGTGTTGTTTCGAATGGTCCCAAAACTCTGTTGAATTTGATATCTGATCTTTCATAGTTTTAGAGCTGTGTTATTTCAAATGGTCCCAAAACTATTTTTTGAATTATATAACAGAATATTTTAAAAATGAAGGGGTTTTCTATGGAGAGTGATGTGTTTTTTGAATATTATTTAAAATCACTTAGGTTTTATTTTGGTGATAGGTGTAAGGATATTGGATTTATAAAATTTTTCAAAGATGAAGACAATAGTTTTATTACAATAGAGGATTATGTTTTAGAAGCATTAGTAGTATTGACAAATATTTTGAGTAAGGAGAGGATTGTGTTTTCTTGTGGATTTATTCATAGCGAGGGGGTAGTTACTGGAGTAGAAGTATGTATGAATATATTAGAGTTAGAAAAATTAAATAATTTGTATAAGATTTAGTTTTGAAGAATATTAAAAAACATAAGGGAAACTGTCTATGTGGGATGTGTGGAGTTGATAGTATCAGTGTTTCTAGTTATAGAGCTGTGTTGTTTCGAATGGTCCCAAAATAAGAAAATCAAAAAAATGATGGTCTAGGAGCTCGATACATTGAGCTTCTTTTTCTTGAGAAATTCAAATCATAATTTTACAGACTTTTATGTCATTAATTGATTCTCCCCCTCCACTTTTTCTTTGACTCTCCTTTCTTATTTTTCTAAAATAGTAGGTGTGTGAAGGGAGATTGATATGAAAAAAGGTTTTGTGGTTGTGCTTTCTGCTTTGGTCTTGGCTTCGTGTGGTCGTCCTCAGAGGACGGTGACACCTAAGAGTTCGGATACCAAGCAGACCAGCACTTCAGAAAAGAAACAGTCTGGCATGGACTTGAAAGCCATTAAAGCTAAGGACTACACGAGTATCAAGGGGACTTGGATCGATGGTCGTGGCAATGAGCTGGTCTTTGATGACAAGGGCTTGGTTAGCGAAGATGTCGAGCTTGATGCATCGAGCTTTAAGCAGAAGGACCAGATTGCTGAGATGACGGTTAGTGCCAAGTCGGGTGTTGGCGGCTACGGTCTCTTGCTTCTTCCAAAAGGTCAGAAAGCGGGAAAAGACGATGCTTCGGATAAGTCTAAGGATCGGATCTGGGCTGGTCAGTCACCGGCTTATGGCGATGATGACAATTTCTACTATCGCAAGAAAGAGCAACCGAAAGATCGGGAGCAAGCTGATACAGACTATAGCAGTAGTACGACAAAGACGAGTAAGGCCAAGAAGTGGAATACTCGATCGGATAGCGAGGTTAAATCTTCGAAGAAGTCGGATCAGAATGATTATCCAGGCTACACCGATGCTCAGGTCGAAGCTGCGCGTGTCTGGGCTTATGTGATCAAGTCTGTACCGACAGAATTGAGTATTAATGAAAAGAGTGCTGGTACAAAAATTTACTTTGGTGGGCTAGGAGTTGACTATCCTAAAGATGTTCGTCAGTTGTTTACACCAATTTCTGCAGAAGGCCATGTGACTTATGCATCCAATGGTGATGGAACAGTCACGATCTATCCTGTACCGAGCCACTGGCAACAGTCTGCTGATGAACTCAATAGTGAAGAGTTTATGACGCAATTTACCCAAGGGATCTTGGATCATGCGGAGACGGTGACCTTGCCAGATGGGGATCCAGATATGATTCGTCAGATTCTTGCCGTACTGAAGTAAGAGCTAGATTTGAGAGCTCAGTTTATTGTTTTTTTAAGCTGATCCTGTTACAATGATAGTACTCGGAAAAGACTGGGCTTCCAGCCTTTTTCATTTCACTTTAGAAAGGTCTTTTATGAAACGCAAATCGATTTTGTTTCTCTATTTACTCTTGCTAGCGATTGGCCTAGCCTATGAGACCCAGTCGCTGACAGAAGGCTGGATGTCTGGTAGCCAGTACGGGATTGTGGGACTTTCAACCTTGATCCTCTTGGTTTATGCGCTTCCTGCTGTTTGGGCTCTCTTTCATTTCGCTAAGAAGTGGAAGTTGTCTTGGGTACCGGTTCTCTTTTCTCTATTAGGTGGGGGCTTTGTTGCCGGTTGGTTGTCTAGCTTTGCCAATACTTATTTCCATGACATGATTCAAGCGATCGCTCCTAATAGCGACTTTTGGAACCAGTACGAGAGTGCCATCGCTGCGCCACTCTTTGAGGAACCCTTTAAGTTGATCCCTATCTTCTTTGTCCTCTATTTGTTCAGCGTCCGTCGCATCAAGTCGATCTTCCTCTTGGCGATTGCATCTGGTCTTGGTTTCCAGATCGTGGAGGACTTTGCCTATATTCGTCAGGACCTGCCGGGAGGTTTCTCTTACACGGTGTCAGGGATTCTCGGTCGTGTGGCCAATGCGCCCATGTCTCATTGGGTCTACACAGGCCTTGTCATGCTAGGACTCTTCTTGATTGTCCAAGCAAGCAGAGGACGTAAGGATTTACGTCTAGCAGGCTGGGGATACTTAGTAGCTGGGTTTGGACTCCATTTTGTTGGCAATTCACCTTTCTCACAAATCGTGACCGAGTTGCCGATTGCGATTCCAGTCTTGAATGCTACGGGGCTCTTCCTGATCTACCAAGCTTATCAAACCGTTGAGCGATTAGAACAAGCAAAATAAAACGAAAAAAGAATGCGTATGTGTGCACACATACGCATTTTTGTTATTTTCCAAGACAGAACTGGCTGAAGAGTTGGGTGATGAGCTCATCTGGAGCAGCATCCCCTGTGATTTCTCCGAGAATTTCCCAGGTGCGGGTGAGGTCGACTTGAAGCAGGTCTACCGGCATACCGAGGGCCAAGCCTTCGTTGACCGCTTGCAGGCTTTCAACAGCTTTCTCGATGAGGGAGATGTGACGAGCATTAGAAAGATAAGTCGCATCTTGCTCAACCAGCCCAGCATTTTCGAAGAAGAGGGCATTGATCCGGTCTTCAATTTGATCGATGTTTTGGTTTTTCAGAACGGAAATCTTGATATGATCTTCCGGCAGTTGGTCGATTTCGATCTTCTCTGGGAGATCGACCTTATTGAGGAGAATGATGCGGTTGCTATCTTGTGAGATCTCAAGGAGTTGGCGATCTTGATCAGTCAAGGGCTCGCTAGCATTGAGGACGAGGAGGACTAGATCAGCTTCCTTGAGGGCTTTTTTCGACCGTTCGACACCAATCTGCTCAACGATGTCTTCGGTTTCCCGGATACCAGCTGTATCGACTAGTTTGAGGGGAACGCCGTTGATGTTGACGTATTCCTCGATAACATCACGGGTGGTTCCTTCGATATCGGTAACAATGGCTTTTTCTTCGCGAAGAAGATTATTGAGGAGGCTGGACTTGCCGACGTTTGGTCGACCGATGATAGCAGTAGAGATCCCTTCACGCAAGATCTTACCGCGACGGGCAGTCTTGAGGAGGTTGGTCAAGAGGGCTTCAAATTCACGGGTCTTTTCACGGATGATCTCAGTGGTTGCTTCTTCGACATCATCGTACTCAGGATAGTCGATATTGACTTCGACCTGGGCCAGGGTATTGAGGATCTCTTGGCGCGTGTTGTTGATGAGGTCGGAGAGGGAACCGTCTAGTTGCTTAACGGCGATGTTCATAGCCTTGTCGGTCTTGGCGCGGATAATGTCCATGACGGCTTCAGCTTGGGTTAAATCGACCCGACCGTTCAGAAAGGCCCGCTTGGTAAATTCACCAGGTTCAGCCAAACGAGCTCCTTCACGGATGACCAATTGCAAGATTTCGTTAGTCACAGCAATCCCGCCGTGGGTATTGATCTCGATAATGTCTTCACGGGTGAAGGTCTTCGGCGAGCGCATGGCTCCCACCATGACTTCGTCGAGAATCTCGTTCTTATCTGGATCTACGATATGGCCGTAGTTGAGGGTGTGGCTAGCGACCTTGCTTAAATCTTTCCCTTTGAAGATCTTTTGCGCAATGGCAAAGCTGTCTGTCCCGCTCAAGCGGACGATCCCGATCGCCCCCTCACCAAGAGGAGTCGAGATGGCAGCAATGGTATCAAATTCTTTAGTAATCATGTCATTTCTCTTTTCCTGTAGATTCATCTCTATTCTATCGTAAAGTCAGCGGACGGGCAAGGTTTTGCTTTTAGAACTAAATGATGGAAAGGGTTTCAATTAATTAGTGAAATCTCTTACAGAATATGCTATACTGTAATAGAATATAAAAGGAGGTCTATGATGGTAAACCTAAAAGAACAGGTAGGAATTAAAGCGGCTGAGTTTGTCAAAGACGGCATGATTGTCGGTCTCGGTACAGGGTCAACTGCTTATTATTTTGTGGCTGAATTGGGTCGTCGCATCAAAGAAGAAGGCCTGCAGATCACAGCTGTCACAACGTCGAGTGTGACCTATGATCAGGCTGAAAGTTTAGGCATCCCGCTCAAGGCCATCGACGATGTCGAAGTGGTCGATGTGACAGTGGATGGCGCAGATGAAGTGGATCCTCAATTGAACGGGATCAAAGGTGGCGGTGGGGCTCTCCTCATGGAAAAAATCGTCGCAACCAATTCTAAAGACTGCATTTGGATCGTGGATGAATCCAAACAAGTCGCAACTCTTGGAGCATTCAAACTTCCAGTGGAAGTAGTGCAATACGGGGCTGAAAATCTTTTCCGTCACTTTGAGCAAAAAGGCTACCATCCTGCTTTCCGTCTGGCGGATGATCAACGTTTTGTCACCGACCAAGGCAACTTTATCATTGACTTAGATCTCAAAGTGATCGAGAATGCAGAAGCTCTAGCCAATGAATTGGATCACACCGTAGGCGTCGTAGAGCACGGTTTGTTCTTGAACATGATTTCAAAAGTGATTGTAGGGACACCAGATGGTCCTGTCATCATCGAAAAATAGATAGTGGGACAGAAATCGGT
>NZ_JAPVZB010000024.1:0-21618 GCF_041432125.1 Streptococcus sp. 20925_1_77
TTTCTGCCTGTTAAACAAGCGAGAGTTTTTAGGTATTTTCTTTCTTGGTAAATCCTGCTAGACCGATCGAAGCCACTAGCAAAATTTGCGGCAAGAATTGGATGAGGTAGCGGGTCTTCCCACCTTCAAAGATGGTTAAGAAGAGCAAACCACCAAAGACCGCTAAGGAAAGGAAATTGAAGGCATCTGTATCTCGACGTTTGAGATAAGCCCCAACCAAGCCAGCTGACAAGACGATCCAGATCAACTGTTTCACAAATTCATAATACTTGTACTGTGGGCGATCCGTGCTGAGGAAATAGGTTCGCACCCATTTGGCCAGACCATTGTTTTTAGTCAGCGGCGCATAGAGAGGATTAATATAAGGTGTCTTCTCATACTCTACATCTCGGTAAAGCCAACCTAGGGTCCCTTCTGCTACCGTCAAAGATTGCTTGTAATAGAGGTGCCCAATCAAACCGAAAGGTCCGTACTCCTTGAGGCGGCGTTTGATTTCTTTAATGACATTTTCTTTCTTAAAGAGACCATTGTTGTAGTCTGAGCGCTTGTCCTCATCGATATAAGCTAGCAAGCCCTCTTTCATATCTTCTTGGTTATGCCCCATATCCGTCAAGCCTAGATTGATAAACAAGAGTGGTCCTTTAGCCAAACCTTCTTGTTTCAAAATTGGTACAACTGTTTGATGATTGACCGCTGTATTCAATCCTGCAAAGACAAAGCCCGTCATCATCACTGTCACCGTAGCAATCTTGCCAAAGGACTTCCAGTTTCCTCTAAAGAAGAGGACAGCCCAAAAGGCAATCATGATAATAATCGTCGTTGGACGGATCAACATGGTCACGCCAGATAAAATCCCTAAAGCAAACATCTTCTTCCAGGAGGTCCCTGCTTGGTTTTCCTTTAAGAGATCCAAGGCCCACCACAATTGAAGAGCGATCAAAGGAAGCGGAGGAATGTCCGTATACATGGAATAGAAATAAGGCGAGTAACAGATCAAACTGACATAAAAGAGATACACTAGATCAGCTGTTTTCTGATTGAAATGCTTCTGGGACAGTTTGTACAAGAGGACGGCACCCAGATTGACATAGAGTATATTGAGAGCCTGCATAACCCACAAACCGCTAGAACCGAATAAAAGATAGAAAAACTTTTCATAAAGAAAGAGCGGAATGTTATTGGGATTGCGACTAAGATAGTTGGTGATGGAAGATTGCTTAAGAAGATCAAAAGCGCCCTTAAAAACAACCGCAGCATCCCGACGGATCAAAAGCTCCGCACAAATCATAAAGATTAACTGACAGATGATCGCGCCAAGCAAGAAGCCTTTTTTGTGCCGGGTCAACCAAGCAATGGCTCTTTTTACCCCATCGCGTTTCAACCAGGCTAGCAGAAATAGCAATCCAGCACCTAAAATAGCTGACCATGAAATCTCTCTCAGATAGGTCACACTGATCAAGAACCAGTGGACCATCACTAGCAACATGACAACATGAAGCATCCCAAATAGAATACGTTTACTTTTCGATAACATAGGTCCATTATATCAAAAAAACAGCATTTCTGCTGTTTTGGGCTGATACGAAATCATTTAGGTTGAGGAATTATCTTTGTTATTTGCAATCATCCTTGAAATCAAACTCTATTTCCCGAGGCTCTGTGAATTCGAGTCCTCTAAAAAATAAGATCACAATTAAACATAAAATCAAGGCCAAAAACAATCGCATTTGTACAAAATACGCAAAAAACAGGAGTAGAGCACTTAAACAAACAAGCGCAAACAACTGTCGTTTTCTCATTTTTCGCATTCACCACACCTCGGTTCCATTTGACGTTTTTTGAAGATAATCTATAGGCTTTATCTGACCAACTACTTCTAACTTCACTCCATTTTTTTCAACAAACCGTTTCAACTGTATATATCTGGCAATAGTGACCAACCATAAAGTGACGATGACAGCAAGAAGAAATAGAAGAACGTTCACCACTCCTTCTCTAACATCCAAATCAAGATTCGGTTTTCCAAAGAAAAGGTCCATGGGAAGGATCTTTCTAAATGTTCTTGCTAATAACAAACCTAGTGGAACACCAATCAAGGAATAAACACTTGCCGGTGCTTTCTTTAAAAAAATTTGATCTTTTAACGAGTAGGTAGTCTGATACACTTTACGGTATCTGTCAAAAGGGATCTTACTATTGCGTTTGATGATGAATTCTTCCCCTTGATCTGTTATCAACAAAAAGAATCCCCATAGAGGCCTTTTCCCATTCAAACTGATATTAAAACATTGACCTTTTTTGATCATTGAAAATCCTCTCATTCAATCAAATATATAGAGTTGAATGTGCTTTTTTATTTTAGATAGGTCCAAACAATTCAACATAACAAAGCTAGTATGCATACTAGCCCAAGATAAATCCCAGTCGTTAAAATCATTCCAATTTTATAAAAACCGACTAAGCCGGCATAGCGTTCGACAAAACCAATTTGTGGCTCGTTTGGATTATAAAAGACAGTCATGGGAGACCCGATTGGGAATATCATCCGCAAATCCAGATTTTTACCTGCTCCAAGAATATAGGTTCTATCGAAAACATTGGTTTGTCTTGACTTAGAAGAAGTCTCTCTGAAATAAGCGTAGGTAAAGGTCTTTTGGTATCTTTCACCCTTGACTTGATACTCCACCACAGGCAGAGAAATAAGCAGTTGATTTTTGGAATCAAAAGCAACTACTTCTCCCAGAACTTTTGCGGTTGATTCTGTTTTCACTTTTATTTCACGACGATACAAGGTGTAAAAGATGAGCAGAATGATAAGAAAAACAAGGGTCAGAATACCCAAACTAAGCCAGAACACTGTTGCTGTCATTGATTTTTTACCCTTTCACAAAAACTAGTTGATTTCAAACCACTTGAAAAGTCATCTTACTCTCCCCTTTTCAACCAATTCTGTTGCTGCGCTTTTTCTGCGAAATCTTTTGCTTTGTTTATATCTAGTGAATTTGAATCTGATGGGGCATTGGATTCGATTTCTTCTTTCAATTCTTGTAAAGTTTGAACATCTTTCGGGGTTAAATTAGAGACTGTGCTAGATTCTTTTTCTGTCGAATTTTCTGGCACAGACTGGATCTCTCGATAGGTATTGATCACTTCAGTTCCTGCGTCTGTTGTCGGAAGAGGACGATAGAACATAAAGAAACCAATAATGACAATCAGAAGAGCCGTAGCTGATACCAAAACCCCTTTTTGCAGATTCTCTACAGTTATTTTAGTATCTTTAGTAGACAAACTCTTCCATTCTGGATGTTCTTCCTCAGCTTCTTTTTTGGCGTTGAAAGCAGGGGTAACCAAGAATTGGTTCATCAAGGTCAGTGCCCCCAAGGCCATCAATAGAAATGGGATATGACGTGATTTACTAATGACCACTAAAATTCCTCCCGCAATAGCAATCAAACTGATGATGATATTGACGGTAAACCAGACCCGAGCCTGCTTCTTCATTTGCAAATAATGTTCTTTTGTCATCTTATTCTCCCTTAAAAATAGTTTTTCCTTCATCCATAAAAACAATTACTACTATCATACCGGATTTTACTTTGAGATTCAAGTTAACCACCAACTAGTGAAAATAGTATAAAAAAGAAGCGTTAGAAACGCTTCCGTCCTATTATTTATCTTGCCAAGTTTCTTGGTTTTCTTTGAAACGCCGCAACAACTCTAATCCTTCGGAGGTAATGTAGCCCTGTTCTTCTGCTAAATGGATCAATTCTGTGTAGTTTGACAAGGTTTCGAGCTGAACACCAGCTTCCGCAAATTTCTTATCAGCTTTCTCCAATTGGTAAGTAAAGATCGCTACCACACCAAGGACGTCTGCTCCTTCACGTTTCGCAGCTGCAACAGCATCCAAAACAGAACCACCAGTAGAAATCAAATCTTCCACTACCACCATCTTTTGACCTTGTGGTACACGGCCTTCAATTTGGTTTCCAGCACCATGATCTTTTGGTTTGCTACGGATGTAAGCAAAAGGAAGGTTCATCTTGTCCGCAATAATCGCTCCATGAGGAATCCCCGCAGTTGCTGTCCCCGCAATCACTTCGACTTCAGGGAAAGCTTCCTTGATTTTATCCACAAAGCCATTTTCAATCAAGGTACGAGTTTCTGGATAAGCAAGGGTCACGCGGTTATCCGTATAAATAGGGGACTTGATCCCTGAAGCCCAAGTAAAAGGTTCCTCTGGTTTCAAATAAACGGCTTCAATTTTTAGAAGATGGCTGGCAATATCTTTAGCTAATGACATGATAACTCCTTTTTACGATTTTAATCATATACGAATTAAATCCAAAACAGATTTAAAGAACAACTTTACAGGTTAGTGAGTAAGTTAGGGAAGGTCCCATAGGACTTCCCGTAAATCTACAAAAGTAAGACTTTTAGTAGACCATACTATTCCGACGATTAGAAGAAAGAAACGTTATTTTTTTCTTCTAATCTAGTGAATACGTTAGAGAAGGTCCCATCGGACTTTCCGTAGAGCTACAAAAATTCCACTTTTAGTAGCGATTGGTATTCCGACGATTTAGAGGATAAAACGATTATTTTTATCCTCTAAATCTAGTGAATGCGTTAGGGAAGGTCCCATAGGACTTCCCGTAGAGCTACAAAAGTTTCACTTTTAGTAGCTCTTACGCATTCCACTGTCTCTTAATTTCATGGTAAGCGTCCCATGGGTTTTCTGCTTGGATGATTGGACGTCCAACGACAATATAGTCAGATCCAATTTTATGAGCTTCTTGTGGGGTCATGACCCGTTTTTGGTCACCGATTTCAGCTCCTGCTGGTCGAATCCCTGGAGTGACACAGACAAAGTCTGATGAAGTGGCATCTTTGATCAAGGCTACTTCATGGGCTGAGCAGACAACGCCATCCAAGCCTGCTTCTTGGGCCTTGCGAGCATAATTGACTACTGATTCTTGGACTGTTGTTTGGATGTTTTGGCAATCACGCATCTCTTCTTCACTGGTAGAAGTCAACTGGGTCACGGCTACCAACTTAGCCCCTTCACCAAGAGCTGCCTTGGCTTCGCGCATCATCTCTACACCACCGGCTGCGTGAACTGTCACCATATCTACTCCGAAAGTCCCCAGTACGGACATGGCTGATTTGACTGTATTTGGGATATCATGCAATTTTAAATCAAGGAAAATACTGTGTCCAAGCCCTTTGAGGTAATGTACAATTTCAGGACCAACTGCATAGAAAAATTCCATTCCGATTTTTACAAATAATTTTTCGTCTTCTGGAAAATGCTCTAAAAAGTGTTTGACATCCTCGAAAGCTGGGAAGTCAAGGGCGATAATAGGACGTTCTTCACGCATGGATTACTCCTTTTTTGATTGATCATTTTATCTACAAAAAAACCTTGCCCGAGGCAAGGTTACACGAAAATTAGGCAGGAACAACTACCATGATTCACCGTCTAGACCTTAGGAGCCTCTCTGGACTGCTTTAAAGGTTTTTATTTATTGTAGTACGATATTTGGGAAAAGTCAAGGATTTATAGTAGTTTTTCCCGTACATGTTTTCGGAAGTTCTCAAGTGTGTCAATACCATAGCGATCCATGACCTGTGGCAGATCTTCGATGATGCTTGGACAAGCATAAGGATCGGTGAAATTAGCGGTTCCAACTCCAATCGCAGAGGCACCAGCAATCATCATTTCAATGGCTGCTTCGGCTGAATCCACACCTCCCATTCCGATAATCGGAAGTTTAGTGGATTGGGCCACCTGGCGGATGAGTTTCAAAGCAACTGGGAAAACGGCTGGTCCCGACATACCTCCTGTGCCATTTGCAATGATCGGTTTGCCAGTCTTGAGGTCAAAGCGCATCCCGACCAAGGTATTGATCATGGTTAAGCCGGCGGCCCCTGCGTCTTCTGCTGCTTTTGCGACCTGGGTGATGTCTGCCACACTTGGCGTTAATTTGACATAGACAGGGACGGAGGAAGCTTCCACTGCTGCTTTGACAGCCGCATAGGCTAACTCTGGAACCTGCCCGATTAAGAGGCCGTTGTTGCCATGGTCCACATTGGGACAAGAGATATTGAGCTCAATCGCTGTGACATTTGGTGCTTGCGAGATTTTTCTAGAAACCGTCGCATACTCTTCATTGGAGAAACCAGCTACGTTGGCGATAATCGGTAGCTCTGGATAATGCTGGGCCAACCAAGGGAGTTTCTCTGCTAGGACAACGTCTACGCCTGGATTTTGGAGACCAATGGCATTGAGCATGCCTGCAGGAGTCTCAGCAACACGTGGTGTCGGATTTCCGAAGCGAGCCTCAGCAGTCGTCGCCTTGATCATAATGGATCCAAGAAGATCTAAATCATAGTATTTGGCGTATTCTTGGCCAAACCCAAAACAGCCAGAAGCTGGAATAATGGGATTTTTCAAGTCTAATCCTGGTAAGGATACGGCTAGTCGATTTGCTGTCATACGGTCCTCCTACATCACAATTGTACCGGTTTCAAAGACCGGTCCGTCTTCACACACGCGCTTATTGGCTGCTTGGCTTTCATTTTCCAGATGCACCACGCAGGCATAACAAGCCCCCATCCCACAAGCCATACGGGACTCCATAGAAATGTAGGCGCGAGGATGATCGTGGAACTTGCTGTTGACATATTTGAGCATGCCAGGTGCCCCACAAGAATAGATGGCATCAAACTCCTGCTCCATCTGGTCAACGATGGTGGAGACATATCCCTTTGTGCCATAAGATCCATCGTCAGTTGTAATAGTGACATCAGCCACCTGAGAAAGCTCTTCTTCCAAAATGATGGCTTCTTTGGTTGCAAAACCAACAACCACTTCAACTTCCACACCTTGTTGGTGGAGTTGTTTGGCCACTTGGACCAAAGGAGGAACACCTATCCCGCCACCGATGATCAAAGCACGCGCCCCTTGACCAAGACCTTTTAGGTCAAAGCCATTTCCTTGAGGGCCCATGACACTGAGGAAGCTACCGACAGGCAAGTGAGAAAAGATGGCCGTTCCGCCTCCTTCTACCCGATAGATGAGGCGACAGGTCTGGCTGTCTGGATCAATCTCTGAGATAGAAATGGGACGACGGAGAAGTTTAGAGTCATCCGGCACACGGATATGGAGAAACTGCCCCGGCAACATCTGCTCCACCATTTCCCCCTTCAAGACCATTGAAAAAATCCGGGGCGCAATCTCTTCTTGAGCGATTAACTCCATGTCTTCCATCATGATTTTTCCAAACCGTTTCTTACAGCTGTCACTGACCATTGGTTTCCTCTTCTTTCTTCCAGCAAAAAAGACCTCGCAAAAGCAAGGTCCTACAAATGATCAGCTAGACTCGGTCCGCTGATCTTTTTTCTGTCTTTCCTTGCAGGCCTCTCTGGACCCCTTAAAGGTTAAATTTTTCTCATTATATCGCGCTACTGGTCGCTTGTCAAGTAGAAATAAGTGACTTAAGAAGCTTTTTTGGGATCAAAATCTTCTGGGATCGGTTTGATGTATTGCATGGCTATTCGGTTCTCAGGCTTGCGATCGACTAGATAGAGAACCAGCAAAAAGATCCATTCCAAGGGTTTCATTAGGTAGTAAATCAGGTCCATAGCCCATTTCTTCTTGATATGTTTAGCAAAAGGATAGCCATAGCGGTCATAATTGCGACGTAAGAAGCGATGGAATCGGGGTGTCTTTTCTTCTAATACTTGCTCAAAAGCATTGGCAATACAAAGCTGACGATTGACAACGACTGGATGACCGTGGCGGACGCCCATCCGCTGGGGCTTTACAACTTTTTCATGCCCACCAGCCGCAACCGTACAGAGATAGTGCTCATCAATGATAAGATTCTGAGGAGGGATCTTTTGAGAGAAGGCCCAGTCAGCTGTGTTCGTCCAGGCCTTGATCATGGAATCCGGTTGCTGCCCAAAGAGCATGAGAATAAGGACGACGAGAGCAAGGGTTGGAAGAGCGACAAGGACCGCTAACCAAGGCCAGTTACGCGACTTATTTAAGAGCTGATGGAGCCATTGAAGTAGACGATTCTCATATCCTGTCTCTGTTCGATCTTGCTGCCACTCCCTGATACGAACCCACAAGAGATGAATGGAATAGATCAATAAGAAAAAGGTGTGAAAACTTGCTACCTGCAGCTGTTGATCAAAAACTAAGAGGAGAACCACTCCTCCCAGAATGCCACTAATACAGAAGATATTAGCCAATGGAGAGAGGGAATTAGCATCCCTATAGGAATAGATGATCAAGGCTAGCAAGGTGAGAGCAGCAAAGGTGAAGAAGGTTGGATAGGCGCCCGACCAGATCAGGGCGTGCTTCTGCGAATTAATCAGGGGTTCACTCCAATCGTAAAAGGTCATCTCTTTCACGATGTAAATGAAAATCGCTTCGAGAAAGCAACCAAAGAGACCAAACCAAAGAACAATTGTAGGCTGTTGCTTTTTCTTTTTGACAGGCTTAGGATTAGGTGATTCTTGCTTTTCCTTCATAAGAGATGCGTCATCTTCTCTTGTCCCTTTTCCTTCCTTTGGCACCCTATCTTCAAACAAATCCGGATCTTTGAGAGCTTCTTCTTCAGCTTCTTTGAACTGGAGGCTAGACCACCGACCGATCCCATAGATAATGACAAAAATATTGGGAACAAAAAGGGCTAAGGTCACACCATAGGGCAAGACCTCCATCGTAAAGGATACTATAGCAAGAAAACTAAATTGAATGAATGGATCCTTAATTGCGTAGAGCGACTGACTAATAACCAAATAGATGTAAAAGGCCAATAGAATCAGAGCATTGGTCACAAAATTGATCTGCAACATACCAGCTGTGAAATGGGTTTCCAATTCCTTATCCTTTTTCTTATACCAGGAAACGAGTTTTTTCATAAGATCTCCTCAATCAATTTTTTACCATTCTATCAATCAGATCTTACCTTCAGCAAGGCAAAACTGTATTTTTCCATCAAAATCAGTCCCCAGATGTAGATTTTGTTTCCAATCTTCTATTTTTTAACTATTTGATCTAGCCTACTTCCTATTACCTACCTCAGCCTGTCTTATTCTCATACAGTCCTTGAAAGACCACATTTTACGGGAAAAACGCGCTATTTTATGTTAAAATAAAAGCATGAGAATACAACAATTACAATACATTATCAAAATCGTCGAAACCGGCTCTATGAATGAGGCCGCAAAACAACTCTTCATCACGCAACCTAGCCTTTCCAATGCCGTTAAGGACTTGGAAAATGAGATGGGAATTGAAATCTTTATCCGGAATCCTAAAGGGATCACTTTGACCCGCGATGGGATGGAGTTCCTCTCTTATGCCCGCCAGGTGGTGGAGCAGATTTACCTCTTGTCCGAGCGCTATAAAAATCCTGTGGGTTCTCGTGAGCTTTTCAGTGTCTCTTCACAGCACTACGCCTTCGTGGTTGAGGCCTTCGTTTCACTATTGAAGAAAAGCGACATGGAAAAATACGAGCTCTTCCTACGGGAGACGCGGACTTGGGAGATCATCGATGACGTCAAGAATTTCCGAAGCGAAGTTGGCGTCCTCTTTTTGAATAGCTACAACCGGGATGTCCTCTCTAAGATGCTAGATGATAATCACCTGATTGCCACCCACCTCTTTACAGCGCAACCTCATATCTTTGTCAGCAAGACCAATCCTCTTGCCAAGAAAGAGATTGTCCACTTGTCTGATCTGGAAGATTTCCCATACCTTAGCTATGACCAAGGAACCCATAACTCCTTCTACTTCTCAGAAGAGATCCTCTCTCAAGAGCATCATAAGAAATCCATCGTCGTCAGTGACCGGGCGACCCTCTTTAATCTCTTGATTGGTCTGGATGGCTACACCATTGCGACCGGGATCCTCAACAGCAATCTCAACGGAAATAACATCGTCTCCATTCCCCTTGATATCGAAGACCCGATCGAGCTGGTCTACATCAAACATGAAAAAACAGCCCTCTCAAAAATGGGAGAAAAATTCATCGAGTACTTGCTTGAGGAAGTGAAGTTTGATAAGTAAGGAGGCGATATGAAACCTAAATTCATTCTGTTTTTCGTTGCACTGACATTTATCCTTGGACTTCTAGCTTTAAACGACAAATCGAAACCCGATCCTAAAATTGATGTTATTCCAAGTAACCCTAATATTGCTCTAAATGTAAAATTAAATGGTTATTTTGACTCTGTACATCCAGTAAAAAACTTGGAGGAAGGAGACAATAGGTATTATTTAGAATTTAAAATTATTGGAACTGAAGAAATCTCCAAAAGTTATATCAGTATTTTAGATAACAATAATCATGAACAAGAAATCTTGGACTTTGAGGACCTAGACGATGGCAGTTACACCCTTTGGTTTGCTGGTAGACCGAATACTAAATATAAATTTGTTCACTTAGATATATACTCGAGACCCAAAGAATATACCTATTTTACAACTCCATCTAACAAGACCAACTTAACTAAAATTGAAAAGTCTGCTAAAGAATTTTTTAAACAAAATCTGGAGAAAGAGATTAAAGAAGACTTATTCCAAAATCTTGACACTAATTGGGAAAACATAACTCTTTATTACATTCCAAGTGATAAAGAGAAAAAAGCGATCGTCGACGCATACTGGACTGCCTTTATAAAAGGCTGGTATGATACTTATCAGTTTCAGTTATCCTCAGTAGATGATGATACTTATCATTTTGAGATTCACTATAAGTGGTCTCCTCCAGACATGGATGCACTGAATAAAAAAATTGATGAACGAGAAGGCCAATTAAAAAAGGAATTCAAAAATAACCCTAAGAAAGTTTACCAAACTATTATTTCTGAACTTCCAACAATGATAAAAGAAACACCAAAGTTAAATGAAACAGAGGATAATAAAGCGACTTTCAGTCTTAATCGAGAATATTTTTCTGCAGATGATACTTATTCAGACTTATCTATATCTGATTTATATACCGTTACAAATCCAATAAGGAAAATATATCCCTAAAAACTAACGCCAGATAACATAAAGCTATCTGGCGTTAATTTTTTTCTCATTGTTTAGTATTTCAGACACATATTGGTCTTTCGTTTCATTTGTATAAGTTTTTGATCTAGACTGAACTCTGATTCCTTTATGATCATTTTGCTGATCCATCACATACGTTTCTGTTATCGTCGTTTTAAAATCATTTCCTGTCGTACTAAGATGAATTGGTAAATTTTCAAACCTTTCAGAATAAAATAATTGATAGGGGTACCATTCAAGCTCAATATTTAATCTATCATTGAATAAACTATCAGTACCACCAATTATTCTATCAGAATCTCGTATCCAATAATTTCTTCTACCATCAGGTTGATAGTCATCAAAAAATTTTTGGCGTTCTTCTGCTGAATGTGACTTATCCTGTAAGAAATAAGTCTGTTGAAAAAAATTAAAATCAGGTGCAACATCATACTCATAGTATGTTTGAAGTTTTTGTGTTTTTGGATTTTTTAACTGGAAACTCGTGACTACATATTGATCTCCTGATTTTTGATAGATCGTATCCCCTTGGTAAATCATCAGATAGTTTCTAAACTCACTTCCATCTCCTTTGCTAATCCCTGGAAAACGAAGTGATAATTTATTAAACTGTTCATAATTAAAGCCATCCGATTTAAAGAGTGAACCGCTATTATAGCGGTCAAATAAGATATCTAATTTCGTCTTATCATTGAAGGATAAATGTAAAATGGTATAACTCGAATCAGATTTTAAATCCCTTCTTGTAGATTCTATCCATTGACCCTCGACAGGTTTTGTCTCATCAAAATGAACAAACTCAATATTAATATCCTGTATCGTCTTTTTCAGGCCCTTTTTCTGACTAACTTTTAAATTGTAAACCTTATGATAAATATGTTCTGAATCAAACCACTCAGGCTTGATATAATACCGAAGCCCGATGTAGCCAATAAACAAACTTACTAAAGCAAGAAGGATATATTTCTTCTTAATCTTTAACTTCTTCATCGTCACCTCCTGAAAAATGATGTGATAATAATAGGATTCCATTCCATTAAACCATAAACACTTACTTTTTTCAAAGTTTAGACTAAGTTTTGAAAGGAAACAAATTTGAATCAATACATATTGGAATACCTTTATATATCGCTATAGATTTCTTAAGAGAAATATAACCTAAAAAAATAACTCCAGATCGTGTTTGTGATCTGGAGTTGGTTTTATTTCTGGTTAAGAACTTCTTTTACAAATTGGTCTTTGTTTTCCTCTGTATAAGTTTTTGATCTAGATTGAACTCGGATTCCCTTTTTAGTGTTGTTCTGACCATCTATAACATAGGTATCTGTGATAGTCGTCTTAAATTTATCACCTGTCATCTTAAGATAAATTGGTAGATTCTCGAACCGTTCAGAATAAAATAATTGAGACTCATACCACTCTGCCTCAATATTTAACCGATTATTAAATATGCTATCAGAATTATAAAGACCTCGGTTCCAAAAATTTACCCTATCATTAGGTCGATAGTCATCAAAAAATTCTTGGCGTTCTTTTGCTGAATTTTTCTTATCTTGTAAAAAATATACTGGTGGAAAAACATTAGATTTTGGTGCAACACCGTAATCATAGTATGTTTGAAGTTTATGAGTTTTGGGATTTTTTATCTGGAAACTTGTAACTACATATTGATTATCATTATTTTGATAGATCGTATCTCCCTGATACATCATCAGATAGCTTCTAAACCCTCTACCATCACCTTGCTCAATACCTGGAAAACGAAGTGATAACTTTTCAAATTGTTTATAATTATCGTTATCCGATTGAAACAGATAACCAGTTTTATATTCATCAAATAAAATATCTAATTTAGTTTTATCACTAAAGGTTAGATGTAAAATACTATAATGCCAATTCCCATCAGTTTTTATATCTGTTCTTGTAGATTCTTTCCATTGACCGTCCACAGATTTATTTTTTCCAAAATGAATAAACTCGATATGAATATCCTGTAAGGTCTTCTTCTGGCTCTTTTTATAAGCAACTTTTATATTGTATACTTTATGATAAATATGTTCTGAATCAAACCATTCTGGCTTGATATAATACCGAAGACCAATATATCCAATAAACAAACTGACTAACGCAAAAAAGATGTGTTTATCATTAATCTTTAACTTCTTCATCGTCACCTCCAAAAATTGATTATCCTATCAAAATAGATCTCACCTGAATCTTACTTATGTTCCTTTTCATACCTTGCTAGATCATTAATCTGTTTGAACTCCGACAGTTTACCAAGGACTTCTTGTACATATTCCCCTTTATTTTTCTCTGTATAGGTTTTTGTGGCTGTCCGCACTTTCATCTGATCATTTTGATCAGGTTTTATCAGCTGCGTACGAGTGACTGTTGTTTTAAATTCAGAACCTGTGAGATCTATTTTCAGAGGGAGATTCGATAGAGCATCTGAATAGAACCATTTATAATAGTGAAACTGATATGGATAGGTGCTAGTCAACTCTTTAGGATTGGGATCGACTCCCCGATCCCAGTATCCCTTCCAACTGTTATGGTAATCATCATAAAAAGATTGCATGTCTGCTTGGCTCACATCTTTTTTAGTTTTTAAATACACAGGAGAATCTGTTTTCTCTGGCAAATACCCATATTCATAGTAGGTTTGTAACTTTCCTGTTTTTGGATTCTTTAAGTCAAAACGCGTAACAGCTTCTGTTTCAGGAACTTGATATAGGGTGTCTCCTACATACATCATTCCACTAAAATAAGCAAAGGAATAATTTCGATTATACTCTGTACTGAATTTCGGGAATCTAGGAAGCATTTTCTCCTCTAATTTATCATTGTATTCCAAATCGCGACTAAATGTTGGACCTAAACGAAACGCCTTTTGGAGTGGGATTCTAAGTTTTGACCCATCTTCCAACAAGGCATGTAAAATGACGTCTCCACCGTCATAAGGACCAATATCAGACCGAAGATCTTCCGACCAAGTCAATCCATCAGGAACAGCAGCCTTATCGTCGTATATAAACTCAAGATTAATTTCTTTTACTTTTGCTTTTTTGGGCTCGATCTTCTCTGATTTGTAGTTATATACCTTAATATACTGATCATTCTTATCAAACAAACCAGGATCAACAGATGTTTTCAAATAGTGATAAAGTCCAAAGAAGAATAGTCCTAAAGCTACTAAAATAAGCGGTAATATTCTTTTAAGCTTCTTCATACTCACCTCCTTAAGAAAATCTATTTCATTATATCATAATCAAATACATTCTTATAGCGCTAGTCAAAAGGGAGACGTAAAAACACCTGAAACAAGTGGATTTCCACTTCCTTCAGGTGTTCTTTTATTGTCTTAATTGTGAAAATACTTCCCCAATTTTTCCTTCGATAACCAGGTCTGCTTGCATGTCTTGTGGGATACTGGTTTTATTGATGACAACCAGCTTCTTCCCTCGGAAATACTGGATCAAGCTAGCTGCTGGGTAGACCACAAGGGAGGTTCCACCGATAATCAGGAGATCAGCCTCTTGGATGGCTTGGGCTGCTTGGCTAAAGACGTCCATATCGAGAGGTTCCTCGTAGAGAGTTACATCAGGCTTGACCACCTTGCCACAGTCCAGACAGTGTGGAACCGGGCCTTCCAAAGCTAGAAAGGCCTCCAAATCATAAAATCGCTGGCAACCCGTACAGTAATTGCGGTCGGCACTGCCATGGAGCTTCAAAACTTTTTTAGAACCAGCCATTTCATGGAGACTATCAATATTTTGTGTCACCACCGCCTTGAGTTTACCGGTCTCTTCAAGCCAAGCCAGATAGCGATGGGCTGCATTGGGCTTGGCATCTGGGTAGAGTAGATATTTCTTATAGAAGTCGAAAAAGTCCTCTGGATAGCGCTCAAACATGGTATGAGAGACCAATTGCTCAGCTGTCAAATGCCGTCCTACCTGAACACTATAGACACCGTCTGAGCTTCGAAAATCTGGAATATTGGACTCCGTGGAAACTCCTGCCCCACCGAAAAAAACGATCCGTTGACTCTGATCAATCATCTCCTGTAGTTGAGCAATCTTATCCATCTACTTCTCCTTTAGTAGCTCTTCCATCACAGCATTGGCCTGATCAAAATAAAAGTTAGCTTGATCATAATGGATGCCTGTGTAGCTTGCAAGGTCAACCAAATTCTTCATAAAATCCTGAGAAGAGAAACCTGTCGTCCGATGGAGCTCTTCTTCATCAAAGGGCTTGATCAAGTGGGCCAAGGGGTTGCGAACTGATTTTTCTAACTCCCGCAATTGTTGGGCCGCAACTTTGACGCTATCTGGCAAGTCCAACTGCACAATCAACTCCGTCAAACTGGACGAATTGACCACACTTTCGCTGTGGAATTGCTGCAGGATAGGGTTGGCGGACGCATGAAGGCTCTCAAACTTCCAACGGTCATAACTCGATTCTTTGGAGTTATGAATATAGTTTGTTATGTCAGGAATTTTCAACTGAATCAATCGCATAAAGATCCGATAGATGGCTGGGCTAACGGCACGAACAAAGTCAATAATCTGCTCATTTCGCAACTTCGCCTCTAAGTCATAAAGGTAGTTGGCCAACTGCTCATCTTCTGGATCCTCATGCCAAAAAAGCTGAAAACCAGTCGCTTCTAGCAACTCGGTTCTCAACTTTTGATTCATGACGGGTTGGATATTAAGCTCTCGACGCTCCGCCATTAACTGCAGTAAGCTCACCAACAAATCCGGTACTTCTTCCTGCTGCTTGATAGAGCGCAGAGCCCGGCTGTAGTGATAATTTTGGAGATCGTAGAGCCATTCATCATGAAAGAATTTTGTCATTAGTCTGCAATCAAGGTCTCAAGACCAACTTTCATCATGTCTGTGAAAGTATTTTGACGTTCTTCAGCGGTTGTGTCCTCATCAGGATTGACCAAACTGTCTGAAATAGTCATGATAGCAAGGGCATCAACATGGTGTTGAGCAGCAAGATAGTAAAGAGCTGCTGCTTCCATTTCTACAGCTTTCACACCCCACTTACCAAGTTCGATGTTCTTTTCACCATAGTTTGAATAGAAGACATCTGATGACAAGACATTGCCGACATGAGTCGTCATGCCAAGGTCTTTAGCAATGTGGTAAGCCTTGTCTAAAAGATCAAAGCTAGCGATTTGTGGGAAATCGTATTGTGGCCAGTCGTTACGGATGATGTTTGAGTTGGTTGCGGCAGCTTGCGCTAAGACCAATTCACGGACGTGGACATCGCCATTCAAAGAACCAGCTGTACCCACACGGATCAATTTCTTCACACCGTAGTCCACGATCAACTCACGCGCATAGATAGAGATGGATGGCATCCCCATTCCAGTACCCATGACAGATACACGGTGACCCTTGTAGGTACCTGTGTAACCAAACATGTTACGGACTTCGTTGAAGCAAACAGCGTCTTCAAGGAAATTCTCAGCAATAAATTTCGCACGAAGAGGATCCCCAGGAAGAAGAATTTTATCAGCAATTTCACCTTGCTTAGCAGCAATATGGATAGACATAATTAAGATATAAAGGGCGACAGAGAACAAAGTAAAAATAGGAAACTGACGACGCATCGCAGATGCTAGACAGTTTATCTTTTTTACACAGTTCTCCGCCCGTATTCAGTTCAGCGAATACGGTAAACCCATCCTTTCTTTTTTTATTGAGTAATTAGGAGAGCTTTCCGCTCGTGTTCAAATCAGAACACATGCTCTACCTTTCTTTTTTATTTTTTAGAATAGGCGTTAAAGAGTCAAAGTAAAAATAGGAAATCCGACAAAGATACATCGCATCTAGGAGGATTTATCTTTTTTACACAGCCTCTAGCCCGGGTTCAATTTCAAACCCGAACTGCCCTTCCTTTCATTTTTTATTTTGTTAATGAATCCAAAAACGAAAAGAGTTTGGCATTCATTTCTCGATAATCGTAAGCACGAATGGCTTCAGGTTTTTGAACAAAGGTCAGGTTTTGACTTTGTTCTTCCAAAACACTTTCACCGTCAGCAGCAATCAAGAGATCAACTGCTTCTGGATCAAATTCCAAGTGAGCTTGGAAGGCATAGTGTTTCGGACTGAAGCGAATCATCTGACGTGGACACCCTTGACTGATCGCAAGAACAACAGCATCTTCTGTCAATCCTGGCATATCACCATGCCAGTGACCAGTTTCAAGAGTTTCTCCAAACTCACCGACATGCGGATCTGTGAGTCCTTCAGGCGTCAAAGTCACAGGATAAACCCCAATCTCACGTTCTGGACTGTGCTCATACTTCGCTCCATAGGCGACAGACAGTAGCTGGGCACCAAGACAGACCCCAACAATATAACGATCAGCCTTGATGGCTTTTTGAATCAGCTCAATCTCTGCCTGAGGATCGTAGTATGGAAAAGCTTCCCGATTTTCATCCGGTGATTGAGGTCCCCCCATGACGATCAAAAAGTCGATCTCATCCACTGTCTCTGGTAGCGTTTCATTCTCATAGACTTTGGTCGTGGTCACCTGATGGCCACGCTCCTGCGCCCATTTTAGATAAGCACCCGGCACTTCAAAAGTTTCATGCAGTACAAAATGTACCTTCATCATTTCTTCTCCCATCTCTTTCGAATCACGTATGACAGACCAGCCGCAAGTACAAGCGGAATAGTCAAATTCCAAGTTTGGCCTGTAAATCCAAGGCTAAGGGCAATGGCTGTCAGAGGAGCTTTTAAGGTCGTCCCTAAAAAGACTGTCGCTCCAAGTAACATCCCTATAGCTGGATCCAGATGAATCCCAAGGACTGTCAAAAGCAAGGTCACTAGATAGCCAGATCCAATTCCTAAGGCAAATGATGGTGTCAAGGTCCCTCCATAGGCACCATTGCGCAAGAGGAGGTAAACCAGAAGCCCCTTCACTGCAAGGGTCAGTGGAAGATAAGGAATCGACTGGCTAGACAAGAGGGCTTGCGCCAGTACCTGGCCATTTCCCATAAAGATAGGGAAAAAGGCTACTAGGCTCCCCAGCACTAGAAAGGCTAGAGGAAGAGCCCAAAGAATCGTCCCATCCTTCCGCCGTTTGTGACTAGCCCGCTTGGCGAGGAAAGCAAAGACCAGAGCCAAGGGAGTGACCAAGAAAGCAATCACAATACCCTGTAAGAAGCTGCTAGCCGACCATGAAACTGCGGACAGGTGATAAACAGCCTCCTGACCAACGATGGGCTGAACGACCCAGGTGGCCAGATAAGTACTGGACAAAACCAGCAGAAGGTTCTGCCAACTGTAGGCAAGTCCTAAGGTTTCAAAGACGAACAAGCTACTAGCAAAGGGAACCTGATAGACTGCGGCCAAGCCAGCTCCTGCACCACAGGCGATTAAAACTTTTCGCTCTTTGAGAGCTAGAGAGAATCCCTTCGACAACCGACCAGCTAGAAGAGCCCCGATCTCACGTGGGGCTCCTTCTTTTCCGACCGATGCACCTGCTCCGACAATTGCCACCTGCATTCCTGCATGAAGGAGATAGGCTAAGGGCGCTGGCTCCCTGTCTCCAGCTAAGTCAATTTGCTGGCGAATAGACAGGATCTGATAACGCTTTTGCAGGACATACCAGAAGCCAGCTGCTAAGCACCCAGTCACACACAAGACCAGAAATCTACGGAGACCTCCAGCTTCTTGAAATTGCTGGAGCAAATCCGAACTAGCTTGGCCAAAGGCCAGCTCTTGCACCCCTTCTAGTAGATAATGACAGGCAATTCCGACCAGACCCGTCCCTATCCCTAATGATAAGGTGGCTAGAAGAAACCTCAGTCCGTAGGGCAGCCTTTGGAGTCGTACTTTCATTGGATTAGAGTTCAGCAAGAATCGCTTTTAGCAATCCTTTGAAGTCGCCTTTGACGCGCTCTGTCACTTCTACTACTTCTTCGTGGTTGAGCTCTTCTTGGAAACCAGCCGCAAAGTTGGTAATACATGAAATACCAAGAACCTTCAAACCAGAGTGTGCTGCAATGATGACTTCCGGAACGGTTGACATTCCGACAGCATCTGCGCCAAGTGTCTTAAACGCACGGATTTCAGCTGGAGTTTCATAAGTTGGACCAGTCACACCGATATAAACCCCATCATCCAATTTGATACCCAATTTGTCTGCTACTTGATGAGCAGTCTCACGGTATTCAGGTGTATAAGCTTTTGACATATCTGGGAAACGTGGACCAAAATCATCCAAGTTTTCACCGATCAATGGGTTTTGACCAGTCATGTTGATGTGGTCTGTGATAGCCATCAAAGTACCAGGACCAAAGCCGATACCACCGGCAGCGTTAGTGACAAGAACCCCTTCACAGCCCAAAACTTTCATGACACGAACTGGGAAAGTCACCACTTCTAGTGTGTTTCCTTCGTAGAAGTGGAAACGTCCTTGAAGGGCCAAAACCTTGCGTCCAGCAAGCTCACCGTAGACCAATTTACCCGCATGGCCGACAACCGTTGAACGACCCCAGTTTGGAATTTCAGAGTAGTCTACTACGACGGCATTTTCGATTTCTTCAGCCAGTTCTCCAAGACCTGATCCAAGGATCAAGCCAAACTCAGGCGCTTCCATTCCTTTGTCTTTCAAAAAAGCAGCTGTTTCATTGATTTTTGCTAATAATGTCATTGCATATCTCCTTTATGATTTCCTTAAAAATTGGCCAATTTTGTCAAATGTATTGGCATTGCGAATGGTCAACAAACGGTAATCCGGCATCTTGAGGACTTGTCTGTGGTAAGCTGTCTTTGTATAGGTCTCTTCTGAGTATTTACCCCAGTAAATCCCAAGGCTTCCACGATGGATGATTTCATCACCGAGCGAAAAAGAGGAGACCAGCTCCCAGACAGCATCCTGATCGAGGCCTTCTGTGTAAAAGAGAACATCCTTGCGGGCCAGATCCTCCTGCCACCAGGCTGGTAGAGCAGCGAGATCTTGCGCATAGTCCTCAGCTGAAAAGAGAGAAAAAGACTGGATAAAGGGATAGTGATCAAGAAAGAAATGTCCCAGCAAATCTACCAATTCTTCTTTAGAACCAGAAGATTCAAAGAAGATATTGCCACTATTGATGTAGGTCTCTACCTCATCCAGCCCAATCGTTTGAAGCTCCTCTCGAAGCTCTGCCATCACGACCTTGTTTTTCCCGCCAACATTGATCCCTCTTACGAGGAGAGCGAAGCGTGTCATCTTAGTTCAATTTGTCTAAGAAGCTTTCACCGGTCATGGCTTTTTCAACACCAAAGTTCTCAGCAATTGTCGCAGAGATATCAGAGAAATGTCCGACTGGAATCACGCCATTGCCTTTGAAAGATGGGCTATAAGCCAAGAATGGGATGTATTCACGCGTATGGTCAGTACCAGCGTAGGTTGGGTCGTTACCATGGTCAGCCGTAATCATCAAGAGGTCATCTTCACGCATGGCTGCGATGATTTCTGGCAAGCGCTCATCGAACTCATGCAAGCAATCGCGGTAGCCGTGAGCATTGCGACGGTGACCATAAAGAGCATCAAAGTCTACCAAGTTGGTAAATGAGAACCCTTCTTGGAACTCAGGAAGTCCCATGGTCTTAATCAAGGTATCCATACCGTGGCTGTTTGATTTGTTGTGATCCATATCGTGGTTGATACCAGCTCCGTTAAAGATATCGTTGATCTTACCAACTGCATAGGTATCGATACCCGCTTCGTTCAACTTGTCCAAAACAGTTGGCGCAAATGGTGAAACAGCCAAGTCACGACGGTTGGCTGTACGTGTGAAGTTTCCAGGTTCCCCAACATAAGGACGAGCAATGATCCGGCCTAGAAGAGCTGGACGTTCCAAAGTGATGGAACGAGCGTATTCACAGATACGGTAGAGTTCATCCAAAGGAATGATGTCTTCGTGGGCTGCGATTTGAAGGACAGGGTCTGCTGATGTATAAATGATCAACTCACCAGTTTCCATTTGACGTGGTCCAAAGTCATCAATCACCGCTGTACCAGAATAAGGTTTGTTAGCTTCACGGATGACCTTACGTCCTGAGAATTCTTCAATTTTAGTCAAGATTTCTTCAGGGAAACCATTCCAGAAGGTATCAAAAGGTTCTGTAATGTTGAGCCCCATGATTTCCCAGTGACCAGTCATGGTGTCTTTCCCAAGAGAGACTTCTTGCAATTTTGTTGCATAGCCAGTTGGATTGCTTTCAGCTGGCACCGTCTTCAATGGCACTTCACGAGGAATATTTCCAAGACCGATTTTGGCCATGTTTGGTACATTCAAACCGACGGTTTTAGAGATGTGACCCAAGGTATCAGATGCGCCGTCAGGTACACCTGCATTGACAAAGTTATTAGCATCTGGTGCTGCACCGATCCCAACTGAATCCAGCACAACTAAGTGCATGCGTTTAAATTTTGACATAAATTGCCTCTTTCTTTTATTAAACTAGCTATATTATACCATATCCCTATAAGAAGGGAGCCGTTGTTTGATCCGAGGCTGGGACAAAAGTCCTAGC
>NZ_JAPVZB010000025.1:0-16446 GCF_041432125.1 Streptococcus sp. 20925_1_77
CAGCGTATCTCTTTACGTTAAAAAGTTCTACTTAGCTAAAAAAGTAGAACTTTTTTCTATATAAGAGCAACTTTTTTAGCACTCTAAATTTTTCGAAAACACTTTCATTAAAAAAACGAAAAAAATCTTCTCAAATCCCTTGCATTGGGCCTTTGTTTGTGTTAAACTACTATGGTGCTGTGAAAAACAGCTATTAGCTTTGATGCAAGAGGTTGCGACACGCTCGGTTGCATTGCCACGCAACGCGCGTCGGTTTTCTTGTGGAGCTAGCCTATTATCTTAAATAGACGAAAAGGAGAAAAAGATGGCAAACAAAAAAATCCGCATCCGTTTGAAAGCGTACGAACACCGTACACTCGACACAGCGGCTGCAAAAATCGTAGAATCAGCTACTCGTACAGGTGCACAAGTTGCGGGTCCAATCCCACTTCCAACTGAGCGTAGCCTCTACACAATCATTCGTGCGACTCACAAATACAAAGATTCTCGCGAACAATTCGAAATGCGTACACACAAACGTTTGATCGACATCATCAACCCAACTCAAAAAACAGTTGACGCTTTGATGAAATTGGATCTTCCAAGTGGTGTAAACGTAGAAATCAAACTTTAATCTAAAGCTTGATCTAGAGCATAAAAAACGCTCGTTAAAAACTTTTTGAATAAAAAACTATAGAAAAGGAACTATTTTCTCATGACAAAAGGAATCTTAGGGAAAAAAGTGGGAATGACTCAAATCTTCACTGAAGCTGGCGAATTGATCCCTGTAACAGTTATCGAAGCAACTCCAAACGTTGTTCTTCAAGTTAAAACTGTTGAAACAGATGGTTACAACGCTATCCAAGTTGGTTTCGATGACAAACGCGAAGTATTGAGCAACAAACCTGCTAAAGGACATGTAGCAAAAGCTAACACGGCTCCTAAGCGCTTCATTCGTGAATTCAAAAACGTTGAAGGCTTGGAAGTTGGTGCTGAAATCACAGTTGACACTTTCGAAGCTGGAGACATTGTTGATGTAACTGGTACTTCTAAAGGTAAAGGTTTCCAAGGTGTTATCAAACGCCACGGACAATCACGTGGACCTATGGCTCACGGTTCTCGTTACCACCGTCGTCCAGGTTCTATGGGACCTGTTGCACCTAACCGCGTATTCAAAGGTAAAAACCTTGCAGGACGCATGGGTGGCGATCGTGTAACAATTCAAAACCTTGAAGTTGTACAAGTTGTTCCAGAAAAGAACGTTATCCTTATCAAAGGTAACGTACCAGGTGCTAAGAAATCTCTTATCACTATCAAGTCAGCAGTTAAAGCTGGTAAATAATAAGGAAAGGGGAATACAGTCAAAATGGCAAATGTAACATTATTCGACCAAACTGGTAAACAAGCGGGCGAAGTTGTTCTTAACGATGCGATCTTTGGTATCGAACCAAACCAAGCAGTTGTATTTGATGTGATCATCAGCCAACGTGCTAGCCTTCGTCAAGGAACTCACGCAGTTAAAAACCGTTCAGCCGTTTCAGGTGGCGGACGCAAACCATGGCGTCAAAAAGGAACTGGACGTGCTCGTCAAGGTTCTATCCGCTCTCCACAATGGCGTGGTGGTGGAATCGTCTTCGGACCAACTCCACGTAGCTATGCGTACAAACTTCCTCAAAAAGTTCGTCGCCTTGCACTTAAATCTGTTTACTCAGAAAAAGTTGCTGAAAACAAATTTGTAGCCGTTGATTCTCTTGAATTTACAGCTCCAAAAACTGCTGAATTTGCAAAAGTTCTTGCAGCTTTGAGCATCGATTCTAAAGTCCTTGTTATTCTTGAAGAAGGAAATGAATTCGCAGCTCTTTCAGCTCGTAACCTTCCAAACGTGAAAGTTGCGACTGCTACAACTGCAAGTGTTCTTGACATCGCAAATAGTGACAAACTTCTTGTTACTCAAGCAGCTATCTCTAAAATCGAGGAGGTTCTTGCATAATGAATTTGTATGATGTTATCAAAAAACCTGTTATCACTGAAAAGTCAATGGCTCAACTTGAAGCAGGCAAATATGTATTCGAAGTTGACACTCGCGCTCACAAACTTTTGATCAAACAAGCTGTTGAAGCTGCGTTTGAAGGTGTAAAAGTTGCGAATGTGAACACTGTAAACGTAAAACCTAAAGCAAAACGCGTTGGACGTTACACTGGTTTTACTTCAAAAACTAAAAAAGCTATCATCACGCTTGCAGCTGATTCTAAAGCAATCGAGTTGTTTGCTACTGAAGCTGAATAATCTAAGGAGGAAATATCGTGGGAATTCGTGTTTATAAACCAACAACAAACGGTCGCCGTAATATGACTTCTTTGGATTTCGCTGAAATCACAACAAACACACCTGAGAAAACTTTGCTTGTTTCTCTTAAAAACAAAGCAGGTCGTAACAACAACGGTCGTATCACTGTTCGTCACCAAGGTGGTGGACACAAACGTCATTACCGTTTGATCGATTTCAAACGTAACAAAGATGGAGTTGAAGCAGTCGTTAAAACGATCGAATACGATCCAAACCGCTCAGCTAACATCGCGCTTGTACACTACACTGACGGTGTGAAAGCTTACATCATCGCCCCTAAAGGCCTTGAAGTAGGTCAACGCATTGTATCAGGACCAGAAGCAGATATCAAAGTCGGAAATGCTCTTCCGCTTGCTAACATCCCAGTTGGTACTTTGATCCACAACATCGAATTGAAACCTGGTAAAGGTGGAGAATTGGTACGTGCTGCTGGAGCTTCTGCTCAAGTATTGGGTTCTGAAGGTAAATATGTACTTGTTCGTCTTCAATCAGGCGAAGTTCGTATGATTCTTGGAACTTGCCGTGCTACAGTTGGTGTTGTCGGAAACGAACAACATGGACTTGTTAACCTTGGTAAAGCGGGACGTAACCGCTGGAAAGGTGTTCGCCCAACAGTTCGTGGTTCTGTAATGAACCCGAATGATCACCCACACGGTGGTGGTGAAGGTAAAGCACCAGTTGGACGTAAAGCGCCATCTACTCCTTGGGGTAAACCTGCGCTTGGTCTTAAAACTCGTAACAAGAAAGCGAAATCTGACAAACTTATCGTTCGTCGTCGCAACCAAAAATAATCATAAGCAACTAGCTTACACTTTCCGCCAGCTCGGTAGCGCTGCTTAGCAGCGCAAGCCGCTGTGGTACTAAATTTTAAAGGAGAAAATTACAAAATGGGACGTAGTCTTAAAAAAGGACCTTTCGTCGATGAGCATTTGATGAAAAAAGTTGAAGCTCAAGCAAACGACGAAAAGAAAAAAGTAATTAAAACTTGGTCACGTCGTTCAACGATCTTCCCAAGTTTCATCGGATACACTATCGCAGTTTATGATGGACGTAAACATGTACCTGTTTACATCCAAGAAGACATGGTAGGTCACAAGCTTGGTGAATTTGCACCAACTCGTACTTACAAAGGTCACGCGGCAGACGACAAGAAGACACGTAGAAAATAAGGAGAACATAAATGGCAGAAATTACTTCAGCTAAAGCAATGGCTCGTACAGTGCGTGTTTCACCTCGTAAATCACGTCTTGTTCTTGACAACATCCGTGGTAAAAGCGTAGCCGATGCCATCGCTATTTTGACATTCACACCAAACAAAGCTGCAGGGATCATCCTTAAAGTGTTGAACTCAGCAGTAGCAAACGCTGAAAACAACTTTGGTTTGGAAAAAGCTAACTTGGTAGTATCTGAAGCATTCGCAAACGAAGGACCAACTATGAAACGTTTCCGTCCACGTGCGAAAGGTTCAGCTTCACCAATCAACAAACGTACAGCTCACATCACAGTAGCTGTTGCAGAAAAATAAGGAGGTAAACTCGTGGGTCAAAAAGTACATCCAATTGGTATGCGTGTTGGTATCATCCGTGATTGGGATGCCAAATGGTATGCTGAAAAAGAATACGCGGATTACCTTCATGAAGATCTTGCAATCCGTAAATTCATTCAAAAAGAATTGGCTGACGCAGCCGTTTCAACTATTGAAATCGAACGCGCAGTAAACAAAGTTAACGTTTCTCTTCACACTGCTAAACCAGGTATGGTTATCGGTAAAGGTGGAGCAAACGTTGATGCACTTCGTGCAGCTCTTAACAAATTGACTGGTAAACAAGTCCACATCAACATCATTGAGATCAAACGTCCTGACTTGGATGCTCACCTTGTTGGTGAAGGAATTGCTCGTCAATTGGAACAACGTGTTGCTTTCCGTCGTGCACAAAAACAAGCGATCCAACGTGCTATGCGTGCTGGAGCTAAAGGAATCAAAACTCAAGTATCAGGTCGTTTGAACGGTGCAGATATTGCCCGTGCAGAAGGATACTCTGAAGGAACAGTTCCACTTCACACACTTCGCGCTGATATCGATTACGCTTGGGAAGAAGCAGACACTACTTACGGTAAACTTGGTGTTAAAGTATGGATCTACCGTGGTGAAGTTCTTCCAGCTCGTAAAGACGCTAAAGGAGGTAAATAACCAATGTTAGTACCTAAACGTGTAAAACACCGTCGCGAATTCCGTGGTAAAATGCGCGGTGAAGCAAAAGGTGGAAAAGAAGTAGCATTCGGTGAATACGGTCTTCAAGCTACAACAAGCCACTGGATCACAAACCGTCAAATCGAAGCTGCTCGTATCGCCATGACTCGTTACATGAAACGTGGTGGTAAAGTTTGGATTAAGATTTTCCCACACAAATCATACACCGCTAAAGCTATCGGGGTACGTATGGGATCTGGTAAAGGGGCTCCTGAAGGTTGGGTAGCACCAGTTAAACGTGGTAAAGTGATGTTCGAAATTGCTGGTGTATCTGAAGAGATCGCACGCGAAGCGCTTCGTCTTGCTAGCCACAAATTGCCAGTTAAAACTAAATTTGTGAAACGTGAAGCAGAATAAGGAGAGGTCATGAAACTTACAGAAGTAAAAGAATTTGTTAAAGAACTTCGTGGTCTTTCTCAAGAAGAACTCGCGAAGCGTGAAAATGAATTGAAGAAAGAATTGTTTGAACTTCGTTTCCAAGCGGCTGCTGGTCAATTGGAACAAACTGGACGTTTGAAAGAAGTGAAAAAACAAATCGCTCGTATCAAAACTGTTCAATCAGAAGCTAAATAATAGACTAGGGAAGGAGAATTTCAATGGAACGCAATAATCGTAAAGTTCTTGTTGGACGCGTTGTGTCTGACAAAATGGACAAAACAATCACAGTTGTAGTTGAAACTAAACGTAACCACCCAGTCTATGGTAAACGTATCAACTATTCTAAAAAATACAAAGCTCATGATGAAAACAATGTTGCTAAAGAAGGCGATATCGTTCGTATCATGGAAACTCGTCCGCTTTCAGCTACAAAACGCTTCCGTCTTGTAGAAGTCGTTGAAGAAGCGGTCATCATCTAATCATACCTGAAAGGAGAAAACGTAAATGATTCAAACAGAAACTCGTTTGAAAGTCGCTGATAACAGTGGCGCACGCGAAATCTTGACAATCAAAGTTCTTGGTGGTTCAAAACGTAAATTCGCGAGCATCGGTGATGTAATCGTTGCATCAGTAAAACAAGCTACTCCTGGTGGTGCGGTTAAGAAAGGTGACGTTGTAAAAGCTGTTATCGTTCGTACTAAATCAGGTGCTCGTCGTAAAGATGGTTCATACATCAAATTCGACGAAAATGCAGCAGTAATCATCCGTGACGACAAAACTCCTCGCGGAACTCGGATCTTTGGCCCAGTTGCACGTGAATTGCGTGACGGTGGTTTCATGAAGATCGTGTCACTTGCTCCAGAAGTACTTTAATCAATAAAAAAACAAACACAGTCCCCTGGCATAGCCAGGGTGCCCATCGGGCGTAAGAATAAAAGGAGAATAAAATGTTTGTAAAAAAAGGCGACAAAGTTCGCGTTATCGCTGGTAAAGACAAAGGCGTAGAAGCTGTTGTTCTTACTGCTCTTCCAAAAGTAAATAAAGTTGTTGTAGAAGGTGTAAACATCATCAAGAAACACCAACGTCCAAATAACGAAAACCCTCAAGGTGCGATCGTTGAAAAAGAAGCTCCAATCCATGCTTCTAACGTTCAAGTTTTGGACAAAAACGGTGTTGCTGGACGTGTTGGCTACAAATTTGTAGACGGCAAAAAAGTTCGCTACAACAAAAAATCAGGCGAAGTGCTTGACTAATCACGAAGGAAAGGAGAAGTATAATGGCTAATCGTTTAAAAGAAAAATACCTTAATGAAGTAGTACCATCATTGACTGAACAGTTCAACTATTCATCAGTTATGGCTGTGCCAAAAGTTGACAAAATCGTTTTGAACATGGGTGTTGGTGATGCAGTATCAAATGCTAAAAACCTTGAAAAAGCTGCTGAAGAGCTTGCTTTGATCTCAGGTCAAAAACCATTGATCACTAAGGCTAAAAAATCAATCGCCGGCTTCCGTCTTCGTGAAGGTGTTGCGATCGGTGCAAAAGTTACCCTTCGTGGTGAACGTATGTACGAATTCTTGGATAAATTGGTAACAGTTTCACTTCCACGTGTGCGTGACTTCCATGGTGTTCCAACTAAATCATTTGATGGACGCGGAAACTACACACTTGGTGTGAAAGAACAATTGATCTTCCCAGAAATCAACTTTGATGATGTTGATAAAACTCGTGGTTTGGATATCGTAATTGTAACTACAGCGAACACAGACGAAGAATCACGTGCATTGCTTACTGGCCTCGGAATGCCGTTTGCAAAATAATATAGGAGGTAAAACTAATGGCTAAAAAATCTATGATTGCTAAGAACAAACGCCCAGCGAAGTTCTCTACTCAAGCATACACTCGCTGTGAACGTTGTGGACGTCCACACTCAGTTTACCGCAAGTTTAAACTTTGCCGTGTTTGCTTCCGTGAATTGGCATACAAAGGTCAAATCCCAGGTGTCACAAAAGCATCTTGGTAATTTAAGATATCAAGGGCGTTAAAACTCCAAGTGAAAATAGGAAACTTGACGAAGAAACTTTAGTTTCTAGGAAAGTTTATCTTTTTCACACAGAGTTTAGCCCGGGTTCAGTTGGGCTTGCCAATTTGAACACGAGCTACAGCTTTGGCAAAAAAGACCAATTTTCTTTGGAGCATCGCTCCTGCATCAAATTGCCTATTTTTGCTCTCGCTGTTACGCTCTCTGTATCATGTATTAACTAGCAAGTGCAACTTGCAAACTACTAGTAAGAGGAGAAATTATAATGGTTATGACTGACCCAATCGCAGACTTCCTTACACGTATTCGTAACGCTAACCAAGCAAAACACGAAGTACTTGAAGTACCTGCATCAAACATCAAAAAAGGGATTGCTGAAATCCTTAAACGCGAAGGTTTTGTAAAAAACGTTGAATTCATCGAAGATGACAAACAAGGCATCATCCGTGTATTCTTGAAATACGGACAAAACGGTGAAAAAGTTATCACAAACTTGAAACGTGTATCTAAACCAGGTTTGCGTGTTTACAAAAAACGTGAAGATCTTCCAAAAGTTCTTAACGGACTTGGAATTGCTATCCTTTCAACTTCTGAAGGTTTGCTTACTGATAAAGAAGCACGCCAAAAGAACGTTGGTGGGGAAGTTATCGCTTACGTTTGGTAAAATCAAGATACAAAGCTCGTAAAGAACAAAACAAAATTAGGAAGTTGGAGCAGTTTGTTGACAAACAAGCCAACTTATCTATTTTGCACAGTTCTTAGAGCGTGTTCAGTTCAGCTCTTGAACTAAATAAGTATCTTAAACCCCGTGAAAACTGGCCCGCAAAGGCCTGACAATTTAACAGGAGAATAGAAAACATGTCACGTATTGGTAATAAAGTTATCGTGTTGCCTGCTGGTGTTGAACTCACTAACAATGACAACGTTGTAACTGTAAAAGGACCTAAAGGAGAACTTACTCGTACGTTCTCAAAAGATATTGAAATCCGTGTGGAAGGTACTGAAGTAACGCTTCACCGTCCAAACGATTCAAAAGAAATGAAAACAATCCACGGAACAACTCGTGCCCTTTTGAACAACATGGTTACTGGTGTATCAGAAGGATTCAAGAAAGAACTTGAAATGCGCGGGGTTGGATACCGTGCACAACTTCAAGGATCAAAACTTGTTTTGGCTGTTGGTAAATCACACCCAGACGAAGTTGAAGCTCCAGAAGGAATTACTTTTGAACTTCCAAACCCAACAACAATCGTTGTTAGCGGAATTTCAAAAGAAGTAGTTGGTCAAACAGCTGCTTACGTACGTAGCCTTCGTTCACCTGAACCATACAAAGGTAAAGGGATCCGTTATGTTGGTGAATACGTTCGCCGCAAAGAAGGTAAAACAGGTAAATAATGTAGTTTGGTTGTTTTTCAACCAACCCTCATCTTACCAACTCAGTGCTTAGCACATGATTTTAAAATTAAGAGGTGAAAATTGTGATTTCGAAACCAGATAAAAACAAAATCCGTCAAAAACGCCACCGTCGCGTTCGCGGAAAACTCTCTGGAACTGCTGATCGCCCACGTTTGAACGTATTCCGTTCTAATACAGGCATCTACGCTCAAGTAATTGATGACGTAGCGGGTGTAACGCTCGCAAGCGCTTCAACTCTTGACAAAGAAGTTTCAAAAGGAACTAAAACTGAACAAGCCGTTGTTGTCGGCAAACTTGTTGCTGAACGTGCAGTTGCTAAAGGTATTTCTGAAGTGGTGTTCGACCGCGGTGGATATCTATATCACGGACGTGTTAAAGCTTTGGCTGATGCAGCTCGTGAAAACGGATTGAAATTCTAATAGGAGGACACTAGAAAATGGCATTTAAAGATAATGCAGTTGAACTTGAAGAACGCGTAGTTGCCATCAACCGTGTTACAAAAGTTGTTAAAGGTGGACGTCGTCTTCGTTTTGCAGCTCTTGTAGTTGTTGGTGACCGTAATGGCCGTGTTGGATTTGGTACTGGTAAAGCTCAAGAAGTTCCAGAAGCAATCCGTAAGGCTGTTGAAGATGCTAAGAAAAACTTGATCGAAGTTCCTATGGTTGGAACAACAATTCCACACGAAGTAACATCAGTATTTGGTGGAGCTCGTGTATTGTTGAAACCAGCTATCGAAGGGGCTGGGGTTGCCGCAGGTGGTGCAGTTCGTGCCGTTGTCGAATTGGCAGGTATTGCAGATGTTACATCTAAATCACTTGGATCAAACACTCCAATCAACATCGTTCGTGCAACCGTTAACGGTTTGGCACAATTGAAACGCGCTGATGAAGTTGCTGCCCTTCGTGGTATTTCAGTTTCTGACTTGGCTTAAGAAAGGAGATTCAAATGGCTCAAATTAAAATTACTTTGACTAAGTCTCCAATCGGACGCATCCCGTCACAACGTAAAACTGTTGTAGCACTTGGACTTGGCAAATTGAACAGCTCTGTTATCAAAGAAGATAACCCAGCAGTACGTGGTATGATCACTGCTGTATCTCACTTGGTAACGGTTGAAGAAGTAAAATAATCTATTTAAAATAGAAACAAAGTTTTCAGGGGTATGAGAAGTTCTCATCCCCTAAAACTAAATATAAGTATAGGCGAGTTTGTAGTTAGGACACCTTTTCCTGATTACATGCGTTAGCAATTTACAAAAGAGGAGAAAATAAATAATGAAACTTCATGGATTACAACCTGCTACAGGTTCACGTAAAGTCCGCAACCGTGTTGGTCGTGGTACTTCATCTGGTAATGGTAAAACTTCTGGCCGTGGTCAAAAAGGTCAAAAAGCTCGTAGCGGTGGCGGTGTACGTCTTGGTTTTGAAGGTGGACAAACTCCATTGTTCCGTCGTCTTCCAAAACGTGGATTTACAAACATCAACGCTAAAGAATATGCTATTGTGAACCTTGATCAATTGAACGCCTTTGAAGATGGTGCTGAAGTAACTCCAGTAGTACTTGTAGAATCAGGAATTGTAAAAGCTGAAAAATCAGGTATCAAAATTCTTGGTAACGGAGAATTGACTAAGAAGTTGACTGTTAAAGCAGCTAAATTCTCTAAATCAGCTGAAGAAGCTATCACTGCTAAAGGTGGTTCAGTTGAAGTCATCTAAGTGAGGTGACCTATGTTTTTTAAATTATTAAAAGATGCATTTAAGGTAAAACAAGTTCGGTCGAAGATTTTGTTTACGATCTTCATCATTCTTGTTTTCCGCATTGGAACCACGATTACAGTACCTGGTGTAAATGCGAAAATTCTGAACAACCTTCAAGATGTGTCCTTCTTGAACATGCTCAGTTTAGTATCTGGGAATGCTATGAGGAACTTCTCAGTTTTCGCATTAGGGGTTAGCCCATACATCACAGCTTCGATCGTCGTGCAACTTTTGCAAATGGATCTGTTACCTAAGTTTGTTGAATGGGGCAAACAAGGAGAAGTTGGTCGAAGAAAGCTCAACCAAGCAACACGCTATATTTCTTTGGTTCTAGCTTTCGTTCAATCCATTGGGATTACAGCGACCTTCCACACCTTGTCTCAGGCGAAATTAGTTGCAACTCCTAATACCAAGACCTATCTGTTAATCGGTGCAATTCTGACGACCGGTTCCATGATTGTGACTTGGCTTGGAGAACAAATCACAGATAAAGGATACGGAAATGGTGTTTCAATGATTATCTTTGCGGGAATTGTGTCATCAATTCCTGAGATGATTAAAGAAATCTATGAAAATGCATTTGTGAACGTACGTTCTGGCCAAATGACTAATTCCCTTATTTTTGTTGGGGTATTAATCCTTGCTGTCTTGGTTATTGTTTACTTTACAACCTTTGTAGAGCAAGCACAATACAAGATTCCAATCCAATATACTAAGATTGCTCAAGGAGCTCCATCAAGTTCTTACCTTCCTTTAAAAGTGAACCCAGCAGGAGTTATTCCTGTCATCTTCGCTAGTTCGATTACAGCAGCACCAGCTGCCATTTTCCAAGTAATTAGCGCTATGGGTTACAATGCAGGATGGGTGAAAACAGCCCAAGCCATGTTGGCTACAAACACACCAACTGGTGTCGCTATGTATGCCTTGTTGATCATTCTCTTCACGTTCTTCTACACGTTTGTTCAGATCAATCCTGAAAAAACAGCAGAAAACCTTCAAAAGAGTGGTGCCTATATCCCAGGTGTTCGCCCTGGTAAGGGAACAGAAGAGTTTATGTCTCGTTTGCTACGTCGTTTAGCAAGCGTCGGATCAGTATTCCTTGGCTTTATTACTATCATTCCAATCTTAGCTCGAGATTTATTTGGTTTGACAGATGCAGTTGCTCTTGGAGGAACGAGTTTGTTAATCATTATTTCAACAGGTATTGAAGGAATGAAACAATTAGAAGGCTACTTATTAAAACGTAAGTATGTCGGATTTATGGACACAACAACAGAATAGAATAAGGTTGACTTTGTCAGCCTTCTATTTTGTTTTTAAATGGAAATAGGAATTCGCTCCTGCTTCCATTTAAAAACAAAATAAGGAGTATTCATCATGAATCTTTTAATTATGGGGTTGCCTGGAGCAGGTAAAGGAACTCAAGCAGCTAAAATCGTTGAAGAGTTTCACGTGGCGCACATCTCAACTGGAGATATGTTCCGCGCAGCAATGGCTAACCAAACTGAAATGGGTGTATTGGCGAAATCATTCATCGACAAAGGTGAATTGGTGCCAGATGATGTGACAAACGGGATTGTAAAAGAACGTTTGGCTCAAGACGACATTAAGGAAAAAGGTTTCCTTTTGGATGGTTTTCCTCGCACGATCGAACAAGCTCATGCCTTGGATCAAATCTTGGTTGATCTTGGTTTGGAGCTTGAGGGAGTAATCAATATCGAAGTGGATCCATCTTGCCTTCTTGAACGCTTGAGTGGTCGTATTATTCACCGCAAAACAGGCGAAACTTACCATAAAGTATTCAACCCACCAGCTGACTACAAGGAAGAAGACTATTACCAACGTGAAGATGACAAACCAGAAACAGTAAAACGTCGCTTGGATGTGAATATTGCTCAAGGTGAGCCGATTCTTGCTCATTATCGTGGAAAAGGATTGGTACATGATATTGAAGGAAATCAAGACATCAACGACGTCTTCAAAGATATCCAAAAAGTCTTAGAGAATTTGAAATAAAAACGTTTTAGTCACTTGCAATATTTGACAACAAGTGTTACAATTAGTTAGTCTGACTTATAATTGTTACCTCTGTGCTCAGAGGAATGAATCGAAATTTATGGAGGTACTTTTGCGTGGCAAAAGACGATGTGATTGAAGTAGAAGGCAAAGTAGTCGATACAATGCCGAATGCTATGTTTACGGTTGAACTTGAAAATGGACATCAGATTTTAGCAACAGTTTCTGGTAAAATTCGTAAAAACTATATTCGTATTTTAGCGGGAGATCGTGTTACAGTGGAGATGAGTCCGTACGATTTGACACGTGGACGTATCACATACCGCTTTAAATAATCGAAAAACTTGGAGGGATAAAAATGAAAGTAAGACCATCGGTCAAACCAATTTGCGAATACTGTAAAGTAATTCGTCGTAATGGTCGTGTTATGGTAATTTGCCCAGCAAATCCAAAACACAAACAACGTCAAGGATAAGATAGAAAGGAGAAAACATGGCTCGTATTGCTGGAGTTGACATTCCAAATGACAAACGTGTAGTAATTTCATTGACTTATGTGTACGGTATCGGACTTCCAACATCTAAGAAAATCCTTGCTGCTGCAGGTGTTTCTGAAGATATTCGTGTTCGCGATCTTACACCAGATCAAGAAGATGCTATCCGTCGTGAAGTTGACGCAATCAAAGTTGAAGGTGACCTTCGTCGTGAAGTAAACTTGAACATCAAACGCTTGATGGAAATCGGTTCATACCGTGGTATCCGTCACCGTCGTGGACTTCCAGTTCGTGGACAAAACACTAAAAACAATGCTCGCACTCGTAAAGGTAAAGCTGTTGCGATTGCAGGTAAGAAAAAATAAAATAAAATAAGGAGGTAAAAATCTTGGCTAAACCAACACGTAAACGTCGTGTGAAAAAGAATATCGAATCTGGTATTGCTCATATTCACGCTACATTTAACAACACAATTGTTATGATTACTGATGTGCATGGTAACGCAATCGCTTGGTCATCTGCAGGTGCACTTGGATTTAAAGGTTCTCGTAAATCTACACCATTTGCTGCTCAAATGGCATCAGAAGCTGCTGCAAAAGCTGCTCAAGAACACGGACTTAAATCTGTTGAAGTAACTGTTAAAGGTCCTGGTTCAGGTCGTGAGTCTGCTATTCGTGCACTTGCTGCTGCTGGTCTTGAAGTAACTGCAATCCGCGATGTAACTCCTGTACCACACAATGGTGCTCGTCCTCCAAAACGTCGCCGTGTATAATCATCAACAATTACACAGCTTTTCGTTTAAGAGGGAGTATAGCAAATGATTGAGTTTGAAAAACCAAATATAACAAAAATTGATGAAAATAAAGATTATGGCGTGTTTGTCGTAGAACCACTTGAACGTGGCTATGGTACAACACTTGGAAACTCACTTCGTCGTGTACTTCTAGCTTCACTTCCAGGTGCGGCTGTTACTTCAATCAACATTGAAGGTGTACTCCACGAATTTGATACAGTTCCAGGAGTCCGTGAAGACGTTATGCAAATTATTCTTAACGTTAAAGGAATCGCCGTTAAATCTTACGTCCAAGACGAAAAGATTATTGAACTTGATGTAGAAGGACCAGCAGAAGTTACTGCCGGTGACATTCTTACGGATAGTGACATCGAAATTGTAAACCCTGATCATTATCTATTTACAATCGGAGAAGGAGCATCTTTGAAAGCAACGCTTACTGTAAACAGTGGACGTGGCTATGTTCCAGCTGATCAAAACAAAAAAGATGATGCACCAGTGGGAACACTCGCTGTAGATTCAATCTATACGCCAGTGACAAAAGTCAATTACCAAGTTGAACCAGCACGCGTTGGTAGCAATGACGGTTTTGACAAGCTAACCCTTGAAATTTTGACAAATGGGACTATTATTCCAGAAGATGCCTTAGGTTTGTCTGCTCGTATTTTGACAGAACACCTAAATCTATTTACAAACTTAACTGAAATTGCTATTGCAACAGATGTTATGAAAGAAGTAGATACAACTTCTGATGATCGCATTTTAGAACGTACGATCGAAGAATTAGATCTTTCAGTTCGTTCATATAACTGTTTGAAACGTGCTGGCATCAATACTGTTTACGATTTGACTGAAAAATCAGAAGCGGAAATGATGAAAGTTCGTAACTTAGGACGTAAGAGTCTTGAAGAAGTTAAAATCAAACTTGCCGACTTAGGCCTTGGGTTAAAAAACGATAAATAGAGGAGGAATACATGGCTTACCGTAAACTAGGACGCACTAGCTCACAACGTAAAGCAATGCTTCGCGATTTGACTACAGATCTTATCATCAATGAAGCAATTGTAACAACTGAAGCACGTGCGAAAGAAATCCGTAAATCAGTTGAAAAAATGATTACTTTGGGTAAACGTGGTGATTTGCATGCACGTCGTCAAGCTGCTGCATTCGTACGTAACGAAGTTGCATCACAAAACTTTGATGAAGAAACAGGTAAATACTCAGAAACAACTGCACTTCAAAAATTGTTCTCTGAATTAGCACCTCGTTATGCTGAGCGCAATGGTGGATATACTCGTATCCTTAAAACTGAACCACGTCGTGGTGATGCTGCGCCAATGGCTATCATCGAATTGGTATAATATCATCAATTTTGTTGAGTGTTATGATGATGGAATACACTGTTATTCTTAGTCTAGCTCTGGTCTACCGCTGGGGATTTTCCCCAGCGGGAACACTCATCATATTGAATGAATGGTAGACGCTTGTTTACGAAATTGCTTTAACTTAAAACAATTTCGTAAGCAGGCGTTTTGTCTTGCTTTTCATGAGTAGTCTCGAATAGCAAAAAATGATATAATGGAACCCATATCTCCAATAGAAGAAAAAGGATTCAATGACAAAACAACAAGCAATTAAATTACTAAAAGAGAAGTACCTCAGTAATATGAAAGAGGATTCAGAACTCTTTGTCGGGGTTGAATTAGAATTTCCGATTGTAGAAATACATGGAAATAAAACCAATATAGAGGTGACGAAAAATCTTTTTCGAACCTTAGCGAACTTATTAGATTTTGAAGTCGAAAAAATGGATGACGATCAAAATCCAATTCAATTGGTTCACCGCTCTTCCAAAGATCGTATTCTATTCGAGCTAAGTTACAATACGATTGAATTTGCATTTGAAAAGGCTCATTCTATAGATGAGGTGGCAGAACGCTTTGAAGCCTATTTAAAGATCATTCAACCGATTTTGCAAGAAGACCACCACGAAATTCAAGGGCATGGGATCCATCCACAGTGGCAAGAAAATGATAATAGCCCAGTAAAAATTGAACGATACAAGATGTTAATGGCTTTCCTAGCAATGAATGGCACAGGGATGAAAACACACCCCTATCCTTCATACGGAGCTTTTATATGCGGGAACCAACTTCAATTGGATGTACGACGTGATAACTATATACGAGTCATTAATGCATTTAATAAAATTGAAGCAGCCAAAGCATACTTATTCTCAAACTCAGAATTTTCAGCAGAGGCTTGGGATACAAAGATTACGAGAGATATTTTTTGGGAAGAATCCTTACATGGTTATTATAAGGAGAATGTAGGTATTTATCCTAAGGACTACCAAAGCGAAGAAGAGTTTTTTAATAATCTTGCTAGCACAGCTATTTTTACTGCAACTAGAGAAGATCAATCTTATTATTTTAAACCCATTCGAGTAAAAGACTATCTAGATCAAAAAGAAATCATAGCCTATACAGCTGATGGTAATGAAAAAATCATTAGTCCTGTAAAAGAAGACTTAAAACAGCATCGAAGTTACCAATTTCAGGATTTAACTGCCCGTGGGACAGTAGAATTTAGAAGTGTTTGTACTCAACCATTAGAAACAACCTTTGCCCCGATAGCCTTTGAACTTGGCCTATTTCTACAGTTAGAAAACTTGGAAAACTATTTAGAACATTGTTCATTTCTCAAAAATGAAAAACAGGACTATAGAAAACTTAGAAAGAAATATTCAAAGAAAATTCTAAGCGAAAAGGAAGAAGAAACTATCCAATCCTTTTCAAAAGATCTGATAGACATGGCCAGAGCAGGTTTGATCAAAAGAGGCTACGGGGAAGAAACATTTCTAATTATCAACAAAGAACTGAATTGATAGAAAAGCCTGTATTACAGGCTTTTCCTCATACCTTCAAGAAAACTTTCAAAAAAATAAAATTTTTTGAGAAAAAGTGTTGACAGTAAGG
>NZ_JAPVZB010000026.1:0-9665 GCF_041432125.1 Streptococcus sp. 20925_1_77
AAAAAAAAAGAACGTACAATAATATTGGAAGGACTACCGCTTAAACAGAGATAGAAAGGAAAAAATTAGGAAACTATATTTCTCTGGTTTAATGTGTTAGAACTAAACGATATATCTTTTCGCATTTTACACTACACTAATAACTACGAAAGGCTAGGTTTATTATGAAAATAAGTTTAAAAGCAATTATAATAGGTTCAGTTATTTCAAGTTCACTAGTTTTTAGTTCAGTAGCTTTAGCTGCTACTTACAAAGATATTACAGAGCCCACGACAATACAAATTGAGGACTCTCAAATAATTCAAGTATTACCAGAGGGGGGATTCATTTATAATTCTAATGGAACATCTGATTATAATGAAGAGATGGTTCAACACAATAACAGTCAGTTAATGACTTATCAAGAATATAAAGAACATATAGAACATTCTCTCCAGAGTTCTCCTCTTACTCTTTTTGAACCATCTCCAGGGCTTTTATCAGCGGATCCTTTTAGTCAAAAAGGTAAAGTTTTAGCCGATAAAGAGATTTATGTATCTCAGCCTTTTTCAGGAAGTGGATGGCGTTTTTCTAATTTAAAGTTTATTGCAGCTAACGGTACAGGTAGATGGTTAAAATGGACTTCAATTTATGATGGAGGTCGAGTAGGAAATTATAATTCTGCCGAAAGTACATACAGTGGTAGAGGATTATACGGAGTAGAGTTAGAGGTAGGAAGAGCTCGGTATGTAGATACACGAAGTGATTGGCTTTATTATTACACTTACAATCCTGTTCCAGGAACTCGATACATTGTAGAAAACAGATAAGGAGACTCAACATGCTCAAGAAATTCACTACATGTGCTTTTATCGTTACTCTAATTTCTTCTATCCTTATCGGAAGTAACATAATATTTGCAAATGATAAAGGCGAGGATATCCAAGCGAAACCACCAACTCTAGAGATAATGGTAAAACAAGCTTCTAAAGATTCTACTCTCTTGGAAACGTTAAATCAATTTTCAGACCAGGATACTATCATTGCCTATCCTGAAAGCATGGGTGGCGGGTTTTCTGTTAAATCTGCAGATAGTAGTGAACCTCTAGTCGGAGAAATTCTTGATACTAAAGGGGAAAGAGTCATTTATAAAGACTCTCAACCTGTCACTATTGCCCAAGTAAAGGAAGCGATTCAAAACAAGTAATAAACTGATATAAATAAATATAACCGGCCTATTATTAAATAGGTCGGTTATTTGACATTCCAATTCTTATTAATGATTCGCCTTACTTTCCTATACAAAGAAATTATCGTATAGCCTTTAAAAATCTTATAAAAATTGAGCTATCTAAAAGATATTTACAGTCATTATCTGAAAAGACTATACTTAACAAAAAACAAAAATATCTATATCAAACTCATTCAGTTTTTTGAAAAAATAGATAGCATTCTGTGAGTGCTTGATGCTGATGCTACGCTGTTTTTTAGTTCAACTGAAACCCATACTTTCCAAACCAGTTCTTAAGAAAGGAATATTTCGATAATTAGCTACACCATTCAACTACTTTTAACTGTTATTTATTCAATTGTAATTTTTTACATTGACACTAAACTATTTGAAAACAAAGAATTCTAAATCTATAAAAAAAGTACAAATCTATTGGTAGCTAAACAGACAAATTTTATAATGTTTATCAAAGTGAACATAAAAAGAATGTTGATTTGTCAGCATTCTTTTTTATTTCAAATGTATTCTCGGAATTAGAAAGGTGGGGTTTATATTTTAGTTACTTAAAAAATTTGTAAGCGTAAGACTTGCGAAACTCTACGTCATTTTTGTATAGCTGATTAGAATTTGCGTTTTTTCATACAAAAAACACGCATTTTTGATGCTGAGACGAGCATTCTGACGTTGTTTCTGTTCAATTTGTGGACGATAGACCACAAGAAAACCCTTGAGAGCCAAGGGTTTAGGGTTGTTTTGCTATTGAGATATATCTTTCCGAAAAAGATCAATTTTTCGGAAAGTTGTAGAAGAGAAGTTATTTTTCTTGGCAACCAAAAGACCCTCGGTATTGATACCGAGGGTCTTTATCGAGGAAAATATAAGATTGATATTCTCCAACGCTCTTAGGAGCAAATTTATTTACTGTTAGATATTCTATTACATTTAAAGAAAAATGTCAACAAAAAAAACAATTTATTTAAATATAAATTTTGATTCAGTAAAAATAAATTTTTTCCACTCTTTTAGACTAGGCTCACCCATTTTTGTTAATAGACGAGTATTTAAATCAAAATCTGGAGATTTAAAATGTTTATTATTTCGATAAATAATGGAATTTATATGTTTTTTTAACGGTTTTGTACTTTCAAAATAATTTACAATTTTTAAAGCATCAAACAAAGATAATACAGAAGGTTGTAAACCTGTTTCTGAGGGTGTTAGTTGAAACAATGATACTAATCCCATATTTAATTTAACACTTTTTGGAGATTGATAGCGATATACTAATCTCCCGTGAGCACAGCAATTTCGAAGCGAGGTAATAATATCAAACATATTCAAAAATTCATTTCTATGAAATAGTGTCATATTGAAATCTGCCATTACCTCTTTTAGTACATTATCCTCAAGATAGTGCAACAATCGAAGTACCTGTCCTAACGTCATTGTTTCGATTGCAACCCAGAATGGAACTGCAACGTTGGGATGTTCACTATAAATAGATACCCCTGTATTTGATGGATGGTAACTTGGGTCTGAATAAAACTGATGGTTAATATGATCGTTTCTCTCGACTAAAATTTTAAGATAATTTTCTTTAAACAATATAAACTTGTCGAACTCATTATAAATTTTTTTATTTTGGTAATTAACAAAAGGATAATGTTGAGAATATGTCCCTGTTTGAGGATCTGTATAGTTAGAACTTAATGTATAGTTCATAGTATCATTTATCATTTGGCAGTGTGCCTGAGTAAAATGGTAAGAAACAGAATTTTTTAATTTTGATTCAATATTATTTAATAAATCCAGAATCGCAGCTGATAAATTTTTATTAAATTTATAAATTGCAATAAAGTCGTCTAAAGTTACTTTATTGAAATATTTTGGATTCTGACTAGATAGTAAAATACTTTCAATACCATTAATTAAATTAAAATAATTATATTTTACAAGTGCCTCATCAAGTTCAGTTTCTTCAAATTGTAAATTTCTATCTAATAATTTTTGTTTTAGCGAATTACGGTCTTCACTTTTCTTAATAGCCATATAATACTCCACACAAATTACTTTGTATACTATATAAAGTATATCATACTTTCTCGCAATTTTTGACCAACTATTTTAAAATAACAATAATGTGTAAAAGCTGAACAAGGGATTATTATGAAAAAATAACTACACTTACAGTCATTGGATTATCTGCTATTTTATTAGCTGTATATTCTTCTGACTCTAGTAGCAAAAAAAGATTCTGGAGCATCAGAGGCAAAAACAGAGCAACAAACAACTGTTGCCAGCAAAGCTGAGCCAACTGTTAAAGAAAAAGCAGCTCAATATGCCGCAGATAACCTAAAATAAAAAATAAGTCCTTCTGCTAAAAATTTTAAAGAGCAAATAGGGTTATTTTTTCTAAAAAACTTCTCTACTATCGATTTCTGGGTATGGATCTTGATCATTTAGAATCCTATTTAAACAATCTATACTTGACTGTAGATAAAACAGTTTGCTTTTTAGTTCTACCATATCGGATGTCTCTGATAGTTGATTACAGTTTCGTTTTATATGCCAGATTGTCTTTTGAATATTTCTTTCTTTTAAATTTTTCATATTCCAATTATATCTTGAAAAGTCTTATAATTTTTCTAAATTCCTGAAATGTCATTTTTTTCACCTGAATAATCTTATTTGAATCTACTTTTTTTGTGGGAGATGGATTTAGGTTTGGAGGATAGTCCAAACTATGGATTAGATGTATAACAGAAAGTTCTACTCTTGAGCCCTCGGCAGAGCGTTTTACCTTTGTACGTTGCGAAGCAATGTCAAAGGTGCAAAAACGTTACTCTTTGCCAAAGAGTAACAGAAACTCCTGCTAAATCCCGACTGTAGATTATTATTTTTACGTCTGTTTTCAATCGACAATAGCGACGCAGAATAGCGATAGCGCTGCGTCTTAGCCCGTTTTTCGGGCTACCTTGCGCATTTTTAAAGCTGGTTAATGGTTTTGTATACTGGACCACGTTTAAGCCCAATAATGGGCCTATATGTAGTCCATTTTTTATATAAATAATGGATTTATACATGTTCCATGATTTTATTATTTCGTGGTCTACTATGTAGCCCATTATTCTATATTTCTATGGTCTTCTATATAGTCCATTTTATATTCAAATAATGGACAACTATATAGACCATAATTTTTATTTTTCATGGACTTATATACAAACCCACGATATTGATAAATCATGGATCTCTATATCTATCCATGATTTTTATTAACTAGGCTATTAGCCTAGTTAAACTTTTTGAGTGTTGCGTTTTTTCTTCTGTTTTGTCTTTATTTTTAACAAAAGATGGCATACTATTAGTAGCTTTTAAAAAGGTAGGTTTATGATGGATAAGACAATGACATTATCTTTTAAGACGAATCCACGTCAGACTAATATTCGACACAATAACCGTGAACTAACGGAAAAAGAATTTAGGAGCGACGCTCACAAACACATCCAGCGCGAAAAATCGAAATATAATATTCAGATTTTCAAACGCGATATTAAAGATGTTTATCACGAACTCTTCGATGATGCACTGAACGCTTACAACGCAAAACAAAAGCGCAAAGATCGTAAGATCGATGATTATTATAAACACGTCCGAAAGTCCAAAAATTTGGACCTGCAGAGAGAGTTTATCGTGGCCGTCGGAAACAAAGCTGATTGGGAAAAATTGAGCATTGAAGAAAAGAAGGAGGTAGGGGAAGTCCTGGCGCGCTATGTACGCGATTTTAACGAACGACACAATAATATGACCATCTACAATGCTATCGTCCATTTGGACGAAGCTGGGGCCCCTCACGCACACTTTAACGTGGTTCCAACAGCGAATGGGTACAAAAATGGGCTTTCAGTCCAACCGTCATTTAGAAAAGCGTTGGAACAGGAAGGATTTGGACCATCTGGACGCGAGCAATTTAAAGCGTTTAGAGATGCAGAAATCCATCGTCTGCATGAGTTTGTCCATGAAATCGGAATTGACCGAAAAGCGGGTCAGACGAACGACATCAGGGATATGCGCGAATACAAAGACGCGATGCAATACATCGAGAATCAAAAATCAAGTCAGATCGTAAAAATGCAACGCGAGGAACAAGCTCATGAAGAGAAGATGGAAGAGCTAAATGAGCGATTTAAACAGCAAGAAGAAAAATTTCAAAAACGAGACGAGGCATTTGAAGACCGCAAAAGACAGCAAGCTAGAGAGATTAAACGGATTAACGATGAGATAGTGAGCAAATCTGAAGAACTTGATCGCGAAATGATCGAAGATGCAACAGTCGATGCAATGCTGAAAATGCAGCTGATTGCAAAAAAACCGATTGATGATAAACGGAACTATCGAATCGAAGAGAAAGGCTTTGGCAATTCAAGACAGCGTTATGTCATGGTCCCAGAAAAGGATTTTGATGATTTGGCCCGCAGGGCTAATAGAGGCCCTTTGATTAAATTGCTGAATGAGTTTAAAGAACGCATTCTTGGTTTAGGAATCGTGAAACGTCTGACAGCTACGATTGCGAAACTGAAAGAGGAAATGGCTGGTCTAATTAGAGAAAATGATAGCTTGTCCAAAGAATTGCAGTATGTAGTTGAAGATAGAAACAAATACAGATCTCAATTGCAGGACCAAGAGTATTATCTAACGGATCAAGAACGTGCTGAGATTGCTGAAAAGATTATTCAGAGAAAAGATCTGGAACTAGAGGATGGTGAAAGAACATTTGAGAAAGATGATCTTGATTTTAGCAGATAGATAATCTACTTGTGACTTAAGTAAAAGTATGTGTTTTTTTGGTAGCACTTTACGAAGATAATCTCTCTCTGTCAATAAAAAATTTCATTTTTCATCTCTTAGATACCTTTTGAAGGCAAGCTACCGTAGCAATCAAATCAAACGTGAATCATAAGATCACAAACGTATAATTTTTTATCTTGCTTTCTTCTTCTATAATAATATGTATAAGTATAGGTATTAGTACGCAAAAGCGCAAAAATACGAAAAACCTTGTCAAATAAGGCTTTCTACGTTTTAAGTGCTACCGTTCTAACACATTAGTGCTACCATTTTAACACATTAATGCTACCGTTCTAACACATTAGTGCTACCGTTCTAACACATTAGTGCTACCCATGTTATAAAAAGTTGCACTTTGTTTTGAATAGTGTTATAATAGCACTATGAAAGGCAAGAAAAATGAATGAAATAAGAAAGCAGCCAGAGGTTTGGCAACTAACTAATATAAAGAACAAACAGTTAGCTAAAAGTAAAAATTTTCGTATAACAAGTTTGGCGAACAGAATGACGACAGCGCAGAATATATTATTTTCTTTCGCATTGCTCAATGCAAAAGTTGATGGTGATTTTGCTGAAGCCACTTTTACGATTGATGAACTAAAAAATTTTGTTTCTCTTTTAGATTATGAAAGACACAGAACATCACGAATTTTACAAGATCTAAAAACAGTTGGGGAAAGCAGTATTTTGATGATCGATGAGAAGATGATTAATGATCCTCTGAATGGTTCTGCTAAAGGAATTATGATATTCAGTTCTTATTCTTATCAAAAAGGGAAATACCATTTTATATTTAATTCAAATAAGATAGAAAAAGATGGTGTAGCTCCAATAATTGGAGTTTTGAGATCTAGAGAAGAAAATCCTTTGATTTATAGACTAGATATGTTTGCATCGCTCAACTTTTCAGGGCAAGCGTTGTATGAGAATATCCTCATAGCGAACCAATCAGGATTGCGAAAAATTCAATTAAGTAACGAAGACCTTCGCGGAATTTTTGGTACTTTTGGGAAATCAATGGAACGATACGATGCAATTAAACGAAAACATTTAGCTCCAGCAGTTGAAAGCATCAATAGCAATACAGAATTAAACATCATTTATGAGCCGTTAAAAAATGGTCGAAAAATAATTGGTGCTGAATTGCGATGGACTATTGAAAAGACAAAATTAGCTTCCAAGGCGCAAATAGCGACTGCCACCGAGTTGTATGTTGAATTACTAGGATTTGGATATAGTCGAGATAATAGCCTCCTCAAGGATTTGTATAGCATCAATGAAAAGAATATAGGTGATGCAATAAACATTATTAAAAGAGCAACCAAGGAAATTAGCGAACTTAGGTCGGCTATTGAAAAAACGGCACAAAAAAAAGAAACTACTGATAAACCTAATAATCCAGTAGTGGAAAGCAAGGTAATTTCCGAAAAAGAATCGAACGAATATGGTTGGTTTTTCAGCCGCTTTGAATCAGTTGAAAAGCCAACAGAATCGGAAATATTGGGCTACTTAAATGGCTTTGTTGAATCTGATAGGAACAATGTGTTAGAGCTGGCATATGAGATTTTCAATCGAAATGGCGGGGAAAAAGCAACGTACATAGCAACGGTTCTTCGAAATTGGAGACAAAAAGGTATAACGACGGTTGAAGATGCAAGAAAATCTTATGAAGCAAGTTATGCTGTTAAACGTGATGAGAAAAAGACTAAAAAACGGAGTACGAAAACAAATGTTCCGAAGTGGTCGAATCAGGATTATAAAAATGAAACGACAGAAGAAGAACAGGCCGACATGAAGGAACAACAAAATAAGTTACTAGCTAAAATAGACAATCCATCGCAAGAGCCACCCGTTGTCGAAGGACAAACCAATATTTACGATTTTTTAGACGAATAAAAAGGACGGCTTATCCGTCTTTTTTTATTGCTTTGTTTTTAACTAGTTTAATAGCCTAGTTAGATTATGAAATCGTAAAAAATAGGCTTTCAATTTTTAGCTGCGCTTTATAAGTGTTTTATTATGTTTTGAGAGCTTAAAAGTTGGGGTGGTATATTTACCCTCGGAAGATAATTCACTCCGTTTTTCACTGTTATTTAATCACGTTTCAGAGCTTAAAATCGATTCTCGATAAATACTTTCTCAAAAAATAAAAATATACTATGGCATCTATAGCCAGATTAACAGAGGGAGGAAGACAACAATCAATTTCAAAATGCTTTTTAAAGTTGATTTTTAAGTGTTTTCATGGAATTGTGTGTGTAGAATTGTATAGAATATGCTACAATGTATCTATACATAGTGCTATGTTTGTGTAGCAAATAAATACCCCTAGGAGAAAAAATGAGCGTTCAAATCAGCGTGAGAGTTTCAAAAGAGCAAAAGGAGAAACTCGTAGATTTAGCTAAAAACGAGAACAAAACAATTACTCAATACATAGTCGATCGCTGTATTGTAGAAGACAGCTATACAGATGCTAGCAATGTAGACGATGCTAGCAATCGTATAGAAACTGTGTTGCAGGAGCAAATTGAGCAAATTCGTGCTGATTTTGAGATCGAACGTAGCTTTTATGTTTCTCAAATTGAGCAAAAAGATAAACAAATTGCTGATATGTTAGAAACTAATAATAATCAACTCCAGCTTATTGGAGCACTGACTATCAAAAATGAAACATTACTTTTAGAAACAAAGAAGAACTGGTGGCAACGTTTGTTTTCAAAAAATAACTAATTAGTTATATGTGAGTGAAGTTAAGCTTAATAGAAATACAGTAATTACAAGATTGTAATATTTTCTGTTATAGCTTTAAGTGGCATGGGTATATAGGGTACAATAAGATGAAATTGAAGTTGTAGAGGTGAGCGTTTGGAAGAAAATAGACCTGATTTTAGAGATATAAAATCATTTGAAGAATTTAATAGATACTACTGGTACCGAGAAGAGCTTTCACAAATTTGTAAGTGCCTTGGATTAGAATACAGATGTACAAAAAAAGAATTAAATCATATTATAGAACAATATTTTAAGGGAAATAGAGTAGAAAAATTTTTGAGGAAAAGAAACAAAAATCAAACCGAAATAATAACCCTAAATACACCATTACTTGAATGTGGGTTTTCCTTTAATCACAAATTTCGTGATTATTTTTCAGCTGTAACAGGTGTTAATCCGTTTAAATTTAATGCTGATATGGCAACAGCTTGGCGAAAAGTAAAACGGGACAACAACATAAATTTTACAATCCAAGATATGATTAAAATATACTATGGAGAGTCAGACTACGCCAAGTATGATAATTCAGCTTGCCAATGGAATCAATTTCTAAAAGACTTTTGTGCAGATGAATTTAGCAATCATTACTCCAACAAGTTAAAAGTTGCGGCTATCCTTTGGAAAGAGGTTAGAGATTCAAAAAATAAAAAAATTTATTCACAGGGACTTCTAAAAGAATACAGCTACAAAATAGAGAAGTACTGTAAGTAAATAGCTTCAAGTTTGTCGAACGGAATATAATGTATTAAAGACGATAGAAATAAAAAAACTATAAATGCTAAGTGTAGTTTTGACATCAGAATGACCTAATCGTCTTTCTCTTTTCTTGCATTTC
>NZ_JAPVZB010000027.1:0-7132 GCF_041432125.1 Streptococcus sp. 20925_1_77
GGGACGACGAAATCGAATTCTAACGAATGACCGATTTCTGTCCCACTCTCTTTTCTTATAGTTTGAAACTATAGCTGGGTCTTGAAAATGGGAAAACCGCTCTCCTCATAATAGTGATAAAATAGTAAGCAGTTAGATTAATTGATTATCGGAGGGCAATATGAGTAAAAAACGCAATATCAATACGATTTTGGCACAGGCAGGAATCAAGTCAGATCAAGCGACGGGAGCTTTGACGACTCCGTTGCATTTTTCAACAACATACCAACACCCAGAATTTGGTCAGTCTACAGGTTTTGACTATACCCGTACAAAAAATCCAACACGCGCAACAGCTGAGAAGACTTTGGCAACTATCGAAAGTGCAGACTATGCTTTGGCGACAAGTTCTGGAATGTCAGCGATTGTGCTTGCTTTTAGCATTTTCCCCGTTGGTTCAAAAGTCTTAGCCGTTCGTGACCTTTATGGAGGCTCTTTCCGCTGGTTTAACCAACAAGAGCAAGAAGGCCGCTTCTCTTTCACCTATGCCAATACAGAAGAAGAACTGCTCCAATACCTAGAAAAGGATCAAGTAGATGTCCTCTATATTGAAACACCAACTAATCCATTGATGTTGGAATTTGATATTGATCATTTAGCCAAATTGGCCCATGCAAAAGGTGCCAAAGTCGTGGTGGATAATACCTTCTATAGCCCTATTTACCAACGCCCAATTGAAGAGGGTGCTGATATTGTTCTTCATTCAGCAACCAAGTACCTAGCTGGTCACAACGATGTCTTGGCTGGTGTTGTCGTGACAAATGATCCAGACCTGTATGACAAACTCTTTTACAATTTGAACACGACCGGTGCTGTTCTTTCCCCATTTGACAGCTATCTGTTGATCCGAGGGATCAAGACACTTTCGATTCGGATGGAGCGCTCGACAGAGAATGCTCGCAAGGTGGTCGAATTCTTGAAAACAGCACCTCAGGTTAAAGAAGTTCTCTACACTGGAAAAGGGGGAATGGTCTCCTTTAAAATTCAAGATGAGAAAAAAATTCCTAACTTTTTAAATTCTCTTCAAGTCTTTACCTTTGCAGAAAGTCTGGGCGGAGTGGAGAGCTTGATCACTTATCCGACCACTCAGACCCACGCTGATATTCCTGCAGAGGTTCGTCATTCATACGGTTTGACAGATGACCTGCTTCGTTTGTCTATCGGAATCGAAGATGCGGATGATTTGATTGACGATTTGAAACAAGCATTGGAGGCTTAAGATGACCAAATATGATTTCACGACTTTACCCAATCGCTTGACCCACCATACCTATAAGTGGAAAGAGACAGAGACGGATCCAGAGATCATTCCGGCTTGGATCGCGGACATGGATTTTAACGTCATTCCAGAAGTGCGAGAAGCGGTAATTGGCTATGCTGACCAAATGGTCTACGGCTACACCTATGCCTCAGATAGCCTCTACCAGTCTATCCTTGAGTGGGAAAAAAATGAGCACGGCTATTCCTTTGACAAAGAAGCGATCGTCTTTATCGAAGGTGTTGTGCCAGCTATTTCAACAGCTATTCAAGCCTTCACCAAGGAAGGGGATGCTATCTTAATCAATACGCCGGTCTATCCTCCATTTGCCCGAAGTGTCAAGCTCAATCGTCGAAAATTGATCGAAAATTCATTAGTTGAAAAGGATGGTCTTTTCCAAATTGATTTTGATCAGCTGGAAAAAGACATTGTGGAGCAAGAGGTGAAACTCTATGTTTTGTGTAATCCGCACAATCCTGGAGGCCGTGTATGGGATCGTGAAGTCTTGGAAAAAATCGGCCACCTCTGTCAAAAACATGGTGTCCTTCTCGTTTCAGATGAGATCCACCAAGATTTGGCCTTGTTTGGCCACCGTCATACCAGCTTTAACACAGTTGACCCAAGCTTTAAAGATTTCAGCTTGATCTTAACCAGTGCAACCAAGACTTTCAATATTGCAGGAACAAAAAATTCCTATGTGGTCATTGAAAATCCAAAGCTTCGTACGGCTTTTAAACAACGGCAATTGGCCAATAATCAACATGAAATCTCAGGATTGGGCTATATTGCAACAGAAGCGGCTTATCGTCACGGCAAACCTTGGTTGACAGAGCTCAAGCAAGTCTTTGAAAAACACATTGACTATGTCGTAGATGAATTGCAGGAAAAGACCAAAATCCGTGTCATGAAGCCCCAAGGAACCTATCTTCTTTGGTTGGACTTTTCAGCCTATCCTTATACCGATGATGAGCTGCATGCTAAAATCCATGACCAAGCCAAATTGATTTTGAACCGTGGAACAGATTTCGGAAAAGAAGGAACCTTGCATGCCCGCCTCAATGTGGCAGCTCCCTTCACCCTCATTGAAGAAATCACCAAACGCTTGGTGGAAACTTTTCACAAATAAGTGTTGACTTTCTGTAAGTGAAGGAGTACAATATACTCGAAATACGGTAGGTGAGGCTACCACAAGGATACGGATGACTACCGCAAAGCAGTGGAGACACTACTCGTTGGTCAACAGTTCTGATCGCAAAGGTCAAGACTAAGTTCATTTCATTGCCTTGTGGAGCTAAAGCTTGGACGGTCAGTTTTTTGAGAGTTTTGATTGAAAAATAAATGACGAGTTTCATGAGTCCTACCGATCGAGGGTAGGACTCTTTTTTATGCCTTACCAAGAAAAGAGAAAGGAGAGAGCTATGATACAAATCGACGATCATCCCGAACCGCACCGAACCAGCCAATCGCTGATTTGTGTCGTAGGGACTCCAAAAGTGATTGGCTCCTGATTGAAAAAGGAGATACTAATGCAAACAAATAAAGAAAGACTCATTGCTGCTCTTCAAGAACCACTTGAAAGCACCTTTGCCAACTACAAAACCAGTGCCCTTGGTTTGGTTGACGATAAAGTAGAAGAAAACCGTGATATTTATGGCGAAAATGTCATCACAAAAGGTCAAGAAGATTCCATGATCAAAAAGATCTACGAATCGATCATCAATCCTTTTACGGTGATTTTGTTGGTCATTGCGCTGGTTTCCTTCATTACTAATGTCTGGCTAGCAAAACCAGGTGAACAGGATCCAACGACCTCCATCATCATTGTGACCTTGGTCTTGATCTCTGGTGGTATCCGCTTCATTCAAGAATTGCGGAGCGACAAAGCAGCTAGCAACTTATCACGTATGATTGTCAATACAGCGACCGTTCTGCGTGATGGATCGGAACAAGAAATTCCGATCGATGAAATCGTCGTAGGTGATGTGATCAAACTGAGTGCCGGCGATATGATCCCAGCAGATGTGGTCTTGATTGATTCCCGTGACTTCTTTGTCCAACAATCTGGTCTCACGGGGGAAAGTGATGCTGTTGAAAAGGTTTGTCTCAGAAAAGCCGACAGTCAAAATCTAGATAGTCTCTTGGAAAGTGAAAGTTTGGCCTTTATGGGGACCAATGTCATCTCCGGACGGGCGACAGCCTTGGTCTTGGTCGTGGGAGATGAAACCATGATGGGAGCTATTGAGCAAACCATCAACACTTATGACGAACCAACCTCATTTGAGAGAGAAATGAATACCATCTCTTGGCTCTTGATTCGGCTCATGTTAGTCATGGTGCCCATTGTCTTTGTGATCAATGGCCTCACAGATGGTGACTGGTTAGAAGCGGGTGTCTTTGCCCTCAGCGTTGGGGTTGGTTTGACTCCGGAAATGCTGCCGATGATTATTACAGCGAGTCTTGCTAAGGGCTCCATCATTATGGCAAAAGAAAAAGTCGTTATCAAAAAGCTCAATGCCATCCAAGACCTCGGCGCTATCGATATTTTGTGTACTGATAAGACAGGAACCTTGACCCAAGATGAAATCGTTTTGGAGTATCCGCTTGATATCCATGGCGAGTTGGATCTATCAGTCCTTCGCCGGGCTTACTTGAATTCCTATTTCCAAACCGGGCTAAAAAATTTGATGGACCGAGCGATTATCAATCGGACCCAGAAAGAAGCCAAGAAACATGAAATTGTTCGCGACCTGGATCAAACCTTCCATAAGATTGATGAATTGCCCTTTGATTTTGAACGTCGTCGCATGAGTGTCATTGTCAAAGACGAAGACGGTGTGGTCAGCATGGTGACCAAGGGTGCCTTGGAAGAAATGCTTTCTGTATCGACTTATGTTGAATACAAAGGTGAGATTAAACGCCTGACAGATGAAGTTCGTCAAGAGGTCCTCGCTGAAGTTGCTCAGTTAAATGAACAAGGACTTCGTGTTTTGGGTGTTAGCTACAAAACCGATTTGGACGAAAATGACATCTTTAGTGTTGAAGATGAACGAGACATGATCCTAACTGGTTACCTTGCCTTTCTTGATCCACCAAAACCTTCTGCAGCTCCAGCGATCAAAGCTCTTGCAGAATATGGGGTAACCACCAAGATCTTAACTGGGGACAATGAAAAGGTCACCCAAGCTGTCTGTGAAAAAGTAGGACTAGATGTCGAGCGGATTCTTTTGGGAAGCGAAATCGATACGATGACAGACCAAGAGTTAGCACAAGTTGTGGAAACAACAACGGTCTTTGCCAAACTATCACCAGATCAAAAAGCGCGGATCATCCTCTGCCTCAAGAATAATGGCCACAAGGTTGGTTACATGGGAGATGGGATCAACGATGCTCCATCCATGAAGGTCTCAGACGTTGGGATCTCCGTGGATACCGCTGTGGATATTGCCAAGGAAACAGCAGATGTCATCCTGCTTGATAAGGACTTGATGGTCCTTGAAAAAGGTTTGGTCGAAGGCCGCAAGGTCTATGCCAATATGACTAAGTACATCAAGATGACGGTTTCTTCTAACTTCGGGAATATCTTTTCTCTTCTCTTTGCCAGCATCTTTTTACCCTTCCTTCCCATGGCGCCCGTTCATTTGATTGTGCTCAATCTCATCTATGATCTTTCTTGTATCGCCCTTCCTTTTGACAATGTCGACAAGGAATTCCTCAAGAAACCTCGTATCTGGGAAGCCAATTCTATTATGCGCTTCATGGCCTGGATCGGTCCAATTTCATCCGTATTTGATATTATTACCTACATGCTTCTCTACTTCCTTGTTGTCCCAATGATTTTAGGTCATGGCTACAACTATGGAGCAGCAGATGCAGCAGCCTTTATCATGGTTTTCCAAACCGGATGGTTTATCGAATCCATGTGGTCGCAAACTATGGTTATTCATATGTTGCGCTCACCAAAATTGCCATTTATCCAAAGTCGTCCAGCCTTCTCAGTTGTGGTGACGACCCTAGCAGCAGCCATCTTTGTGACCTCCCTTCCATATAGTCCTTTGGCCCCTATCTTGAAGTTGAGCCAACTCAATGGATTGTACTTTGTTCTATTGTTTGCGATTATTGTCCTCTATATGCTGAGTGTGACGGTTGTCAAACGTATCTATATCAAGAAATACAAGGAATGGTTGTGATTTTTCCATAGAAAGAGTGAGTCCGAACTTTAAAAAATTAAGTGTAAGGGCTCTCTTTTTTTGGTGAAATTTGGTATAATAAGACGAATATAAAGTTGGAAATGAAGATTTCCACGTGTTGCGCGTATCAAAAAAGGAGTAACAGAAAGAGGGAAAGTTTGACTCTTCCTCAATCCAAGCTCCTTTTTAAAAGATGGCAGCTTAGAAAGAAGGATCTCAAAAATGGGAAAACTAGAAGTTATTACACATCCACTCATTCAACATAAATTGTCTATTCTCCGTCGTACAGATACCTCTACAAAGGCCTTTCGAGAATTGGTAGATGAGATTGCTATGTTGATGGGCTACGAAGTTTTGCGTGAATTGCCTCTTGAGGACGTTGAAATTGAAACTCCGATTACCAAAACCGTTCAAAAGCAAATCGCAGGGAAAAAATTGGCTATTGTTCCCATTCTTCGTGCAGGGATTGGGATGGTTGATGGTCTCTTGAGTTTGGTTCCAGCAGCCAAGGTTGGCCATATCGGGATGTACCGTGATGAAGAAACCTTGAAACCAGTTGAATACTTGGTGAAATTGCCAGAAGATATTGATCAACGTCGTATCTTTGTAGTAGACCCGATGCTTGCTACGGGTGGATCCGCTATTCTAGCGATTGATTCCTTGAAAAAACGTGGCGCTAGCCATATCAAGTTTGTCTGCCTAGTATCAGCGCCAGAAGGGGTGAAAGCTCTTCAAGAAGCTCACCCAGATGTTGATATCTTTACAGCAGCCCTCGATGATCATTTGAATGAACATGGCTACATTGTTCCTGGTCTTGGAGATGCAGGTGACCGTTTATTCGGTACCAAATAAGAAGCCATTCATGATTCGTACGAAAGGTGCTTAAGATTTGACCTTTTTTGACCATTGGTTTATAATAGCACATATACTTTGAACCTCACGAATCGTGAGAATGAATGGATACTAAAGGAGAAGAATAGATGATTCCAGTAGTTATTGAACAAACCAGTCGTGGAGAACGTTCTTACGATATTTATTCCCGTCTGTTGAAAGATCGAATTATCATGGTAACAGGACCAGTTGAGGACCAAATGGCTAACTCCATTATCGCTCAATTGCTCTTCTTGGATGCCCAAGATAATACAAAAGATATCTATATGTATATCAATACCCCAGGTGGCTCTGTCTCAGCAGGTCTTGCCATCGTAGATACTATGAACTTTATCAAGTCAGATGTCCAAACCATTGTTATGGGGATGGCAGCATCTATGGGAACTATCATTGCTTCAAGTGGTGCGAAGGGCAAACGCTTCATGTTGCCAAATGCCGAGTACATGATTCACCAACCAATGGGTGGTACTGGTGGTGGTACCCAACAAACCGATATGGCGATCGCAGCAGAACACTTGCTCAAAACACGGAACAACTTGGAAAAAATCCTTGCGGAAAATTCAGGTCAACCGATCGAAAAAGTGCATGCTGATGCGGAACGTGATAATTGGATGAGCGCACAAGAAACACTTGAATATGGCTTTATTGATGAAATCATGGCCAATAATAAATTGGGTTAAACCATCCGATGGGAAGGTCCATCAAGAGGCTGGGACAAAAGTCCTAGCCTCTCAATTATTTTTGGATTGTCGAGCAA
>NZ_JAPVZB010000028.1:0-4432 GCF_041432125.1 Streptococcus sp. 20925_1_77
TACTGTTCCAATTTCCCTCGATGAATCTGCGAAATTGGATGGAGCTGGACACTTCCGTCGCTTCTGGCAAATCGTCCTTCCTCTTGTTCGTCCAATGATTGCCGTTCAAGCACTCTGGGCTTTCATGGGACCTTTCGGAGACTATATCTTGTCTAAATTCTTGCTTCGTGACGAAGTGAACTATACGGTAGCCGTTGGTCTTCAAACCTTTATCAGTGACCAAAAAAATCAAAAAATCGCCTTCTTTGCAGCCGGTGCTATTTTGATCGCGGTTCCAATCTGTATCTTATTCTTCTTCCTACAAAAGAACTTTGTTTCAGGCTTGACAGCTGGTGGGGATAAAGGATAAAATAGAATTTTATTTCAAGCACATTTTATTTTTAAGTTGAGGGTAGTATGGTGGATTCTTTACTACCCTTCGTTAAGAATAAAATCAATCAAAGAGATTTCTCTTTGCATTTCTGATACTCTTATGTTTAGAAAGGTCATCTTATGCCCTATCCTTTTAATTATTTCGCAAGTATCTTCAATTTCCGCTCTTCTTTTGCAAACCGCAAAAAACTGAGCTGGTTCCAAATGATTTTTACTTCTTTCTTTCTAATCTCTATCACACTATTACCTGTGGCTCTGCAAAATGCTCAACTCAAAACCTATCCTTTGACAACCTTTGTCAGCGATGTGTTTGATCCTTTATCAACAGACGTTATGAAAGATATCCAAGAACACGTCGTGATCAAAGACCAAGAGCTCACCTATACAGGGACTAACCCTGTACACAAGACTTCAAAAGGACAGGTTATCTTAGGCCAAGAGGCAAAGGCTAGTGAAGGCAAGGAGTTAACACTCCATTTTGATCGCAAACAATTGATTATCTCAAAAGAGAATAAAGAACTCGCTACAGTCTCATACCAGGCTATTAATCAAGAGAGCCTTCGGGATAAAAAAAGCTTCACTCAAGCTATCTCTAGCGATTGGTTTCGCGACAATCGACTCCCTGTCAGTCTCTTTCTCGTGATTTTCTCTGGCTTCTTATCGACAGTCAATTATTTGATTCTCATCGTAGGGGCATCTTTCTTCCTCTACTTGACACGAAAATCTCGACTCTTTTCACTACAAACTTTCAAGGAATGTTTCAATTGTATTCTGAATTGCTTGGGACTCCCTATTTTACTGAGTGTCTTCATCAGTTTACTATTCCATCAAGTATTTACTACGACGATCATGATCCAAAATGTCTTATTTGTACTCTATCTTGCTATGGTGTTTTATAAGACCCACTTCCGTGATCCAGACTATCACCGCTAGGAGGTTTTCTCATGCGTGTTACCATCAAAGATGTGGCGAAACTCGCTGGCGTCGCGCCTTCAACTGTCACGCGCGTCATCCAAAATAAATCCACGATTAGTGATGAAACAAAAAAACGAGTCCGTGAGGCCATGGTCGAGTTGGATTACCATCCCAATCTTAATGCTCGCAGCCTTGTCAGCCAATCTAGTCAAGTCATTGCTTTGGTTCTTCCAATCGATAGTGACGTTTTCTACCAGAATCCTTTCTTCCCAACTGTTTTAAGAGGAATTACCCAGATCGCGTCAGACAATGATTATGCCATCCAAATCTGTACGGGGCAAAATGAAGAACGGCGGCTCGACAACCTCAAACAACTCATCTACGGAAATCGTGTAGATGGTTTGATTTTCCTTTATTCCAACCCGAATGATCCCCTCGTTGAATTTGCGATCAAAGACAAGTTCCCCTTCCTCATTCTCGGAAAGGCAGCTTCACCTTTTGTATCACTAGTGGATAATGATAATATCAAGGCTGCATTTGATGCGACGGATTATTTCATTCAACAAAACTACCGAAAAATTGCTTTTATCGGGGGAAACAAAGAACTGTTCGTATCTCAAGACCGCTACCAAGGTTATAAAGAAGCCCTCCAAAAAGCAGGGATTCCTCTCGATGAAAAACTCGTTCATTTTTCATTTGGCTTTATGTTAGAAGATAATTCTTATCAAATGATGGAACGTCTACCGTTAACAGAACTAGATGCGATTATGACGACCGATATTCTCGTTGCTGAAGGGGTGCGCCAATACCTATTAGAACACCAGCTGACAATCCCGATTATTTCCTTTGATTCGATCAAGCCACGACTCGATATTGAAGCCTATATTGACATCAATGCGGTGGAACTCGGGCGTGAATCTGTCCGGACCATCCTTCAAATCATCAAAGATCACAAAGAAGGAAAAACTGTTTGCTACCGTCAATTGATTGACCATACCATTACGAAACTTTAGGAGCCTTTATGTCTACATTTACTGCTTATTTAGACGATCAAGACCTCATTCGTATCCAAAAGGGAGAGGAGCATATCCTTCCTTTTTATTTGAAAACGAACCAAGGTCATCTTGCCTTAATCCCTGTCAAAACGTCAAGTGCTGCGACTGACACAGGAGACTATTTCTTAAGCCCTATTCCACTTGAACTCGGAGAAGAGTACACCATCTACGATGCTACTGGAAATTCTTCTATACTCCACTATCGAAACATCGTTCGCAAACCCATTTTCGATCAAACCTTCACCTATACTGGAGAAGATTTAGGAAGTTTTTACACACCAAATCAGACGCAATTTAAATTCTGGGCACCCATTTCGCAAGATGTGACCCTTCATATCGAAGATCAGATCTATCCAATGCATCGTACAGAAAATGGAGTCTGGGAACTTTTGCTTAAAGGGGACTGGGAAGGAGCTGCCTACCACTATGAGTTCCGTGTCAATGGCCTAGAACGTCGGATCCACGATCCCTATGCTCTATCCTCTTTAGCAAACTCTGGAGATAGCTTAGTCGTCGACCGCAAGAAGATCACACGTCCTATCACACGTGCTACTCGTCAACTAGACCCGACAGAAGCAATCATCTACGAGATGAGCGTTCGGGACTTCTCTGTCCAAAAAGAGGCCGGCTTTAAACACCCTGGTAAGTTTAAAGGCTTGACAGAATCGCCTCAACTCAATGGTCAGATCCTTGGATTTGATTACCTTCAAAAACTTGGCATTACCCATGTACAGTTACTTCCTGTCTATGATTTCGGTAGTGTTGATGAAGAGAATCAATGGAAAGCCTACAACTGGGGTTATGATCCTGTCCAATACAATGTTCCAGAAGGTAGTTATGCCAGTGACCCAAACGATCCTTATGCACGGATTTGGGAGCTCCAAGATGCTATTGCAACCTATCACCAATCTAATCTTAGTGTCATCATGGATGTGGTCTACAATCACGTCTACCAGGCCGATGAGTATGCATTTGAACAAATCGTACCCGGTTATTTCTACCGCTATAATGCAGAAGGAGAGCGGACCAATGGAACCTTCTGTGGGAATGATGTCGCAAGTGAACGTTCCATGGTAAGACACTATATCAAGCAATCCCTCAAGCAATGGGTTTCCCTCTACGGCTTTGATGGTTTTCGCTTTGACTTGATGGGAATCTTAGACATTCAAACCATGACAGAGATTGCAGAGGAGCTCCGTGAAATCTATCCTAACGTCTATCTCTATGGCGAAGGGTGGAAGATGGATACAGGCCTCTCTGAAGACCAGCTCGCTCACCAGTACAACTCAAAACGATTACCAGATTTTGGCTTTTTCAGTGATAATTTCCGGGATACGGTCAAGAGAACACTCTTAGCCGGTCACCGTTGTGATAGTCAACATCCAGCCAATGATTTTTCTAATATCCTAACAGCAAATGTCGGGAAAGTAGGACCTGCTCATTTCATCCAACCTAAACAAGCCATTCAGTACGTCGAATGCCACGATAATGCAACTGTTTTTGATTATTTCCAACTTGAAAAAGAAGAGATTCGTCTAGAGGAGCGAAAAGCTCTCTCACGCCTCGCTCTTCATTTGGTATTATTATCCCAAGGTGTACCTTTTATCCATGCTGGTCAAGAACGTTACCGCACAAAAGGGCTCGAAGAAAACACCTATAACTTGCCAGATAGTCTCAACCAATTGGACTGGACATCCCTTTCAAAATGCAAAGAAGAACTTGCTTTTCTTAAAGAATTGATTGCTTATCGGAAATCACAGCCACTCCTTCGTTTGAAAAAAGGGCAAGAGATTCGCGACTACTGTGACGTCAAATGGTTGTCTGATCATCATTTGATCTACACGATTGAGAAAGATCGTGAAAAAATAACGATTCTTGTCAATATCGGTGATCAAGAACAGACCTATCAACATCCGAGCGATAGTCAGCTGTTATTTGCCTATCCTCATGCCAACCTAAAAACCCCTATTCCTAAAGGAAAGGAACTTTCTATTCCTGCCCATAGTTGGCTCCTTCTCCATGAAACTGAATCAACAAAATAAGAGGCTGGGACAAAAGTCCTAGCCTCTCAATTATTTTTGGATTGTCGA
>NZ_JAPVZB010000029.1:0-3590 GCF_041432125.1 Streptococcus sp. 20925_1_77
TTTTGTCCCAGCCTCTGCTTTTTGTATTTCTATGCTTTTAATTGTAAGAGTTCTTCAATCTCTGCTAGGGTGCTAGCTTGCGAGATGGCGCCGCGGAGTTTGGCTGCACCTGAGGTACCACGGAGGTAGTGAGGGGCGAGACCTCGGAATTCACGAACGGCAATGTGCTCACCTTTGAGATCGATCAAGCGTTTCAAATGTTCGTAAGCAATCTTCATCTTGTCTTCAAAAGTCAAATCAGGCAGGATTTCTCCTGTTTCAAAGTAGTGATTGATTTGGTTGAAGAGATAAGGATTGCCCATAGCAGCGCGACCAATCATGACCGCATCAGCACCGACTTCTTCGATCCGTTGTTTGGCATCTTGAACCGTACGGATATCTCCATTTGCGATAAATGGAATCTTAGTTAGGGCTTGTGCAACCTTGTGAAGGGTCTCAAGGTCCGCATGACCCGTATACATTTGCTCCCGAGTTCGTCCATGCATGGCGAGGGCAGAGACACCTGCGGCTTCAGCAGCGAGCGCATTTTCAACTGCTAGGGAAGGATCCGACCAACCCGTCCGCATTTTAACAGTGAGGGGGATATCGAGGACGGATTGAACCTTATTGATGATGGAGTAGATCTTGTCTGGGTCCTTGAGCCACATCGCACCAGCCTCGTTCTTGACGATTTTATTCACCGGGCAACCCATGTTGATATCGACGATATCGGTCTTGGTATTTTCTTGGATAAATTCAGCTGCGCGTGCGAGGCTGTCTTCGTCGCTTCCAAAGAGTTGGATCGATACAGGATTTTCTCCTTCATCGATATGGAGCATGTGAAGCGTCTTTTCATTGTTGTACTGGATTCCCTTGTCAGAGACCATTTCCATCACAACGAGTCCCGCCCCCAGTTCTTTGGCAATGGTCCGGAAAGCTGAGTTGGTCACTCCAGCCATTGGGGCTAGGACGGTACGGTTAGGGATTTCGACATCCCCGATCATAAATGGCGTATTAAGATTTGTCACGAATGAGTTCCTCCAAGTCATTTTCGTCAAAGTGGTAGTGGGTTTGGCAGAATTGGCAGGTAATCTCTGCACCGTGATCTTCATCTTTCATCTCTTTTAGATCACTAGCTGGCAGACTCGCTAAAGCGTTCAAGAAACGCTCACGGCTGCAGTCGCACTGGAAGCGAAGTTCTTCTTCAGAGAGGCGTTTGAAAGGTTCATCCCCGTAGATAGCGGCAAGAAGAGCTTCAATATGGTCTTCAGATTCCAAAAGTGTGGAGATGGCAGGCATTTCTTGGATGCGTTTTTCAAAGCGCGCGATTTCTTCTTCCTTGGCATTTGGCAAGACCTGGAGCAAGAAGCCACCCGCCACCTTGACCTTGTCTTCGTCATCCAACAGAACATTGAGTCCAACTGCAGAAGGTGTTTGTTGGCTTTCCGTCAGATAAAAGGCCAGGTCTTCTCCGATTTCACCGGTCACAAGAGGGGTCATGGAGTTATAAGGATTTCCCGTACCATAGTCAGTGATGACCAGGAATTCTCCGTTTCCGACAAATGGTCCCACCAGGACTTCACCAGTTGCCGTCTTCTTGATATCCACTCCAGGATTTTGTACGTAGCCTTTAACATTTCCCTTGGTATCTGCCACGGTGATGATGGCTCCAAGTGAGCTAGTCCCAAGGACTTTGACCGTAATTTTAGTATCTCCTTTCTCGTTTGCTGCCAAGATTTGACTGGCAATGAGGGTACGGCCAAGTGCGACCGTGGAGCTAGCTTGTGTGTGATGTTTTTCTTGGGCTGTTCGTACAGTTTCTGTACTGTCTAGTACATAGGCACGAAAAGCGCCACTTTCTGAGATAGTTTTAATAATTTTGTCCATAGCTTCTATTTTAGCATAAAAAAGGGAAAGAGGTGAAGGGAGTAACTTGATTTATTTAGACGGTGAAGGGATAAAATCTTTCAGGGGAGAGCTTCGCTTAGAAACTGAATAGAATAGGATCTGTTTTAGGAAGTAAAGAAGGCAAAAGACGAACAATCATTCTTTAACGTTTAAAATGACGATCAAAAGATGGATGTTCGGAAAATGAGAAGCGGATTTTAAGGGTAAAAAACCAAGTAAAGAAATAGCCGACCTTGAAAAAAACGAGGAAATTTCTTATAATAGAGTGTAAGACAAACTTGCAGGTGAGACTCCTGCCCCTAGTTTGAAGAAAGGCATAGATAGGGAACTATCTATGGTATATGAAAAAGAATTATGACATCAGTTGTTGTAGTAGGAACCCAATGGGGTGATGAAGGAAAAGGGAAGATTACAGACTTCCTATCAGCCAATGCAGAAGTCATTGCTCGCTATCAAGGTGGGGACAATGCCGGACACACCATCGTAATCGACGGCAAAAAGTTCAAGTTGCACTTGATTCCTTCTGGTATCTTCTTCCCTGAAAAGATCTCTGTCATCGGAAACGGCGTGGTGGTCAACCCTAAATCATTGGTCAAAGAGTTGGCTTATCTCCATGAAGAAGGAGTATCAACGGACAGCCTTCGCATCTCTGACCGTGCCCATGTCATCCTTCCTTACCATATCGAATTGGACCGTCTCCAAGAAGAGTCTAAAGGCGACAACAAAATCGGAACGACCATCAAAGGGATTGGACCAGCCTACATGGACAAGGCTGCGCGTGTGGGAATCCGGATTGCGGACCTTTTGGACCGCGACGTCTTTGCGGAACGTCTTCGTATCAACTTGGAAGAAAAGAACCGTCAATTTACCAAACTCTATGATGCAGAGGCTCTGTCATTTGACGATATCTTCGAAGAATACTATGAATATGGTCAACAAATCAAGCAATATGTAACCGATACTTCTGTCATCTTGAACGATGCTTTGGATAACGGCAAGCGCGTGCTCTTTGAAGGAGCCCAAGGGGTTATGTTGGATATCGACCAAGGAACTTATCCATTTGTTACTTCATCAAACCCAGTTGCTGGTGGGGTGACCATCGGATCAGGTGTCGGCCCAAGTAAGATTGATAAGGTTGTTGGTGTATGTAAAGCCTACACTAGCCGTGTCGGTGATGGACCATTCCCAACAGAGCTGTTTGATGAAGTGGGCGAGCGCATCCGTGAAGTGGGGCATGAATACGGTACAACGACTGGCCGTCCGCGTCGGGTGGGCTGGTTTGACTCCGTTGTTATGCGCCACAGCCGCCGCGTATCAGGAATTACCAACCTTTCCCTCAACTCCATTGACGTTTTGAGTGGTCTAGATACAGTCAAAATCTGTGTAGCCTACGACTTGGATGGGGAACGCATCGACCACTACCCAGCAAGCTTGGAGCAACTCAAACGTTGCAAACCAATCTATGAAGAATTACCAGGCTGGTCAGAAGACATCACTGGTGTCCGCAGCCTAGAAGACCTGCCAGAAAATGCCCGCAATTATGTTCGCCGTGTCAGCGAACTGGTTGGAGTCCGCATTTCGACCTTCTCAGTCGGACCAGGTCGCGAACAAACCAATATCTTGGAAAGTGTTTGGTCTAGTTTATAAGCAAATGAAGATAAGAGAGTGGGACAGAAATCGGTCATTCGTTAGAATTCGATTTC
>NZ_JAPVZB010000030.1:0-3588 GCF_041432125.1 Streptococcus sp. 20925_1_77
GATTCAGAGGTTGACACCGATTCGGAGGTCGATTCTGACTCAGATGTTGAAACTGATGCTGACTCTGATTCTGATTCAGATGACGATACTGACTCACTCAATGAAGCAGAAGTTTCTTCTGAGGCTGACTCTGACGTTGATACAGACTCGGATGTTGACGCTGATTCAGAACTTGAAACTGACTCGGATGTTGACGCTGATTCAGAACTTGAAACTGACTCAGACGCTGAGACTGATTCAGATACAGAAACGGACTCTGAAGTCGAAACCAATTCAGATGCTGAAACTGACTCGGATGTCGATGCTGACTCGGATGTTGACACTGATTCAGACTCGGAAACTGACTCTGACGCAGACACTGATTCGGACGTTGATACCGACTCAGACGTCGAGACTGATTCAGATGTTGACGCTGATTCAGAACTTGAAACCGACTCAGACATAGAAACTGATTCGGACGTTGATACCGACTCAGACGTCGAGACTGATTCAGATGTTGACGCTGATTCAGAACTTGAAACCGACTCAGACGTCGAAACTGATTCGGACGCTGACACTGACTCAGACGCTGAAACTGATTCTGAGTCTGAAACCGACTCTGACGTTGAGGCTGATTTAGAACTTGAAACTGACTCAGACGCTGAGACTGATTCAGATGTTGACGCTGATTCAGAACTTGAAACTGACTCAGATGTTGAAACCGATTCTGACGTTGAAATTGACTCAGATGTTGAAACTGATTCGGACGTTGAAACTGACTCTGACATTGACGCTGATTCTGAGGTCGATTCTGATTCGAACACCGATACCGACTCAGACATTGATACAGATACAAATTCGGAGATAGAAACTGATACAAGAACACTCTTTGAAGTTGCTTTTGATGCACTAAGTGATTCAAATTGACTTGTCGACATCGATTCTGAATTCGAGACAGATTGACTATATTCTGTTGAGTCCATCGTTACCGCAACCAAATTACTTGCATCCGAATAGACCGGATGATCACCGTAGAAGATGAGAGCTTTTGCATTCACTCCACCTGACTGCAATGGCACTGTAGGCACTACTATCACCTGACCAGAAGCATCGGCTACAGCCGTTCCAATTTCCTCATCGTTGTTATACAAAACGACCGTGGCCCCAGGCCTGGCACCTGTAACTGTTACAGGTGTCTGGGTATTCGCTTTCTCCAATAGTCTCGTCGTCACCGTCGGCGTTGGGAGACGCTTGACAGGAACAGTTACATCATTTGAAGTATTATCTTTATAAGTAATGGTTACCACACCTGATGCAGAGACAGAATACTCCTTAAAGTCCTTCGAGCTTACAATTTTGGGATTAGAGGCCTTAAACGCCTCCCAGATCCTATCTTTTTCAACCTCTGCTACATTGCTAGTATCATTGACATAGATCTCTGTCGTCACAGGCCTAATTGGGTTACGGATACCGTCATTTTGAGGTAACACTTTAATTCGGAAAGAGCGATCGATAAACTGATTGTTTGAATTGGTAAATCTAACCGTGATCGTATAAGTTTTACCAGGCTCTACGACCTCTTTGTCTCCAACTTTCCCTTCAATCAACATCGGTGCAAACGGAGATTTCAAGGTAGCATTAGGAACCAATACACCTTCAACCCGCTCGCTGTTAGGAGCATAGCCCATATAGGTCAGGACGACCCCACCAATTTGCTCTCTCACAATGTACTGCAGCTTAACAGGATCTGAATTATAGGCCGTAATTACATGATTATTTGCAGGAGCACTCATGAAAAAAGGCGCACGAAAACTATTCTCTGTATCTAATGCACGTCCTGTCCGAGGATCCCGTTGACCGGAAGTAGCACGAAGCACCGCATTAACCAAGCGATTGCGAGCACTCTTGGCTTGGCTTTCCACGGCATCCATTTGAATTCCCGGATTGGATAATCCTGTACGAATAGCCTCTAAAGCCAGATCTCCATTTTCAATAGCAGATTCTGTCCCAGGGATTTCCAGAGCCTGTGCCCGATAGGTATATAAATCCAAGGCCAATACCTGCAGACGCTTCACCTGGTCCTCCGAGTGAGTTGTCTGAGCCACTGCTTCTTCCTCACTCGTTTCTGAAGTAGCCCTGTGGATAGAATTATCTTCTGAGAGACTATGGCTTGCCGTTTCTGAAGTGGACGGACTCGCTGAAACACTGACAACATGAGATTCACTCAAAGATACCGATTGAGACAGAGAGTCGCTTTCACTAGCTGACTCTGAAAATGAGATAGATTCACTCATGGATTGACTGGCTGACGCAGAATCTGCGATAGACGTTGTCCCCAAGACAAAACTATCTTGCCCAACCACTCCTGTCGCTGGACTGATCTCAGATTCCAGAGCCGCATTCATCTCATTTTCCTCAGCAAAAACTGGATCAGCAATTGTAGTTGCCCCAACAAGAGCACCCAACACAAGAATCCCTTTAGAAATCGGAGCTGGAACTGGATCAGCAGATGTTTCGAAAGGTCTCACGATTTCATCAGTCGCATCAGTACGAGAGACACGAAAAAGCCCTAGCTGCGAGATGGACGCCCGCACCCAAGTTTTTCCCGATTTGATCAATTTAAAACGTGTGATCCGCTCCGTTTCGCGAAACTCCCCTTTCGAACGTTTAAAAAACATGCCTGCTCCTTAAATTTTAGATATCGAGTTATTATACACTAATTTTCCCCAAAAGTAACTAATTAAGACTAATTATTAACACAAATAACAGCACACAAAAAGAGAACCCGAAGGTTCTCTTTTTGGATCCTTTTTCATTTCCCACATACCTGAAATGACCGAATCAAATTAGGATAGAAGATTATTTTTCATCTTCCTTTTTGCGACGTCCAAGTGCCGCAACCCCTGCAACCCCTGCAACTGCTCCAAGAAGAGCTGAAGCTACAGATCCTGTTTCACCAGTATTTGGAAGTTGTTCAAGAGCTGGAGCTGGTTGAGCTGGTTGCTCAGGAACTGGGTTCACTGGTGTATTAGGTGTTGGATCTACCGGTGTGTTTGGTGTTGGATCCATTGGTTTATTAGGTGTTGGATCTACCGGTGTATTTGGTGTTGGAGTTGGTGGCACTGAAGTGTTTGGTGTCTTCACAAGTTTGTAAACGTAAGTAACGTTCTTATCACCTTCGATGACTTTACCAGTTGTTGGGTCAGTTGTCGTCAAGTGACCTTGTCCATCAACTTTACCTACTGGGTAGTTACCTTGTGGTACCAATTCATAGACTTTACCATCTGGAGTTGCGATCGTCTTAGGACGGTTATCCACAACTGTATCGTAGTCTTTACCTACTGGTTGGTCTTTTTCATCCACTACTGAAGTCTTGATAGTATTACCATTTTCATCTACATAGTGAACGTATACATTACCCTTAGGTTGAGTTGGTTCTTCTTTCACTTCTTTGTAAACGTAAGTGATGATTGAGCGTGGTTTGTCAACTTTACCTTTAATTGGATCAGATGATTCCAAGTGTCCATCGCCATCAACTTTACCTACTGGGTAGTCACCTTTCGGTACGATCTTGTATGTCTTACCGTCTGGAGTCTTGATAGTATTAGG
>NZ_JAPVZB010000031.1:0-3223 GCF_041432125.1 Streptococcus sp. 20925_1_77
AAAAAAACCGTTGGAAGAAGAAGTCCAAGGCCTGGAGTCTTTGCTCAATGAAAAGCACGAAGAACTATCTAAAATCGATTTTAAGGTGTCTGAGGGCCTCTCTGAGCTCTCTGAGGCCGAGGAGTATATAAATACCCTAGAAACTCGTTCAAAGGCCTTAGAAGCCAAAATAACGGCTTTTGAGAGCGAGAACTTAAAACTAGCCAAACAAAATGCCCGATTAACGGATCTAAAAATCATGGACGAGGGCGAATTAGGACAAATTAAGCCGAAAAAGGGACTTCTAGGGAGTGAACGGGTGGAGCTGACCAAAGAGCAATTTGAAGAATTTAAGGGTTTGATTTACCGAAGCAAGAACGTAATTCACCAAAAAGAGCTAGAATTACAACAAGCTAAAAGCCAAGTACCGCTCAGAGGCTCTAAAAACGGATTTGAGGCTCAATTACAGAAAGCCAAGGACAAAATGAAGGGCGATAACGTAAAAGCCTTAAAAGACGAATTAAAGGCCCTTAAAGACGAGAATTCAGTTTTGAAGCAGAAGAATGCTAAAATGGCTGATAAACTCAAAGAGTTGATGCCCGATAAAGCATTTAAGCTATTCATGGACGAGTTGAAAAAAATCACGCCAATCGTAAAAGTCGTGACCAAAGTCATTGAGAAAATCATCAACATTTGAGCGATTGAACAGACCCGAAAGGGTCTTTTTCTAACGGTAAAAAAAGAGGGTCGAAACGAAGTGAGGCCCCTTTATATATATTTTATATATATTTTATATATATTTAGGGCACTCACGAGCCTTAGAGCCACAAGGGTTTTCAGCTTTTATAGGGTACAAAATGTGCAGACTTAGGGTACAAAATGTGCAGACTTAGGGTACAAAATGTGCAGACTTAGGGTACAAAATGTGCAAAAATAAAGACAATATATATATTGTCTTTTAATAAAAAATGTGTTATTATAAAGACAATAAATGGAGGTGTCTTTATGACTAGTGAGGTAGTGAAATATCACAATGATTTAAATACAGTTATTATGCGGACATGGACTGCAGAAGAGATGAATTTCTTTTTCGCAATACTGACAAAAGCAAAAGAACAAGGTTTGAAAAAGCTTGTGTTTGATACTGATGAGTTAAAATTGCTTGCTAGTTCATCTAGAAAGTATCGTTGGGAAGAAACAATAACTACAGCAGTTAAAAAAATTGGACAGCTAACCTACTTTGAGCAATCTGAGAGAAAATTTAGAGTGATGACTTTGTTTGAAATCTTTGAGGTGGACTTAGAGAAACGGACAATCGAAGTTAAGGTATCTGCCAATTTTGACTATATTTTGAACAAGCTAGAAACTCAATTTACACGGTACGAGCTAGAAGAGTTTACCTCCATTCGTTCGACTTACGCTAAAACCATGTATCGACTTCTCAAGCAATGGAGAACGTTAGGACAAAAAGAATTCTCTGTTGAGGATTTGAAACGGATACTAGACACCCCGAAAACATATAGACCTAGTGAGATTGATAGGCTTGTATTAAAGCCTATTCTGAGTCAACTATCCCCTTATTTTGACAATCTCAAAGTTAAAAAAATTAAGTCGAACAAGCGAGGCAATCCAGTTTTGGGGTATGAATTCACTTGGGAACCAGAAAAATCTGAATCGTATGATCCAAATAAATTCAATAAGCCAAAACAAAAGCAGAAAAGCAAGTCAAACGTCCCTACTTGGTCGAATGCTGATTACGTAAACACGACAAGCGAAGAGACAAAAGCCGAATTAGAGAGTAAAAAGCAAGAAATGTTATCTAGACTGGACAATTCAGAAGTTCAAACAGATATCTATGATTATTTAGACTGAGAAAGAGAGAATACAAATGGACTTATTCGAGAAGTATTATGACGAGAACAACCTAGAAGAAACAAGCGAATTTAGCCAATGCAACCGAAAGCAGTTAGTGATTGAGGCTGACTATATGCATGATGCTTTGAAAAAAATCTTGAGCTATCTTGATGAGGACGGGTCAGATTTGAACGTCATTCGTTCAATGGTTATGGACGGCTTGTACGAGAGCCGTATCTAACCAGTCGGACAATAGCGAAGCCGTCCGACTAGTCATTTTTTCAAAATGACTTTGGGTGACTTATCGAAGTCGCCCAACTTTCAAAAAATGTCCTTGCGGTTCGAGGACTTTTTTTGTAGCTCGCCCTGGAGTGGGTGGGTGAGCTAGCCCTCTGCCAAGAGCCTTCGGAGAACGCACTTTTACGAAGTAAAGTATAGTGCGTTATACTTTACATGGAAGTTGCACCGAAAATTGTGCTAAAATATTAGCTAAGATGTTTCATAATGACGAGCAATAGGCTTGCCGGCTCGTCTGTCATTCGCTATTCGAATGACACCGAAAGAAAGGGAAAGATATGAGCCATATTGTAGCGAGAATGCAGAAAATGAAAGCTGGGAATTTGGGTGGTGCTTATCGTCATAATGAACGAGTTTTTGAAAACCATTCAAACAAGGATATTGATCCCGATAAGTCACATCTCAACTATGAGCTGACCGAGAGAGACCGAGGGCTGTCTTACGAGGCTCAAATTAAGGACTACGTGAACGAAAATAAAATTTCACAACGGGCAATCCGAAAAGATGCCGTCCTCTGTGATGAATGGATTATCACGTCAGATAAGGCTTTTTTTGAAAACCTCAGTCCGGAAGAAACAAGAGAATTTTTTGAAACTGCCAAAGACTATTTTGCTCAAAACTATGGCGAGCAAAATATCGCTTATGCCAGCGTACACCTCGACGAGAGCACGCCTCACATGCACATGGGTGTTGTGCCAATGCGTGACGGCAAACTGTCCTCTAAGGCTATGTTTGACCGTGAAGAGTTGCTTAAAATTCAAGACGATTTACCAAAGTACATGAGAGAGCAAGGCTTTGAAATTGAGCGAGGAGCAAGAAATAGCGAGGCTAAACATTTAACAGTCGCAGAATTCAAACAAGAGATGGCCTACAAAGAGATTGAGAGCGAGCTTGTACTAGATTATGGTGCACCTCAATTCATGAACACGAACACGGGCGAATTTATGACCCCGAAAGAAGTCGAAGAAGCTCAAAGCATTGGCGAGCTGTTCGGAGATAAGTTTGAGCTGAATATGCGAGAGACTAGCTTTGAGGAGAAGCTGGACTGGGTTAAAAATAAGCAAAACTTAGAGTTAAAAAGGCTAGACGAATT
>NZ_JAPVZB010000032.1:0-2643 GCF_041432125.1 Streptococcus sp. 20925_1_77
TCTCTTCCATTATTCCTTCCAAAAGGTCAGGCTCTGAGTAAATCGGTAGTTTGAACTCTTGGTAGACACTGTCGTTTTGGGATACTTTTCCAGTAATTGTTGGATCTTGTACAAGCCAAGACCGCGGCCCTCTCCTTTACTTGAGTAGTCCTTTTCAAAAATTCTCGCCAGATCTATTTTTTCAGCTTTTGTACTATTTTCAACTATTAAGATGAGGGAGTTTTCCTCCTGGAGCATGGCAAGAGTCAGCTGTGGGTCATCTGATTCAAGACTCGCTTCGATAGCATTGTCACAAAGGATGGATAAGAAGGTGATGAAATCTAAAACCTCGATGAATAGATCACGAACAGGTTCATCGATCTCGACAGAGATCCCAATCCCTTTGTTTTGAGCCTCCAACAATTTTGCGGACAGAACACTTTTTACAGCTGGATTTTCAATGTGACTGAGTTTGGCAATATCAAACTTGCTATCGTAAAATTGCTGGCCACTCTCTCGAAGAACATTCTCATAGACTTCCCTGATCGCATTGAGATCTTCATGCTCAATACTTAATTTGAGACTGGTTAAAATATTCAGGTAGTCATGACGAAAGGCACGAATCTCCCCGTAGAGCATTTCGACGTGTTGGCTATAGTTGGCTAACTCCTGCAGTTGCCTATCTTTTTGCTCTAGAATCTCTTGTTTCAATCGTTCTTTGGACACTGCATTGAAATACAAGAGCATCACAAAAAACAAAATCAGATAAATACTATTTAACTGTTCCCGTAAAGCATCTGCATGAGGAATAGCATCCTCAAAAACCACCAGACCTACAACACTGAGCAAATACACAAACATGGAAAGATCCATTGGGAGTAGGAAACGATTAAAATACTGCCGTTGAAACCCTACTTTTAGATCTGTAAAATCTAGTTTTAACAATTTAGTGATTCCTATATAAACAGGAAAGACCAGCAATTCAAGTAGAGCATCATACCAGCTGACAGATGCCTCATGAACAAGTACAATCCCGAGCATCGGAAAGACATAAAAGGCTAAGAGACGCGCAATGAGACTCTCCATGACAACCGGGTAGAGCCCGTAAAAAATATTCAAAAGGTGTCGTATGTTACGATTTCGGTAGAAACTATAGGCAATAAATACTAAGAAATAGCCAAAAAAGCCTACCGGTGGCACAAGGGTAAAGACGACTGCAAAGAAGAAGGGGCACAAAAAGAGCCAGCGCCAAGCGAACTCTTGTCTACTGATATGACGATAGATCAGCATGCTGACGAAGAACTTTAGGTAAGACATTAGAATATCTAACAGCAATTCTTTCTCCCTTCTATTTTTTCAAAGCTTCCAGTAAGCCTCTGTACTTGGTCCGTGAGATCAAGCAATTGTCCCCATTTTCAAAAAAAGCTTTCTTGTCTTCTTTATCAATCTTCGTAATATTTTGTGGATTCACCACAAAGGAGCGGTGGCACCGATACAAGCGAGGATCTGCTTTTTCGATATCGGCAATACTAGCGTAAAATTCCAAGCGCTCATCCTGGGTGTGTAAAATGACCTTGTGAATAGTTGGAGACGTTTCAACATACAAAATCTTATTAAAGGGAACTTGTACACGCGCCATCGCACTCTCAAATGTAAAAGCATCTTGCGCAATCGTGGTCCCAGCTTGCTCCAAGGTATAGTCGATGGCTGAGCTGATTCTCTCTCTGAACTCTTCTTCGCTCAGCGTTTTATCAATAAAATCCAAGGCGGCTACTTTGTACTGAAAGGTAATGGGCATGAATTCAGAGTGAGTGGTGACAAAGACAATGGTCGCATGGGGATCTTTCTTACGAATCTCTTTTGCGATCTCTAGACCCTTTTTCTCCTCACCTTTAATCTCGATATCTAAAAAGAATAGGTGATGAGCGCCTCTCTCTGTGATAGCATCCAGCAACTGACTGGACTTTCCAAACACTTCTGGCACTTTGCATTGCAAGGATTTCTGAGCGATAAGTTCCTGCAAGACCGCTTCGATTCGTGATTGCTGGATCCACTCATCTTCTAACACAAAAATCTTCAACAAAGTCCTCACTCCTTCCCCTCGACGAATATGTTCTATTTTACCATAAATAATAGCTGCTGAGCCACTCTTTCAAAAGAGACTCAAAAGGCCTTCTACCTTTTCTCCTTAACAAAAAAACTCTCCCGGAGGAATCCGGAAGAGCTTGCGCAAGGGGAATTTGAAAAATATTTTTTAATATGAAAAAGGTCGATAAAATCTACACTATGTTCAAACTCTCATTTTACTAACAGCGATATTACGATCAAGTTTTATTGTCAATAGACATGTATGTGGGAAGTTCTCCCCTTGCAACAATGTAGACTTGTGATCTACTCTTAATAGTATACACTAGAATTATTACAAAATCAGTTAATTTGTATTGCAATTTGTTGGCAAATACTTCTCCACAAAAAAATACCGCAAACGCTTGATTCCCAGGTATTTACACAAATCCTCTTTAACTAGTATTTATCATTTCTGTTACAAAATTTAAAATAAAAATATTATTCCATGACAAAAGGAGCCAGTAAGCATCACAACTTATAACAAGAAAAAGGGGCTGGGAAAAAAGTCCTAGCCTCTCAATTGTCTTTGGATTGTCG
>NZ_JAPVZB010000033.1:0-1359 GCF_041432125.1 Streptococcus sp. 20925_1_77
AAATCTAACTTTTGGGGTGTTTTTATTATGAAATTAACTTATAAAGATAAAGTTCAGATCTATGAACTTAGAAAACAAGGGCGAACCTTCAAAGAGATTTCAAATATATTTGGGATAACAATTCCCAATCTTCAGTACATGATTAAATTGATTGATCGTTATGGAATAAAAATCGTCAAAAAAGGAAAGAATTGTTACTATTCACCTGAACTAAAACAAGAGGTCATTGATAAAGTTCTACTTGAAGGTCGCTCTCAAATAAGGGTGTCTCTAGATTATGCTCTTCCAAGTGTTGGAATGTTGCCTAATTGGATAGCACAATATAAGAAAAACGGGTATACTATTGTTGAGAAAACAAGAGGGAGACCATCTAAAATGGGACGTAAACCAAAGAAGAAACCCGAAGAGATGACAGAATTAGAACGTCTTCAAGCAGAAAATGAGTACCTGAGAGCGGAGAATGCCATTCTAAAAAAGTTGAGAGAACTCCGATTGAAGGAGGAAAAAGAGCTAGAAGAAAAACAGAAATTGTCCGAGGATTGGTAACAGAGTTTGCCTTAGAGATTCTTCTAAAGATTATTAAGCTAGCACGTTCAACCTATTATTACCAGCTAAAGCAGTTAGATAAAAGCGATAAAAATCATGATATTAAAGATGAAATTCAAGCTATTTTTACTGAGCACAAAGGAAATTATGGTTATCGCAGAATGACTCTAGAATTGAGGAATCGTGGTTTTGTAGTGAACCATAAGAAAGTCCAACGTCTGATGAAGATCCTTGGTTTAAGTGCCCGAATTCGTCGTAAACGCAAGTATTCTTCATATCAAGGAGAAGTTGGCAAGAAAGCAGATAACCTTATTCAACGCCAGTTTGAAGCATCGAAGCCAATGGAAAAGTGCTACACAGATGTGACAGAGTTTGCCATTCCGGCAAGCAGTCAAAAGCTCTATTTATCACCAGTTTTAGATGGTTTTAACAGCGAAATTATCGCCTATAATCTTTCTACGTCACCGAACTTGATACAAGTGAAAGATATGTTAGACCAGGCTTTCGGTGAGGAACATTACGAGAATACCATTCTTCATAGTGATCAAGGATGGCAATATCAACACGATTTTTATCACAGATTTTTAGAGGGTAAGGGAATTCAACCATCTATGTCACGTAAAGGTAACAGCCCAGACAACGGCATGATGGAATCCTTCTTTGGTATTTTGAAATCCGAAATGTTTTATGGTTACGAGAAGACATTTCACTCACTTGAGCAATTGGAACAAGCTATTGTAGACTATATTGATTATTACAACAGCAAACGAATTAAGGTAAAACTAAAAGGACTCAGTCCTGTGCAATACAGAA